>NZ_PENV01000009.1:0-199594 GCF_003144375.1 Proteus genomosp. 4 str. ATCC 51469
TTGATAGAAAACCATTGCCTTCGAGATAAAAATTAATCACATTTAGTTTAAAATCAAGAGAATATTTAGCCATAGAAAAACACCCCAAAGTTGGTGTCCAACTTTTGGGGTGCAGTTCAAAAATTCTGGGGTATTTTTTTATCGACAGTTTGGTTTAGACGTTTTAATTACGATGTTCAAACTCTAAGGCTTTTTTCTCAATCAATCTCATTAGAAGTGTCAGTATTCCGTTGATGCCTAAATAAATAATACCTGCGGCAACAAAGACCATCACATCATAACTTTGACCAAATACTTGTCGGCTATAACCTGTTAATTCAAGCAATGTGATCGTACTGGCGAGTGAGGTACTTTTAAATATCAATACAACTTCGTTTGAATAGGATGAAAGCGCACGCTTAAATGCATAAGGCAATATTACTCTTGCTGTTTGCACTGGCGACATACCTAATGCTTGGCAAGATTGCCATTGTCCTGAAGGAATAGCTCTTACTGCACCATAAAAAAGTAAGGTTGAATAAGCGGCACTATTTAATGCTAATGTGACCATGGCACAAAACCACGGTGTTGATAATAACTCCCAAATCAGAGGGAATTTTTGCAACACAGGAAATTGTCCAGGGCCATAATAGATTAAGAAAAACTGCACTAATAACGGTGTACCGGTAAATAAGGTGATATACGCTTTTACAATTTGAGTAATAACAGGGGTTTTTAATGCCAAAATAAAGGTCATTAAAACTGAAAGTGTAAAGGCTACCAATAAAGCCACTAATGTTAATGACAAGCTGGTTGGTAATCCCGGTAAAATATCAACAATATAATCCCACATTATGAGGCACTCCGTTCAAATCGAGTTGTTCTCATTTCTAACCATTTCAGGATATATTGACTGACTAGCGTAATGGCTAAATAAATCAGTGCAACAATGCTATACCAAGTAAAAGGCTCTTGAGTTCTATTAGCTATACTTTGTGTCTGTAACATTAAATCATTAACACTGATTAATGAGACTAAAGCCGTATCTTTTAATAAAACTAACCACTGATTACCTAAACCAGGTAAAGCATGACGCCACATTTGAGGCATAATAAAGCGGAAGAAAATAGTAATACGACCCATACCTAACGCTTGGCCGGCTTCCCATTGTCCTGTTGGTACCGCTTTTAAGGCGCCACGTAATGTTTGTGAAGCATAAGAAGCATAAAGAAGTGAAAGGGCGATAACACCACAATAGAAAGGTAGAGATTCAGTATCACCAAAATCTATTTGTAAGGTGAAAGAACCTAATTCAATGCCATCCATTAAGATCATGACACCTTGTAAGGTGCCATAATAGACAAAAAGAACCACCAGCATTTCTGGTAGTCCTCTGATTAGTGTTACCCAGCATGTTCCTAAGAAAGCAAAGGCTTTCCATCTCGCGGATTCCCATGCTGTAAACAACATGGCGAGAACTAATCCAATGATAAGAGCAGAAATAGCAAGTGAGACCGTAGTAACGGCCGCACCTGCTAGAGTTGTTATTTCATTCATTTATTAAGCTATTATTGTTATTCAAACCATTTTTTATAAATGACATCATAAGTGCCATCAGCTTTTACTTCAGCTAATGCTTTGTTTAATTTATCTTGTAAATCAGCATTGCCTTTTCTTACTGCGATCGCAAGGCCTGTACCAAAATAGTTAGGATCTGCAACTTTATCGCCTACAATACCTAATTCAGGATTTTTTTTCAGCCATTCATTTACAACTGCAGTGTCACCAAAGATAGCTTCAATACGACCATTTTTAAGATCTAATACTGCATTTTGGTAACTGTCATAAGGAACAGTTTTCATTTCTTTGTGTTGCTCATTGATGAATTTCTGATGGGTAGTCCCATTCTGTACACCAATTTGTTTACCTTTTAAGCTAGCAACATCAGAGATTTTACCTGTTACTGTAATAAATACAGCTGAGTTATCATAGTAAGAATCCGTAAAATCAACTTGTTTTTGACGCTCAGGGGTAATATCAATACCTGCCATTAATGCTTCAAAACGACGGAATTTCAGACTAGGAATTAAGCTATCAAAAGACTGATTGGTAAAGGTACAATCCGCATTAATTTTTGCACACATTGCATTAGCGAGGTCAACATCAAATCCTACAATTTGGTTATTCGCATCAATCATTTCAAATGGAGGATATGTTGCTTCAGTGGCAAAACGGATTGTCTCTTTCTCAGCCGCAGTTGCAGAAAGTGTAATACTGGTCAGAAGTGCTGCAAATAATATTTTTTTCATTGTCTGATCCCGATTTAGTGTGACAAGTAATTAGCAAAAGCTTCCGTTTGTGGAGCCGTGAAACGATAGTTATCACCTTGCTCTATAATACGGCCGTTTTCCATATATACAACTTTGCTCGCGGCTTTGCGTGCAATTTCAACTTCATGGGTCACAATCACTTGTGTAATACCCGTTTCAGAAAGCTCTTTAATAATATCAACAACTTGAGCTGTAATTTCAGGATCTAATGCCGCTGTCGGTTCATCAAATAAGAGAACTTGAGGCTCCATCATTAATGCTCTTGCAATGGCAACACGTTGTTGCTGTCCACCCGATAAATGTAGTGGGAAGCGTCCTGCATAATCACTTAAACGTAAACGTTCAAGTAACTTCATCGCTTTTTCTTTAGCCTGCGGTTTTGATAAACCTAATACACGACAAGGTGCTTCAATTAAATTATCAAGAACCGTCAGATGCGGCCATAAATTATATTGTTGAAATACCATGCCCACATTTTGGCGTAATGAACGAATTGCCTTTGCGTTAGGCTGTTGGCTAAAGTCAAAATGTAGACCCGCAATTTCTAATTCGCCTGAACGTGGCATTTCTAATAAATTAAGAACTCTCATTAGTGAGCTCTTACCTGCACCACTTGGTCCTAATAGAACCATTGTTTCACCAGCAGAGCATTCCAGATTAATATCATAGAGTGCTTGGTGCGAACCGTAGAAACAATTTATGTTTTTTAATTGAATACTCATGCGTTTTTTCTGAATAGTCATTAACTGGTTCAAATAATAAAACGGTAAGAATAATTATGCAACTAAAACTGCATAATAAAGTGGTTTTTTTACGTAAAAATGGGTAACTCAGCTATTTTTTTTCACTGTTAGGTGAATTTTTATCCAGAATATAAGCGTTATTACTTATGGTTTTAGCCATGCCTTTGAAAATAAATAAATGCGCAGGCATCATCGCAAACCAATAAAGTAATCCACTAAAACCGGCAGGGTGCCACCAAGCACGAACATCGATTGAACGAAGATTACCACTATCATGGATAGTAAAAGAAAGGCGACCTAAACCGGGAGCTTTCATTCCAAATAATAAGGTTAGTTGTTTTTCTGGCTCTAGTTTGATCACTCGCCAACCATCAATCATATCGCCAAGCTCTAATGTGTCTCTGGACGGTCGGCCATAAGTCACTTTATTTCCGACCATATCATCCATGATGGCGCGGGTTTTCCATAGCGCATTACCATAAAAATAGCCTTGTTCTCCGCCGATTTGTTGCACAGTATGCCAAAGGGATGCCGCGCTTGCCGGTGTAGATGCTGTAAAACCCGCATTTTTAGGGTAATAACCGTAACCCGGCTTCCAGCGATTACGAACCGCTGGAGAATATCCCCAATCCTGATTATCTAAAGCGGCTTCTTCATCAGCTAATGTTTCTTTAACTGCATCATCAAATTTAATTAGGGATTGAGGAATAAGTTTACGTAATGGCTCATCGTTGGCAGGAAGATCATATTTAAGCCCTTGGATCAGCTCTTTGGCAATAGAGGTTGGCACAGACGTTATCATACTGATAAAGCCCGCAGAAATAAGACTGCCCGGCATAGGTAGCGGGATCAGCACTCGTTTTTTACCTGAAATTTTAATAAAGCGCTCAAAAAGGGTCTGATAGCTAATATATTCGGGGCCACCAGCATCAAAAATACGATGTTGATGTGTGGGATGATGGATAATTTCTGTTAAATAGTGAATTAAGTTTTTTAAGGCAATAGGGGAAGATTTTGAACGAACCCAGCGTGGAGGCGTAAGAATAGGGAGGTTATAAACCATATCACGCATAATTTCAAAGGCGGCAGAGCCAGGGCCGACAATCATTGAGGTACGAATTTCAGTTACAGGGATCGCGCTTGTTCTTAATACCTCACCCGTGAGTTTTCGGGCAATGAGATGGGGTGAATATTGCTGATCTTCATGTTGTAAGGCACTTAAAAAAATAATTTGTTTAACTTCTGTGCCTTCTAATGCTTCCACAACATTAATTGCCGCTTTACGCTCTTGCTCAACTAAATTATGTGCATCGCCCATGCTGTGAACAAGATAGTACACAATATCAGTATCATGCATGACTTTGTTTAAGGTTTCTGGATTGTGTAAATCCACAAAAATACAGCGTGTATTTTCCCAACCTTGAGACATCATCCAGTCAACTCTGCGCGCTCCCGCAGTGACTTGATGACCTTGTTTTATCAGAGCTGGAATAAGATTTTGACCAATATGGCCACTTGCACCAAGTACTAATACACGCTGTTGATTCATTGTTAATCCACTGTAAAAAGAGAACGTTATTGTTCTATTGTTACTGATTTTTCTATGAAGTAAAGAAAGCCATTAATATTGGAGTGATTAAACTTAACACGAATCCGTGCACAATGGCTGCAGGCACAATGGCAACACCACCACTTCTTTGTAAAACAGGTAACGTAAAGTCCATGGAAGTTGAACCACAAATCCCTAATGCCGTGTTTCTATAACGATTAACAATGATAGGAATAAGCATAATTGCCGCTAATTCACGCATTAAGTCATTGAAAAACGCAGTACTACCAATAACAGGGCCAAATGCATCGGTAAGTACAATCCCAGATAAAGAGTACCAACCATATCCAGATGCAATGGCTAATCCCATTTTCATAGGTAATCCTAGTAAATAAGCAGCTAAAGCACCACCTGCAAGCGCACTCACCCCCATGACGACAGCAACGGTTGTTCCTCTGCGGTTAATTAAAATTTGCTTTGGGCTCATTCCGCTATTACGCAATTGTAATCCTACTAGCCACAGCAAGAAGATAAGCGCACCTTGGCTGGCATGAGATGCATAATGAAAAATTGACCAACCCGTTAAGCCTACAAAAAAGCCGACAACAACAACACCGCATAATTGCAGTGATTCAAGTACCATTTTTATGCGTGATGGTGGTTTAGATTGCTTATGTGCAGGGACATGCCAAGGATCTTTTTTATCCAATAACCATAAAAATAGTAAATTTGCACCAAAGGTGCATAAAAAGAAAACGCTGGCATAAGCAAGAATAGAGACTAAATTTTCACCAATATTATCTAACATGGCTAAACTGACGCCCATTAGAAATAGGATAACGTAAACCATCGCACTAAGTAGGCGATTTGCCAGATGAAGTAATGGGCGATTGTTTAATTTAATCAAATACCCTACAAAAAGCGGAAGTAGGATAATCAATAACCCTGATAACATTTCTATTCCTTACTGAGTGCACTCAAATTATAAAATAAACTAATAACGTTGTCTGCATTATAACATTTACTTATGTTGTTGTGGATACAGAAGCTAAGATAAATCTAAAATTTTTATTGAAGCCATGAGCCTAACATGTTTACCGATAAGTGGCTTTAATTGTTTGAAAAGCGAACGATTTGGGTATATATCGAATAGTTGAGTAAATTTTATTACGACACTCTTTAACTGTGATTTAATGAAAACATTCATTAAGTGAAATTATTGGCAGATTAAGCATAAAATTAAGATAGGAAGAATAAAAAAACATAGCTTAGTCGTAACTAACGAGGGAATTTATGTATTTAGAAAGAGTGGAAATAGTTGGATTCCGTGGACTTAATCGTCTTTCATTACCTCTTGATATGAATACAGTCTTAGTGGGTGAAAATGCGTGGGGTAAAAGCTCATTACTTGATGCGTTAACACTCAGCTTGGGTATTGAAACCTATCAATATGCATTTACACCTGATGATTTCCATCGTCTGCCGAATGAGTCGGAAGAAAATAGTAAAAAAACTCTACAAATTATTCTGACATTTACTGAATCACGCCCTGGGCGACATCGTTCTTATCGTTTTCATAAAATAGCGCCTGTATGGGTTGCAAATGGTGATGAACTAAAACATATCTATTACCGCATCAGTGCTGAATTAGATGAACAAAAAAATGTAAAAACATTCCGCTATTTTCTGGATAAAGAAGGAAAGCAAATTCGCTTACCTAATGGACAAACTCAAGAAATTATTGCAGAGATTGTTAGGCTTTATCCTGTTCTTCGCTTGCAAGATGCGCGTTTTGTTCGTGATCTTACCTCTGACGTTATCGATCCTCATAATAATCCCCATCGAGAAGCGTTTAATAATAAAATGAGTGAGTTAACCAAGGCATTAGTTAAAAATCCAGACGAGTTGTCAGATGAGGATTTACGTGAAGGGCTAGATGCCATGCAACAATTACTAGGGCACTATTTTGCTGATCATGGTTCATTGTTGTTTAAATCACATGCTCGTCATCGCAAAGTCAATGAGCCTCATGTACGTGGTTGGCACGCATTAGAAAATATTAATAAGGTGTTGGCAAAACCGAATCAACGAAGCATTCGATTAATTATCTTAGGAATGTTCTCCTCTATATTACAGTCTCGAGGTAGCGTTGCATTAGATCCTTATGCAAGGCCTATCGTTATT
Organism: Proteus genomosp. 4 str. ATCC 51469; assembly: GCF_003144375.1. Classification (NCBI taxonomy): domain Bacteria; kingdom Pseudomonadati; phylum Pseudomonadota; class Gammaproteobacteria; order Enterobacterales; family Morganellaceae; genus Proteus; species Proteus genomosp. 4. The sequence continues at coordinate 6,786 of NZ_PENV01000009.1, forward strand.
GTAGAAAACCCTGAAACACGTTTACATCCTATTATGCTTTCGGTGGCTTGGGGGTTACTTAATCTTTTTTCACTACAACGTATAACAACGACTAATTCAGGTGAGTTACTTTCATTAGCACCATTAGAAAGTGTGTGTCGTTTAGTGCGTGATACTGACAAAGTAGCTGCTTATCGTGTTGGTAATCAGCAATTACATTCAGATGAAGAACGACGTATTTCATTTCATATTCGTTATAACAGGCCGTCTGCACTTTTTGCTCGTTGCTGGTTATTAGTTGAAGGTGAAACAGAAATTTGGTTAATGAACGAGTTGGCAAGACAATGTAATTATTTCTTTGAAGCCGAAGGAATAAAAGTTATTGAATTTGCACAATGCGGACTTAAGCCATTATTAAAGTATGCAACGTATATGGGAATAGAATGGCATACCTTAGTGGATGGTGATGAAGCGGGTAAGAAATATGCCGCAACCGTTAAAGATTTTGCATCAAAAAGCAATGATGCGGAGCGTGATAGATTAACAAAACTCCCCGCCTTAGATATGGAACATTTTTTATACAAAGAAGGATTTCGCAATGTGTATCATGATGTTGCTGGTGTACCGGATAATGAAAAATGGCCAACTCGACGTGTGATTATTAAAGCTATCCAACGCTCATCAAAACCAGATCTCGCACTAACGGTAGCTAACAATGCTGCTCAACGAGGAGTAGACTCCATCCCCTCCATACTGAAAAGTATGTTTTCTCGTGTTGCATGGCTTGCTAGAGGCAAAGCAAATTAGGCCGTTATAGCAAGAAAGATAAACGCACGTGATCAATGTAAATTCTATTTAGCGATGAAGATGAATATCATCGCTAAAGTTTCTTATGGTTTATTAAATTGTTATGTTTAGGAAGGATATTGTATGGCTTTTTTATCTTTAAAAAAGCGCGGGAAAGTGCTCACCCTTATTTTAATTGCGGTTGCTATTGTTGCCTATTTTTTTTGGCCGAAAGAAAATGTACCGTTATATCAAACACAAATCATTACGCGAGGTGAGCTGTCAAAAGAAGTGACAGCAACAGGTAAACTTGATGCTGTGCGTAAAGTTGATGTAGGTGCGCAAGTCAGTGGCCAATTACAAACTTTGTTTGTGAAAGAAGGCGATGCGGTTAAAAAGGGAGATTTGTTAGCGATTATTGATCCTAAAAAAGCGCAAAACGAAGTCACTGAATCTCAAGAAACCAACAATGAGCTTAGAGCAAATCTTCAACAGGCTCAGGCCGAATTACGTTTAGCGCAACTTACATATCAACGTCAGTTAAAGCTGATAGGTACACATGCCATTGCACAAGATGAGCTTGATCGTACTAAAACTGATGTTGATGTTAAAAAAGCACGTATTATCACCTATGAAGCGCAGATTAAAAAGAATCAAGCGACCTTAGATACAGCAAAAACTAACCTTCAATATACACGTATCACTGCGCCTATGGATGGCATTGTGACGTTTATTAAAACTCTAGAAGGCCAAACCGTCATTGCGGCACAAGAAGCACCAACGATTTTAACTTTAGCTGATTTAGATACGATGCTAGTAAAAGCGGAAGTATCTGAAGCAGATGTGATTTATTTAAAACCTGATCTTAATGCTTCTTTTACAGTGCTAGGCGCGCCTGATAAAGCCTTTAGTGGCAAGTTAAAAGATATTCTGCCAACGCCTGAAAAAATTAATGATGCTATTTTTTACTATGCCCGTTTCGAAGTGCCTAATGAACAACATTTACTACGTTTACAAATGACCGCACAAGTTAAAATTCTTATCGAAAATAAGAAAGATGTACTCCTTGTACCGCTTTCTGTCTTAGGTGAAGATGCGGGTATTAATGAATATTATGTTGATGTTTTAGTTGATGGCCAGCCAGAAAAACGCACAGTAAAAATAGGTATGCGTACTGATGTTTATGCTGAAGTCCTCAGCGGATTAAAAGAGAACGATGAGGTTATTCTGGGTGAAACTTCAGGAGATGCATAATGCCGGCATTATTAGAACTCAATGAGGTTAGTCGCGTATATAGCAATGGTGAAGAAGAAACCGTTGTTCTCAATAAAGTCTCATTAACGATTAATGCGGGTGAAATGGTCGCGATTATGGGAGCGTCCGGCTCTGGTAAATCGACCTTAATGAATATCTTAGGATGTTTGGATAAGCCAAGTAGCGGTGAATATAAAGTTGCAGGTCAAAGTGTTGCTCAAATGGAAGGTGATCAACTTGCTGCATTACGTCGCGAACACTTTGGGTTTATTTTTCAACGCTATCATTTAATGGCACACTTAAGTGCAGAGCAGAATGTTGAAATTCCAGCCATCTATGCAGATAAAAATGCCACTCAACGTAAAGAAAGGGCACGTGAATTATTAACTCGTTTAGGATTAGGCGAGCGTGTTGATTATCGACCTAATCAACTTTCTGGTGGACAGCAACAACGTGTAAGTATTGCGCGAGCGTTGATGAATGGTGGTGAGGTCATTCTTGCTGATGAGCCAACTGGTGCATTAGACAGTCATTCTGGTAAAGAAGTAATGGCTATTTTGAAGCAATTAAATGAACAAGGGCATACAGTTATTATTGTAACGCATGACCCTTTAATTGCAGAACAAGCCGAGCGAATTATCGAAATAAAAGACGGTAAGATTATTAGTGATAACCGTCATCAAACAACGACACATAAAGTTAAAAAAGAAACGACACCTGTTTTAACTTCCTCTTATTTTGGACAAATTGTAGGGCGCTTTACTCAAGCGCTAGAAATGGCTTGGCGTGCCATGGTTGTCAATAAAGTACGTACATTATTGACAATGCTCGGCATTATTATAGGAATTGCTTCTGTCGTGACGATTATTGTCATTGGTGATGCTGCAAAAAGTATGGTGCTTTCTGATATAAAAGCCATTGGTTCGAATACCATCGATATTTATCCAGGGAAAGATTTCGGTAGTGATTCCCCTGAAGACAGACAATCATTAACGCTACAAGATGTCTTTGCTTTAAAACAGCAATCTTATGTGCAAGCGGTCACACCACAAGTGCAATTTAGCACGCGATTACGCCGTGGAAACCAAGATTCCCCAGCCTCGGTTGCGGGTGTGAGTGAAGATTATTTTATTGTATATGCCATGAAATTTTCGCAAGGTCGCTCATTTACCCAAGATATGATCCAACGACAAGCTCAGGTTGTTGTAATTGACGAAAATACTCGTCATCGATTTTTTCCAACTAAGAAAGATGTGATTGGTGAGCAAATTATTATTCGCAATATTCCATCTACGATTGTTGGAGTTATTGCAGATAAAAAATCAGCTTTTGGTAATGGGCAGTCATTACGTGTTTGGGTGCCTTATAGTACGTTAAATAGTCGTATTTTAAATCGCTCATATCTTGACAGCATTACGGTAAGAGCAATAGACGGTTATGATGCCAGTGTAGCTGAGCAACAAATGATCCGTTTGCTTACTATCAGACATGGTAAAAAAGATATTTTCACTTATAACCTTGATAGTTTTATTAAAGCGGCTGAGAGCACCACGCAAACAATGCAATTATTTCTTACACTTGTCGCAGTTATTTCATTAGTGGTTGGTGGCATTGGTGTTATGAATATTATGCTGGTTTCTGTGACTGAAAGAACGCGAGAAATTGGTATTAGAATGGCGGTTGGTGCGAGGGCAAGTGACGTGATGCAACAATTTCTCATTGAATCTGTTCTGGTTTGTTTAGTTGGGGGTGTGTTAGGAATTGCTCTTTCGTTTAGTATTGCAATGATTGCAAGCGTAATGTTACCGGATTGGCATTTTGTATTCCAACCTATTGCATTAATCAGTGCTTTCATTTGTTCAACTGCTATTGGGGTTATTTTCGGATTTTTGCCGGCAAGGAGTGCTGCAAAAATGAATCCCATTGATGCATTAGCCAGAGAATAATTCAAACAATAAGATAAAGGCCCTTAAGTATATAAAGGGCTTTTATTTGAATGAATAAGGTATCCTTCTGACTGAAAATACCCGACTTCATTGGGTAAAAGGTATTATCAGGTTTATCTATACTGTGCGTATCTTCTATTCAATGATAGGAATGATAAGGTCAGCATGGTCACCTTTAGGCCCTTTTATCGTGCTATAATTAACTTTCTGCCCCGCTTTAAGTGTGCGGTAGCCTTCCATTCTAATTGTTGAATAGTGGGCAAAAATATCCTCACCACCTTTTTCTGGGGTAATAAAACCAAAGCCCTTAGCGTTATTGAACCACTTTACTGTACCTGTCTCCATACTTAGCTTCTCTCATATACTTGTATTTATTTGTTTAACATCACTTTCAGTATATTTACTGAGCTGTTCATAAAACATACTCTATTTTATTGTTTCAGTCGTCAAGAGGTGGAAGGGATAGAAAGTGTTTCGATAAGGTGAAATTTTGATGTAGCTAACGCTTTGTTATTTTTTGGATGTAAAAAGAGGGAATAAAAAAGCGTTGATAGGCAGACTTTCCTGTGAGATGGTAAACTAAATGTCATAATTGAAAGTGACGTTTAACAAAACTATGAGTAATGCAAAACAATGGGTCAGTTTGATTTTTTAACAGAAACCACGTTAAGGGATGATGTTCATCAGGTAAATGAGCCACCAGCAATGTATAAGGTGATCTTGAATAATGATGATTACACCCCCATGGATTTTGTTGTAGAAGTGCTTACGATGTATTTTTTTCTCAGTGAGGAAAAAGCAACACAAATTATGCTGGACGTTCATCATAAAGGGAAAGGAGTTTGTGGGGTTTATAGTGCGGATATTGCTGAAACGAAAGTGGCACAAGTTAATCTGTATGCAAGAGAAAACGAATACCCACTTTTATGTACTCTTGAACAAGCATGATCCGGTTAGTCTTTTAAGGAGGAGGTGCTTATGCTTAATCACGAATTAGAGCTGAGTCTTAATGTTGCATTCGCGAAAGCCCGTGATAACAGACACGAATTTATGACTGTAGAGCACCTGTTGTTGGCGCTATTAAGTAATAAATCGGCACGCGAAGCATTGGAAGCTTGTAAAGTCGATCTGGCAGTCTTACGCGAAGAACTTGAAGTCTTTATTCGTAAAACAACCCCTATTTTGCCTGAAAATGTAGACAGAGAAACACAACCAACGCTGAGTTTTCAGCGTGTATTACAGCGTGCTGTTTTTCATGTTCAATCATCAGGTAAAAATGAAGTCTCTGGCGCTAATGTGCTGGTGGCTATTTTTAGTGAACAAGAATCTCACGCAGCTTACTTATTACGTAAACATGACGTTAGTCGCCTTGATGTTGTGAATTTTATTTCTCATGGTATTTCAAAAGAAGATCAACAAAACGAAGATCTTTCTGACATGAATGATATGAACGCACAATCTCAGCAAGAGATGCCTCAAGGTGACGATCATATGGATAATTTTACAACTAACCTTAATCAGTTAGCACGCCAAGGTAAAATAGATCCTTTGATTGGGCGTCAAGCTGAATTAGAACGAACTATTCAAGTATTATGTCGTCGTCGCAAAAATAACCCATTATTAGTAGGTGAATCAGGCGTCGGTAAAACGGCAATTGCAGAAGGGCTTGCATGGCGTATTGAGCAAGATGATGTTCCTGACGTTATGAAAGGCTACACTATTTACTCACTAGATATTGGTTCGCTATTAGCGGGAACGAAATATCGTGGTGATTTCGAAAAACGTTTTAAAGCGTTACTTAAAACCCTTGAAAAAGATGAGAAAAGCATCTTATTTATTGATGAGATCCACACCATTATTGGTGCAGGAGCTGCATCTGGTGGGCAGGTAGATGCGGCAAACTTAATCAAACCTCTGTTATCAGGTGGGCGAATTCGAGTTATAGGTTCTACGACTTATCAAGAATTCAGTAATATTTTTGAAAAAGACAGAGCGCTTGCGCGTCGTTTCCAAAAAATTGATATAACAGAACCTTCAGCTGATGAAACCGTTTTAATCATCAAAGGGTTGCGTCAGAAATATGAAGCGCACCACGATGTACGTTATACCAATAAAGCGATTCAGGCCGCGGTGGATTTATCCGTTAAATACATTACAGATAGACATCTACCAGATAAAGCCATTGATGTTATTGATGAAGCGGGGGCAAAAACACGTTTAATTGCACCAAGTAAACGCAAAAAAACGATCAATGTTTCTGATATTGAATCAGTAGTTGCTAAAATTGCACGTATCCCTGAAAAAACGGTATCTAGTAGTGATAAATCGATACTGAAAAATCTCGATAACCAATTAAAAATGTTGGTATTTGGTCAAGATCCTGCAATTCATGCATTATCTGAAGCCATTAAAATGAGTCGAGCAGGCTTAGGCCAAGATAACAAACCAGTAGGTTCATTCTTATTTGCTGGCCCAACTGGGGTAGGTAAAACAGAAGTTACTGTACAATTAGCGAAAGCGTTGAATGTTAAATTACTGCGCTTTGATATGTCTGAATATATGGAACGACATACTGTTAGCCGTTTAATTGGTGCGCCTCCTGGTTATGTTGGTTTTGATCAAGGCGGATTATTAACCGATGCAGTAATCAAAAATCCGTATTCTGTTGTGTTGCTTGATGAAATTGAAAAAGCACATCCAGATGTGTTCAATATTCTGCTACAAGTCATGGATAACGGAACATTAACAGATAACAATGGTCGCAAAGCAGATTTCCGTAATGTTATTTTAGTAATGACGACTAATGCGGGTGTGCGTGAAACGCAGCGTAAGTCGATTGGATTTACAGAGCAAGATAATAGCACCGATGCTATGGCGGAAATTAAAAAAGCGTTCTCACCTGAATTCCGTAACCGTTTAGATAACATTATTTGGTTTAATGCGTTATCACCTGAAATTATCTCTATGGTAGTGGATAAATTTATTGTTGAGCTACAAGTACAGCTAGATGATAAAGGGGTATCGCTAGAAGTTAGTCAAGAAGCACGCCAATGGTTGTGTGATAAAGGCTATGATAAAGCGATGGGCGCAAGACCAATGGCGCGTGTGATCCAAGAAAATCTGAAAAAACCATTAGCTAACGAAATTTTATTTGGCTCTCTTGTTAATGGTGGCTCAGTTTCTGTCACATTAGATAAACTAGCAGGTAAGTTAAGCTACGAGTTTGTCAGTCAAGAAAAGCTGGCTAAGAACGAAGATACCGTTATCTAAGGATAGCGGTTAACTTACTAAGCCATAAAAGCATACACCACAGGTGAGCATCAATAAATGCCTTGCCTGTGGTGTTTTTTTTCACCCGTTATATCGCAATAACGGGAGAGAACAGATTGGGATCAACGGCTACGGAAGATGATACGGCCTTTGCTCAGGTCATATGGGGTCAGCTCAACGGTAACCTTGTCGCCTGTCAGGATACGAATATAGTTTTTACGCATTTTTCCTGAGATATGAGCGGTAACGACGTGTCCGTTTTCTAATTCTACGCGGAACATCGTGTTTGGCAGAGTATCCAGTACAGTGCCTTGCATTTCAATGTTGTCTTCTTTGGCCATCTAATCCTCTAAGTTTTAATAACCATATTTTTTAAACGGCAAGATAATGCCGAAAATATTGTCCTATGTAAAGGAATGTTATTGGATAGCAATGGTGTTCACCTTGCTATTGCACTTAACATCCTTACCGTGACTTGCGTTTTACTAAGCTAGAGCAAAAGTAATAACAGAAGTCGTAATTCTTTATTTTGTGGTATTTATAACAATAAAATAGCAACACACCCTAACCACATAATGGGTGTGTAAGATAAAATTTTTGTATAAACCTTTTTGCATAAATAACAGAATGGCATCCTTAATTCTGTCTTAAATAAGAAGGGCTTTACAAAAACAAGCAGTGATTATAATTCCAACGATTGCTGATACCAACACTTTTTATCAATAATCACTTTTTTCCAGCGTGATAATGCATCTAAATAATGGTCGCGCGAGATCTCACTGGCACCTAACGAGGCAGTATGAGAGTTTAGCACCTGACAATCAAATAGTTGACCCCCATAACGAAGAAAATGGTTATAAAAAGCAATAAAGGCACATTTAGAAGCGTTATCTCTGCGACTAAACATCGATTCACCACAAAAAACCGCACCGATATTGACTCCGTATAGTCCACCTACGAGTTCATCGCCTTCCCATACTTCAACAGAATGTGCTTCACCTTGATGATACAGCGCTTCATAACCCTCTTTAATATCAGGGCCTATCCATGTGCCTTCATCACGAATAGAACAGGCCTCTATCACTGCAGCAAAGGCGTGATTTAAGGTTATTTTATACGGATGATGACGAATAAATTTACGCAAACTACGCCCAATATGTAAATCACCAGCAGGTAATACAGCTCTTGGATCAGGTGACCACCATAATGGCTCTTCGTAGGGGAAGTACCAAGGGAAGATACCTGATTGATATGCAACACGTAATCGAGAAGGGGAGATTTCTCCCCCTATTGCTAATAATCCATTAGGCTCTTTTAATGCTAAATGAGGCTCTGGAAATTCCAAATCACTATCGTCTAATTGAAACAACGGCATATTATGCCTCGTGAGTCGGAGTTAATAGTGCCTGTCTTTGGTGAAATTTAGCATAATGCCCTTGTTGTTTTAACAACAAAGCATGAGTGCCTGTTTCAACGATTTTTCCGCCATCCATAACGCAAATTTTATCCATTTTATCTAAACCGTGAAGTCGGTGAGTGATCATTAATACAGTTTTGCCCTGACAATGCTGATGTAAGAGAGCTAGGATCTGCTGTTCTGTATCGGCGTCAAGGCCTTCTGTTGGCTCATCAAGCAATACAAGAGGTGCATTGTGGAGTAGGGCTCTTGCCAGTCCTAAACGTCGCTGTTCGCCCCCAGAGAGCTGTCTACCACCATCGCCCATCCATGCGTTTAACCCTTCATCATTTTCCAAAATGTGCCCAAGGCCAACTTGTTGAAGTGCATAGACTAGCTCTTCATCCGTTGCCTCTTCTTTTGCCATAATTAAGTTTTCTCTTAGGGTATGACTAAAGACATGAACACGCTGAGGAACAACAGACATCATTGAACGCAGAGTCGTTTCATCATAATCGGCAATAGATGAATTATTTAAGCGGATTGTGCCGTGGGTTGGATCAAAAGCGCGGTTGATTAATTGCAATAGTGTTGATTTACCACAACCTGTTTTTCCTAACAATGCAATGTGCTGTCCCGCTTCAATCGTTAAATCTACATGATTAATAACTTGCATCGGTTGAGCTGGATAAGTAAAGCACACATTATGTAGGGTAAGTGAAGCACTCTTTTTTCTTTCTTCTCCTTTTTCAGGGAAAGTGACATCTGGTTTTTGCTCAATTAAATGAGAAATACGTGTTGCAGATGTCATCACTTGTCCTAAATGTTGGAATGCAACAGTAACAGGGGCTAAAGACTCAAATGCTGCCAATGCACAGAATGTGAATAAAGCAATTAGGGCTTCAGGCATAAAGCTATGGTCTATCCCATCGGCTGCCAACCATAGAATTAAGGTTGCAGTCAGCCCTGAGGCGAGGATCATCAATGATTGCGATAACCCTGTTAAGTTTGCTTGTTGTGCTTGTCGGTGTAACCACTTGGCTTCAAGTTGCGCTAAATTTGCTCTAAAACGAGGTAGCGCACCAAAAACAGTTAGTTCTGCTTGCCCTTGTAACATGCTAGTTAGTACAGTGCGATATTGTCCACGTAAATCAGTCAGATCTCGGCCGATAGGTTTACCTGCATAATAGAACACAAAAGGTAAAACAATCAGCAAGGTGAGCATAATGCCACCTAATGTATTAGCTAAGCGAGCATCAATTAACCCAAGGCCAAACATAATCATCATAATGACGACAAAAGCGGCAATAATAGGTGAGATAACACGAATATAAAGGTGATCTAATGTTTCAACATCAGCTACTAAGCGGTTAAGTAACTCACCTTGACGAAAACGTGCAATTCCACCGGGAGAAAGAGGCAAGATTTTTTCAAAGGTGAATACCCGTAAGTGTGATAACACGCGAAATGTTGCATCATGACTAACGAGTCTTTCAAAATAACGGCCCGCAGTACGAAATATCGCCGCACCACGAACTCCTGCAGCAGGTAGCATATAGTTAAAGCTATAAATCCCCGCAAAACCAGCTAGAGAAGTACCCGCTAAAAACCAACCTGATAGTGTTAAAAGGCCAATGCTCGCCAATAAAGTTAAGATAGCAAGAATAATACCTAGCAATAACATAAACCAGTGGCGACGATAGAGTGCGAGAAAAGGAAGCAATACTTTCATAATTAAAGTTCCTCTTTACGATGAGCAAGAAGACGAGCAAAAGCCCCTTGTTGCTGGCTTAATAACGCATAAGTGCCCGTTTCGATAATTTGACCTTTTTCCATTACCCAAATCTGATCGTAACCTAATGTTTCTTCCAATAAATGAGTAACAAGCAACGTAGTTTGATTTAATGATGCATTATTGAGTGCATGCATCACACGTTGTTCGCTATGGGAATCAAGGCTTGCTGCTGGTTCATCTAGTAATAATAATTGGCAAGGGGATAATAGAGCACGAGCTACGGCAATTCGTTGTGCTTGACCAACAGAAAGACGAGCAGCACTATCGCCAATGACTGTATCTAACCCATCAGGTAAATCGTTAATAAAATCGCTGACATAGGCTTTTTCAATAGCCAGATTAATTTGTTCTGAACTGGCATTTGGAGCGCTTAAACGTACATTATCAAGTAAAGTTTGTTCAGGTAAATTTGGATTTTGTCCCACCCAACTTAAACATTGACGCCATGCTTCAGGTGAAAGCTGAGTTAATTCAATACCATTAACTTTTAATGAACCACGATAAGGTAAAAAACCTAAAAGGGCATTTAATAATGAGCTTTTTCCTGCGCCACTTTGGCCTACAATCGCAATACGTTGCTGAGGATTAATTGTAAAACTTAATGGGCCTGCTAATTTTACGCCTTGATGTGATAAAACCTCTAGTTCATGTGCCGTTATTTCAATACTTTCATTTGCATTGATACGCTCATTACCTGCTAATTGTGGTTTTTCACCATCAGCCTCTAAAAACTCAACCAGAGACTCTGCTGCGCCCACGGCTTGCGCTTTTGCATGATAATAAGTACCTAAATCTCGCAAAGGTTGAAAAAATTCAGGAGCAAGGATCAGCGCTAAGAAACCTGAAAAGAGGGTAACACCCAAACCATAACTACCAAAATTAAGTTCACCTAAGTAAGAAAACCCGAAATAAACAGCAACAACAGCAATAGAAACAGCGGTAAAAAATTCCAATACGCCAGAAGATAGAAACGCCATTCTTAGCACTTCCATCGTGCGTTTACGGAAGTCTTCTGTTGCTTCAGTAATTTGTTTTACTTCGGCATTACCACGGTTAAATAGCCGTAATGTGTCTAATCCTCTTAATCTATCGAGGAAGTTACCACTTAAACGACCTAAAGCGAGAAAATTTCTACGGTTAGCATCTGCTGCACCTAAGCCAACTAATGCCATAAATAGCGGGATCAGCGGGGCAGTAAAGAATAAAATTAACCCCGCAACCCAGTTAACAGGAAATAGGGTGATAAGGATAAGAATAGGCACAATAGCGGAAAGATACATCTGTGGAAGATAACGTGCATAATAATCTTGCATATCTTCAATTTGTTCTAGAATAATTGTTGCCCAGCTTCCCGCTGGTTTGCCTTTAACCCAAACAGGGCCTAATTCTTCAAGTCTATCAAGGACAATTTTACGAATTTGTTGCCTAACAGCCATACCACAGCGATAACCAACACGCTCTCGTATAGCCATTACTGCTGCACGTAAGATAAAAATACCAATAAGAGTGAGAAAAGTAGGTATATGTGTATCACGGTTAATACTATCCATGATAAATGCTTGAAGTAAAACAGCTAATAACCATGCTTGAGCAATAATTAATAAACCGCTTACAACACCTAGGATCATTGATAGCCGTAGCCATCGACGGGCTGGAGCACTTTGCTGTTTCAGCCATCGAACCAATTCATTTTGTTTAGTTTTATCCATAAGAAAAGATTCAAATTTGCAGGTGAGATACAAAGTATCAGAAAGGCCAAGGGTAAGTAGTTATACGCTTTGGCAACCAGGCTAGTATGTTACATGGTAAAAGGCGCTACTGAAATAGCGCCTTGAAAGGAAGTGATGATTTTAGTTGGATTTTTGTGCGTCTAAGTAACGTTCTGCATCTAAAGCGGCCATACAGCCTGTTCCTGCAGAGGTAATTGCTTGACGATAAATGTGATCCATTACGTCACCTGCTGCAAAAACACCCTCAATTGAGGTTTGAGTTGCATTACCCTGTGTGCCTGATTGTACTTTGATGTAACCGTTATCTAATTCTAATTGTCCATCAAAAATAGCCGTATTAGGGCTATGTCCAATGGCAATAAACACACCCATAACATCTAATTCTTCGGTTTTATCGCTCTTAGTATCTTTTAAACGAACTTTGGTTACACCCATATCGTCGCCAAGAACTTCGTCTAAAGTACGATCAGTATGCAAAATAATATTGCCACTGTTTACTTTGTCCATTAAACGATTAATTAAGATTTTTTCAGAACGGAATGAATCACGGCGGTGGATCAGATGAACTTCGGATGCAATATTGGCTAAATACAGAGCTTCTTCTACTGCAGTGTTACCGCCACCAACGACAGCGACTTTTTGGTTACGATAGAAGAAACCGTCACAGGTTGCACAAGCAGAGACACCACGGCCTTTAAAAGATTCTTCTGAAGGTAAGCCGATATAACGTGCAGAAGCACCTGTAGCGATAATTAATGCGTCACAGGTGTATTCTTGTTCATCACCAAATAGGCGGAAAGGGCGGTTTTTCAGATCGACTTTATTAATATGGTCAGAGATAATCTCTGTATTAAATTTTTCAGCGTGCTGAAACATGCGATCCATTAAGCCTGGGCCTGTTAACCCTTCAGGGTCACCGGGCCAGTTTTCGACTTCTGTTGTTGTTGTCAGCTGACCGCCTTTTTCAACACCCGTAATCAGTACTGGTTCTAAGTTTGCTCTTGCAGCATAAACGGCGGCGGTATAACCCGCAGGGCCTGAACCTAAAATAATAAGTTTGCTATGTTTGATGGTGCTCATGTGTACCTCATCTCTGATTAGGCGTGATGCGAATTGGGGGATTGTAGGAGAAATAAGACGTTAAAAAAAGCCAATGACGAGAAATAGACATAATATTTTAGCTATTTTAGCAATAGTTAATACTAATATAGTTTAATAATTATAGAGTTATATTGGGCTAACATCATCGAATCAACATGAAACATTTTGCTTTACAATTGATGACTATCTTGCGTATATAGAGAATAACATAGCGCCTTGTTCTGATTTTTACTCATTTGCTTTGACAATCCGCTGTACATTTGCGAAAACATGATTGTTAAAGATAATTATCTTCGGATGTTATAGGTACAATTTTTCGACAGACAGGGTGTAAGATAGTTACTTTGCGATATTTGCTAATGAGTATTTAGATAAAATAGATGTTTTATCTGGCATTAAAAGAAAATAGATTGGTAGTTTGCTCTGACCGTTTGATACCGAAGTTTCGACATTGATGCTGAAGGTGTACAGGTATGGGTATAGGAAAATAAAGTAAGAGAAAAAGAGAAAGAGAGTATAGAGATGATTGATAATAAAAAACGTCCGGGTAAAGATCTTGATAGAATAGACCGGAATATTCTAAATGAGCTCCAAAAAGATGGTCGTATTTCAAACGTTGAGTTATCTAAACGTGTTGGTTTATCACCAACGCCTTGTTTAGAGCGTGTACGTCGTTTAGAGCGCCAAGGATTTATTTCTGGGTATACTGCGCTGTTAAACCCTCATTACCTTGATGCATCATTATTGGTATTTGTGGAAATCACACTAAACCGTGGCGCGCCAGATGTTTTTGAACAATTTAATATGGCTGTTCAAAAACTTGAAGAAATCCAAGAATGTCATTTAGTTTCTGGTGATTTTGACTATCTGTTGAAAACTCGTGTACCTGATATGTCTGCTTACCGTAAATTGCTGGGTGAAACTCTGTTACGTCTTCCGGGTGTTAATGACACACGTACTTACGTGGTTATGGAAGAAGTTAAACAAAGTAACCGTCTTGTAATCAAAACTCGCTAAGCCAACTTAATAGGTTGGTGCAAAGCAGGAAAAAATTAGGTACACTCCTGTTTATGCATACAGTTTCAACGCTGAGATATCTCAGCGTTGTTCCGTTTTAATTTAACCCTAAGTTAAACCTGGAGAGCCCTCTTTGAGCCAGGAATATACAGAAGACAAAAATATTCGCTTAACAAAGATAAGTAACCGTCGTCGTGTTTGGGAAGCTATTCTCATTTTAATCGGGATTGGTGCTGTCTTTTTGATGGTTTCTTTATTTAGCTTTCACCCCTCTGATCCTAGCTGGTCACAAACCACATGGAATGAACCTATTCAAAACCTAGGTGGCAGTATCGGAGCATGGTTAGCTGATATCCTATTTTCAGCATTTGGCTTACTCGCCTATGCTATTCCCGTTGTGGTTGTTTTTGGTTGTTGGAATTCACTGCGCTACCAAAAAAATCGCGAATATACTGATTTTTTCTCCCTTGCACTTCGCACGATTGGCGCCTTGGCTCTGGTTTTTACCTCTTGTGCATTAGCTGATCTTAATTTTGATGATATCTATAATTTTAGCTCAGGCGGTGTTATTGGCAGTTTATTTAGTAAGGCATTATTACCTTGGTTTAATGTATTAGGCGCAACACTTGCACTGTTATCTGTTTGGGCAGTTGGTTTTACATTATTTACAGGATGGTCGTGGCTAACGATCACCGAAAAAATTGGTGCAGTTATCCTTGGTACGGTGGGTTTTATTACTAATCGAGGCCAACACGATGCTGAATACGAAGAAGATGATAACACTCAAGATTTTGTTGATGATGTTACTGAGCATTCAAATCAAACAGAAAAACAAGCATCAGAACTAACAACAGAAGAGAGTGATGACATCTTATTTTCTGCACCGTCAGCACTTGAACTTGCTCGTCAGCAAGATATTGATTCCTCGAAACCGCCTAAAACGCAACAAGAAGATGATTTACCTTCATTCAGTGCAACAAATGATACCGACGATCATGTTCAAACATTAACGCCAGTTACACCTGTTATAGCGGAGTCTGTAGTAGAAAACGCGTCCGAAATAACAGAAGAAACACCAGAACATTACCGTTTTGATATTCCTGAAGCCTTCCTTAAAAAAGATATTCAGCCAGAAGTTAGTGCTTCGCAACATTCTGTTTATTCAATTCCAGAAGAGAACATATCTTCTGTGAAGCCATTAGTTGAAAATAATCCTATTGCACAACCTGTAGATAGTTTTATGCCTGTTGGACGAGCTGAACCTACATTTTCAATGGCGCCAGATAGCGATGATACCTTAACACAAGCCGCAACGGTGACTGCCGGAGCCGCAACAAGTGCCCTAATAAGCCACGGAGCACAAGTTAAACAAGGTTTAGGGCCTGAATTGCCACGACCAAATCCAGTACGTTTGCCTACTCGTCGAGAGCTTTATGGTATTCATATTCCTTCGCAGCGTGAAGCAGAGCTACGTCGCCGTGAAGAAGCTGTTCAATCAGAGCCTGAAGATGAATTAGCTGATATCCAAGAGCAAGCGAATTTTGAACAGCAATTACGCCAACAATTTCTTGAACAGCAACGTGAACGTTATGGCGACGAAGCTGATGAGGTTATTGAGCAATCTGCCTCTCATTATGAGCCGAATATTGAGACGCCACTTTCTTCCTTTAATCATCAACAAGATAATTATCGAGACGAACCTACTGTTACTGCAAATACATTCTCTTCAGCAGAAGATAATAGCAATGATCTCGATGAGAATGAGCTTTATGAACAGCAACAGCTAGCTGCACAATTTAAGCAACAATTGCAGGATCGTTATGGTGATGAGGTTTCGTTAGATGATGACGAAGATGAAGTTTTACCTCAAATATCAACATCAGCATCTTCATTACAAGCAACTACGGGTTATCAACCTCATATTCAACATTCGTTTGCCTCACAATCAGCAAAACCAACGCAAACAATGGAGAAAAAAGTAGAGTATCCAACCAGTAATGCGTTTTTACAAATCTCACCTCGTGATGATGAAGAGGAAGAGTACACCCCAAAAATTGAATTAGAAAGAGAACTCACCGCATTAGAAGCTTTCTCACCTATTGATGATTTATTGGATGAAGAGCCAATAGAGCCAGTATTTACGCCGATTGTTTCTGAACCTGTTACGCCACCTGCGGCTCCTCAAACTGCATCGCAATCACGTATTGAACCACAGCCCAATATGGCTCAGCATTTTGGACAGCAACAGCAACAGCAACAGCAACAGCAACAGCAACAGCAACAGCAACAGCAACAGCAACAGCAACAGCAACAGCAACAGCAACAGCAGCAAGAATCATTAATTCATCCATTCTTGATGCGTAATGACAGACCGCTGCAAAAACCAACCACGCCAATGCCTTCTCTGGATCTGTTAACAACACCGCCAGTAGAAGAAGAACCTGTTGATATGTTTGAGCTTGAGCGTATCGGTAAACTTATTGAGGCTCGCCTTAATGATTATCGTGTTAAAGCCAAGGTGGTTGGTATTTCACCGGGGCCTGTTATCACGCGATTTGAACTTGAACTTGCGCCAGGTGTTAAAGCTGCGCGTATTTCAAATTTATCGCGGGACTTAGCACGTTCATTGTCTGCCATTGCGGTACGTATTGTTGAAGTCATTCCTGGAAAACCCTATGTAGGACTGGAATTACCTAATAAAAAACGTCAAACCGTATATATGCGTGAGTTGTTAGATAGTGATGCATTTCGTGATAGTCGCTCCCCACTGACTGTTGTTTTAGGTAAAGATATTGGTGGACAACCCGTTGTTGCTAATCTTGCTAAGATGCCTCACTTACTGGTGGCAGGTACAACAGGTTCAGGTAAATCTGTCGGTGTGAATGCGATGATCATCAGCATTCTCTATAAAGCGAAACCAGAAGATGTTCGTTTTATTATGATTGACCCTAAAATGCTTGAATTATCAGTGTATGAAGGTATTCCGCATCTTCTGACTGAAGTTGTTACAGATATGAAAGATGCCGCAAGTGCGCTGCGATGGAGTGTGGCGGAAATGGAGCGTCGTTATAAATTAATGTCCGCGCTTGGTGTACGTAACCTTGCGGGGTATAACGAAAAAATTAAAGAAGCTGAAGCAATGGGCCGCCCAATTCCAGATCCATCCTGGAAGCCAACAGACACTATAGCGACGGAAATGCCAACGTTGGAAAAAGAGCCTTATATCGTGGTTGTGGTCGATGAATTCGCTGATTTAATGATGACTGCGGGTAAAAAAGTGGAAGAGCTGATTGCTCGCTTAGCACAAAAAGCGCGTGCTGCAGGTATTCACCTCGTACTTGCAACACAAAGGCCTTCAGTTGATATTATTACCGGTTTAATTAAAGCTAATATTCCTAGCCGTATTGCCTTTACAGTTTCAAGCAAAATTGACTCTCGAACTATTTTAGACCAAGGTGGTGCTGAATCATTATTAGGCATGGGTGATATGCTTTATGCACCGAATGGTTTTGTGCCTGAGCGTGTTCATGGTGCTTTTGTTAGCGATGATGAAGTACATGCTGTGGCAACTGACTGGAAAGCACGAGGTCGTCCACAATATATTGAAGCTATTACTAAATGTGGTGAAGAAGGCGAAAGTGGTAATGGTGGTGGTTACGACGATAGTGAAGAGCTTGATCCTTTATTTGACCAAGCGGTAGAATTTGTTGTTGAAAAACAACGTGTTTCTATTTCTGGTGTACAACGTCAATTTAGAATTGGCTACAACCGTGCCGCAAGAATTGTAGAGCAAATGGAGATGCAAGGTATTGTCAGTACGCCAAATCACAACAATACGCGTGATGTACTTTCACCACCACCTTCTGATATGTAATATCTTGAAAACTCAGTTATCAGCTAATGAGATAGCATGATAACCTGCACAATATCATTAAAATTTATACGCCGACATTATGTCGGCGTAATCTCATGCCGAGGCTTGTAGAATGAAAAAAGTATTATTTGCAGTGTGTGCGATGACATTAATAAGTAGCCAAGCCGCTTGGGCTGATGCGCGTCAAGATCTGCAACAACGATTAAATAAAGTAAATAGTTTTCAAGCTAACTTCAGCCAAACTGTCACTAGCAATGAAGGTGCCCTTATTCAAAAAGGGGAAGGAAATTTAAAAGTACAACGCCCTGATTTGTTTAATTGGCAAATGACCGCACCTGATGAGAGCACACTGATTTCTGATGGTAAAACATTATGGTTTTATAATCCTTTTGTGGAGCAAGTTACTGCTAGCTGGCTTGAAAGTGCTACAACCAATACTCCGTTTATGTTGATCGCGCGTAACGACAGTAAAGAATGGCAAAATTATGAAGTTAAACAAACGGGTGATCGTTTTGAGCTAACGCCAAAAGTAGAAAATAACTTAAAACATTTTACGATCACCGTGTTACCTAATGGGCAAATCCAGCAATTTGCTGCCACAGAACAAGATGGCCAGGTGAGTAATTATCAACTAACTGCTCAAACAGCTGCGCCAATTGATGCATCCGCATTTCGCTTTACACCTCCTGCGGGTGTGACTGTGGATGACCAACGTCAGTGAGGATATTTTGAGTAATTTATCACTCGATTTTTCACGCAATGAGTTCCAACCTCTGGCTGCAAGAATGCGGCCTGAAACATTGGAGCAATATATCGGGCAAACGCACTTACTTGCCGAAGGTAAACCATTACCTCGTGCTATTAAGGCGGGGCAATTGCACTCCATGATTTTATGGGGGCCACCAGGCACAGGGAAAACAACCCTTGCTGAGATTATTGGTCGCTATGCACAAGCTGATATAGAACGTTTATCTGCGGTAACATCGGGTATTAAAGAAATCAGAGAGTCTATTGAAATTGCGCGCCAAAATCGTAATGCTGGGCGTAGAACAATACTATTTGTTGATGAAGTTCATCGTTTTAATAAAAGTCAGCAAGATGCTTTTTTACCTCATATTGAAGATGGCACGATCACTTTTATCGGCGCAACGACTGAAAATCCCTCTTTTGAATTAAATTCTGCGTTGCTATCCAGAGCAAGGGTTTATCTATTACGTTCATTAACCGAAGCAGATATTGAACTAGTGCTACAACAAGCACTAGATGATCCTGAACGTGGCTTAGGTGGGCGCAATATCATTTTACCTAATGACACTCGTAAAATGATTGCACAATTGGTTAATGGTGATGCACGTCGTTCGTTAAATTTGCTTGAAATGATGGCTGATATTGCCGAAGTAGATAGCCAAGGAAAACGCATGTTGACACCTGCGTTACTCACTGAAATCAGTGGTGAGCGTAGTGCGCGTTTCGATAATAAAGGCGATCGCTTTTACGATCTTATCTCTGCATTGCATAAATCAGTAAGAGGATCTGCACCCGATGCAGCACTTTATTGGTACGCAAGGATCATAACAGCAGGTGGTGATCCACTTTATGTTGCTCGCCGTTTATTGGCAATCGCATCAGAAGATGTAGGTAATGCTGATCCTCGTGCAATGCAAGTCGCTATTGCTGCATGGGATTGTTTTACGCGTGTAGGGCCTGCTGAAGGTGAGCGCGCGATTGCGCAAGCCATTGTGTATTTGTCTTGTGCTCCCAAAAGTAATGCAGTTTATACCGCATTTAAAGCAGCCATTGCAGATGCCAAAAGTAAACCTGATTATGATGTGCCTGAACATTTGCGTAATGCGCCAACAAAACTGATGAAAGAAATGGGGCTTGGTGCTGAGTATCGTTATGCGCATGATGAGCCTAATGCGTATGCGGCAGGAGAGGTTTATTTTCCTAAAGAAATGGCCAATACGCAGTACTATTACCCAGTAAAAAGAGGGTTAGAGATCAAGGTTGCAGAGAAATTAGACTGGCTTTCTCAACAAGATCAAAATAGTGCTACAAAACGCTATCGCAAAATGTAAAGATGCGGTAAGGTTATTAAATTATCATTAATTTCTTAACTATGCCTTGTCTCAGATATCTTTTTTATAAGATAGGAGAGAAGGTTTTTATTAATCTATCAATAAGCACAGGATAAGCATGCTCGATCCAAATCTACTGCGTAATGAGCTAGACGCGGTCGCCGAAAAACTGGCTCGCAGGGGGTTCACCCTCGATGTGGAAAAAATCCGTCAACAAGAAGAACGCCGTAAGGTGTTACAGGTTGAAACCGAATCCCTGCAAGCAGAACGTAATTCTCGATCGAAGTCCATCGGTGCGGCAAAAGCGCGTGGTGAAGATATTGAGCCACTTCGTCAGGAAGTTAACCTGTTAGGTGAAAAACTTGAAGCTGCAAAAGCAGAACTTGAAGTTCTTCAAGCGGAAATCCGTGATTACGTTTTAACTATCCCGAATATGCCAGATGATGCTGTGCCAAATGGTAAAGATGATAGCGAAAACGTAGAGGTTTCTCGTTGGGGCACACCAAAGACTTATGATTTTGAATTAAAAGATCATGTGACTTTAGGTGAGCTGACTGATGGTTTAGATTTCGCTTCTGCGGTGAAAATTACGGGTTCACGTTTTGTTGTGATGAAAGGTCAAATTGCACGTTTACATCGTGCTATCACACAATTTATGCTGAATCTGCATACCGAAGAGCACGGTTACCAAGAAATGTATGTTCCTTACTTGGTTAACCACGCAACTCTGTACGGTACTGGTCAGTTACCTAAATTTAGTGAAGACTTATTCCACACTAAACCGTTAGAAGAAGAAGCAGAAAGCCAATATGCACTTATTCCAACAGCAGAAGTCCCTGTTACTAACATGGTAAGAGATGTTATTCTCGAAGAAGACGATTTACCATTGAAAATGACGGCTCATACACCATGTTTCCGTTCAGAAGCAGGCTCTTATGGTCGTGATACTCGTGGTCTTATTCGTATGCACCAATTTGATAAAGTTGAGCTGGTTCAAATTGCTCATCCTGAAAAATCAATGGAAGCATTAGAAGAGCTAACAGGCCATGCTGAAAAAGTGTTGCAATTACTGAATCTGCCATATCGTAAAGTTGTGCTTTGCACTGGTGATATCGGTTTTGGTTCACGCAAAACTTACGACTTAGAAGTTTGGGTTCCTGCTCAAAACACATACCGTGAAATATCTTCATGCTCAAATATGTGGGATTTCCAAGCTCGTCGTATGCAAGCACGTTTCCGCTCTAAAGGTGACAAAAAGACTCAACTGGTTCATACATTAAATGGTTCTGGTTTAGCAGTAGGTCGTACTTTAGTCGCAATCATGGAAAACTATCAAATGGCTGATGGCCGTATTGAAATTCCAGAAGTGTTACGTCCTTATATGAACGGTTTAGAATATATCGGTTAATTATTCTCTAATTAATTGAGTATTAATAATTTAACCCTCTGCTTAGGCAGGGGGTTTTTTATTATCTATAACAAATATTTATCACTATTAATTTATTTTATGGTGACAGTTAAATCTAGATTGTAAGATAATCACAAAGTAAAAATTCAATAATAAAACCAATAGAAATAATTTAATTCTAAGGTATGCCATTTTTGTTTATTTCATTTTCATTCCCTGCTTGACAATTCCTCTCATTAACATTAATTTGGATTTCTAGATGTTTAGCCGTCTAGATTTCCATTTAATGAGTGAGTTGATTAAAATGATAACACTAAAAAATGTCAGCAAAATTTATCAGCGAGGGAAAAAGCAAACTGTTGCTGTTGATGATATTAATTTGAATATTGAGCAGGGAGATATCTTTGGCATCATTGGTTATAGCGGTGCTGGGAAAAGTAGCTTGATCCGACTATTAAATCGCTTAGAGCCTGTTAGCAAAGGTGAGGTGATTGTAGGTAAATATAATATTACTACCAGTAGTGAGCGTGAGATCCGTAAAATTCGTCACTCGATTGGCATGATTTTTCAACACTTTAATTTATTGTGGTCACGCACAGTTAGAGAAAATATTGAATTTCCACTCGAAATTTCGGGCTTAGATAAAAAACAACGTTCTCAGCGAGCGAGTGAACTTATGACGTTGGTTGGGCTTGCTGATAAAGCAGATGAATATCCATCAACATTAAGTGGTGGACAAAAGCAACGTGTGGGTATTGCTAGAGCGCTAGCAAACAATCCTGATGTTTTATTATGTGATGAAGCAACATCTGCATTAGATCCAAAAACAACACAAACAATTTTAGCATTGCTTGCTGAAATTAATAAAAAAATGAATATTACGATAGTGTTGATCACACATGAAATGCAGGTTGTAAAAGCAATATGCAACAAAGTTGCAGTTATTGAACAAGGAAGAATAATAGAACAGGGTGAAGTGCTAAAAATATTTAACCAGCCCAAACATAAAGTGACGCAACAATTTTTATCTCAATCAACACAGGTAATAGATAATAATGATGATATTGATAATATAAAACAACAAAGCACAGTAATAAGATTATTATTACAAGAAGGTAAAAAATATGATTATTTTCTTTATGATTTGATTTCTAAATTTAATGAACCTATTAATTTGATAAAAGGAAATTTCTCACAAGAAAATGGGTTTATTTATTTACAATTAAATAATAAATCTAATGAAATTATACAATACCTTGAGAGCAATGATTTTAATATAGCGGTTGTGTGATATGAATGAAATACAAATTTTAATTAATAGTTACTTTCCTCATTTAAAGCTCAATGTCTTAGGAGAAGAAACATTAAATACTTTATATATGACATTAGTTTCGGGTCTATTATCTTGCTTATTAGGAATATTAATTGGTGTCACATTATTTTTAACAGCAAAAGAAGGTTATAAAGAGCAGATTTCTATTTATAGAGCACTTTCATTTATTGTAAACATTTTTAGGGCAGTTCCTTTTATTATTTTAATTATATTATTGTTTCCTTTTACTAAATTAATTGTGGGAACTATATTAGGTGTTAATGCAGCACTTCCTGCATTAGTGATTTCAGCTGCCGCATTTTACGCAAGATTGGTTGAATTAGCACTACGTGAAGTTGATAAAGGTGTCATAGAAGCAAGCCTTTCAATGGGAGCTAATTTACCTACATTAATATTTAAAGTGTTATTGCCTGAATCCTCGCCAGCGCTTGTTTCTGGTCTAACGGTAACGCTGATTTCTTTAGTGGGTGGAACAGCTGTTGCCGGCGCAATAGGTGCAGGTGGGTTAGGTAATTTAGCTTATTTAGAAGGATTTCAGCGCAGTCATCTTGATGTGGTTTGGGTAGCTACATTTGTTATTTTATTGATTGTATTATGTATTCAGCTATTGGGAGATAGTGTTGTAAGAAATATAGATAAACGCTAATCAAAGAATAAACTTAATTAAAAATCAAATTTAAAAATAAGGTTATAACAATGAAATTAACAGTATTTAAAAAACTGGGGTCACTGCTACTTGTCAGCTTAGCTTTATCTGCATGTAAGCCAACTGATGAAAAGTCAGAAAATAAATTAATTATAGGTGCATCAAGTACACCTCACGCAGAAATTCTAGAATTTATTAAACCACAATTAGCAAAAGAAGGATTAGAGTTAGATATTCGAGTCTTTAATGACTATATTATTCCTAATCAGGCATTAGCGGAAAAAGAATTAGATGCAAACTTCTTTCAACATGTGCCTTATTTAAATAAAACACTTGCTGATCACCCTGACTGGAAATTAGTATCAGCAGGTGCAGTACATATGCACCCTTATCGTTTTTTCTCACAGAAATATAAAAGCTTACAAGATCTACCGAATGGTGCAAAAATGATAAGTAGTAATAATCTGGCACAGCATGGACATATATTAAAACTATTCCAAGACGAAGGGATAATTAAATTACGTGAAGGCATCGATCCTGATGATTCTACAATTGATGATATTGTAGAAAATCCTCGTAATATAAAATTCCTATTTACTTATGATGGTCCATTATTACCACAAATTTATAAAAATGGTGAAGCGGATGTTGCTTCTATTGATGGACACTTTGCTATTAATGCGGGGCTAGATTTAACCAAAGAAGTCATTTATACCGAGCCTGCTGCAAACAGTAAGTTTGCCAATGTGGTTGTGATTAGAGAAGAAGATAAAAATGACCCACGTATTGCTAAATTAATGACGCAATTACGAGCTCCAGAAACCAAACAATTTATTCTAGAAACGTTTAAGGGCGAAGCTGTTCCGGTTCCATAATATTATCTGTGGCAAAGAATTTGTGATCAAATAGTCAGTGGAGCAAGAAATTGTTCCACTTTTTTGTTTATAACAAGAGCTATTATAAAAAGGTTTTTAATAAAGAAATGACTATTTAACAAAAATATAACGCAATCCTTCATTGGTTAAACCGATCACGGCAGATCCTATTTATGCTGTTAAATTAGACCTATCGCTCGAATTTACCTCAATTATTTTATGACGTTTCTATTTAAATAGAACCCTACAAAAGAGCATATTCTATGATAGTTTCTAAACCGCAGTTACATCAATTAATTAAAAATAAATTACATCATGCTGGGCTAAATGAAACCCATGCAGATACGGTGGCTGATGTCTTAGTCCATGCTGATGGTAAAGGCATTCATT
Source organism: Proteus genomosp. 4 str. ATCC 51469 (assembly GCF_003144375.1). NCBI lineage: Bacteria > Pseudomonadati > Pseudomonadota > Gammaproteobacteria > Enterobacterales > Morganellaceae > Proteus > Proteus genomosp. 4. The sequence goes on from NZ_PENV01000009.1 coordinate 31,664, forward strand.
CTCATGGTGCTGTGCGTGTAGAGTATTATGCAGAGCGCATTAGCAAAGGTGGTACCAATACTACACCTAATTTTACTTATACTGAAACGGGGCCTTGTAGCGCTGTATTTGATGGCGATAATGGCACAGGCCATGTTGCCGCGAAAGATGCAATGGAACGCGCAATTAAAATGGCACAGGAGAAGGGCGTCGCAGTCGTTGGTGTAAGACGAATTGGTCACAGTGGCGCACTTTCTTATTTTGTCGAGCAGGCATCACAAGCAGGAATGATAGGTATCTCACTTTGCCAATCTGATCCTATGGTTGTTCCTTTTGGTGGCTCAGAAGTGTATTACGGCACAAACCCTATTGCGTTTTCTGCCCCAGGCGTAGGTGATAAACATATTACATTCGATATGGCGACAACAGTACAGGCATGGGGCAAGGTACTTGATGCGCGTTCACGTCATGTCGATATCCCTGATACTTGGGCGGTAGATGAAAGCGGAAAACCTACGACAGATCCTTTTGCGGTAAAAGGCTTATTGCCCATTGCTGGCCCTAAAGGTTATGGTTTGATGATGATGGTCGATGTGTTATCAGGTATTTTGCTTGGGCTTCCTTTTGGTAAACATGTCAGCTCGATGTATCACGATTTAACGCAAGGACGAGAGTTAGGCCAATTACATATTGTAATTAATCCTGCATTCTTTACTGATGCGACATTATTTAGAGAGCATATCTCACAAGTTATGGGGGAATTAAATGCGATTAAGCCGGCCCCTAATGTAGATAAAGTTCTCTATCCTGGTGAGAATAGTCAAATAGAAGAACAAAGAAGCGAAAAAGAAGGCATTGAAGTTGTTGATGAAATTTATAACTATTTGATCTCTGACGTACTTTACAATAAATCTTACGATAATAAAAATCCGTTTGCAGGCTAGTAAGATTTATTTTAGCTAATAAAAAGCAGTAGATGAGATTGCTTCAGTCTACTGCTGTTTTATTTAGGCTGTTAACGCTAATATTAGCTTACTAATTTTCCAATATTGGATTCAGCGGTTTTATTTAGAGAAATTGTACCATTTCCATTGATGCCACCGTTATTTCCTCGGCTACCTACATTATGGTGATAAAAAACGTCACGATAAGAGCCATACATCGCAGTGTAAGAAAGAGGAATAGTAATCAGTAAACCTAAACCAAATGGAATAACACTAATAGCAATAATAAAGAACAGTAAAATAAAGAAGAAGAACCCACCAGATAAGTTTATTTTTACTGCTGCGAGGCTCGCTTTAACAGCAGGGAATGCTTTATAACCATTGACTAATACAAGCGCAGGAACAAACCAATAGGCTGCAGTACTTAACGCACCAAAAATAGCGATAATAACAAAAAATAATATAAATCCAGACGAGTTATCCATCATCATTTCAGCAATGATTTCTTCAGGATAATCGCTATTGATAGCATAAAAAATATCCATCATAGCGGCACTGCTGACGATAAATGCAAGAATAAAACCTACAAGTAAAATTAGGAAACTAATACCATATGCGCCCATCAAGCTAAGGTAACGTTTGTTATAAAAGCCAAAGAATAAAGTATCAACATCAATACGTTGAGTCTCATATTGTTGATGAGCAATTGCCACGACACCTGCGGCTAATACAGTAGTAACAAAAGGTGAAATGATTGGACCCAATAGCGGAATGAATCCAAGAATGGTTGATATAATAAGACTAACGATAAAGTAGATAATAATAACGCCTATCCACATCCAAAAACGTTCTTTTATTAAATCCCATCCGAGTCCTAGCCAGCGAACACCACCTGAGGCGCCTCGCGCTTGAGGAATGGGCGTAAATACTTCTTGTGGCTCTGTTAGCGATGAATTGTTGTCTTGTTCCATTTCTTGTACCTGAATCCCAATGTCTTTGTTTATAAATATAAGCCCTCTATAATATCTTTTTGTTTTGTTATTAATCAACTGTATTAAAGCTAATATAGGTTAAGGATAATCTTATTATGAGGTTAACTTCATTTAGCCTATAAAAATATTCAATGTGAGTTTGATAAAAGCAGAATAAAGATAATTAATTATCTTTTTGATAAAGGACTAGTTTATTTATAAGTATATAAAGAAATTAAAGTTTAATTATGATGAAGTGTTACATTGCTCACCTTAAGTTCATACCATATTTCTTATATTAAAATATACGTAAATTAAATAAGGAGTATGTCATGGGGATTAAAACAGGCCCTAAACCTATTGCAAAAACGACAGGTGAAACAGATAAACGACAAAGAGTAACACCTGAAAATAAGAAGAAGCACCCTGATCTTAAAGATCATGATCATAAAAAAGGTGATTGATATAAATTTTGTTAATTTTAGTAAAACAAAAAAGCAGCGCTTAAAAACGCTGCTTCTTAAATTAATTCTAAGTAGAAGAATTTAATACATTACTTTATGGCCGTAAGACTCAAGAATGGATTTAACATTTTCCATCGTCTCTTTTGACGGTGGATGAATACCATCTAGTTTATATTCTTCGCCTAAAGCTACCCATTTATGTTTGCCGAGTTCGTGGTAAGGTAGTAGCTCTACTTTTTCGATGTTTTTCATATCTTTAATAAATTCGCCTAAACGATGAGCAGAATCATCATCGTCAGACCAACCCGGAACAACCACATAACGAACCCATGTTTTTTGGCCTCGTTTGGCTAAATAACGGGCAAATTCAAGTGTACGTTGGTTTGATACGCCCACTAATTTTTGGTGAATTTCATCATTGACTTGTTTTAGGTCGAGCATCACCAAGTCAGTAGCATCCATTAATTCATCAATAACGGGATCATAACGACGAACAAAGCCGTTAGTATCTAAGCAAGTATGGATATTTTCTTTTTGACATGCGCGGAACCAATCGCGCACAAATTCTGCTTGCAAAATCGCTTCGCCACCAGAAGCAGTAACACCGCCACCAGAAGCATTCATAAAATGACGATAGGTAACCGCCTCTTTCATTAATTCATCAACTGTGACGATTTGCCCACCATGAGTATCCCAAGTGTCACGATTGTGACAATAGAGGCATCTCATTAAGCATCCTTGAAAGAAAACAATGAAACGTATTCCGGGACCGTCAACAGTACCGCAGGATTCAAATGAGTGGATACGACCAAGTACGGACATAACAGGGTTACTCCAAAACTGTCTAGATAAAAAGGCCCCAAAGTAGGGGCCTTTATTCTAAGCGATTTTATCTACTTTCTCAGTAAATAAATGCATATAGTTATCTTTATTACATTGTTTGTGTAAATGTACGGGTGATAACGTCTTGCTGTTGCTCTTTAGTCAGTGAGTTAAAGCGAACTGCATAACCAGAAACACGGATAGTTAACTGAGGATATTTCTCAGGATCTTCCATTGCTTCTAACAGCATTTCACGGTTCATCACGTTAACGTTCAGATGCTGACCACCTTCAATGCCGGCTTCGTGGTGGAAATAACCATCCATCAGACCTGCAAGGTTCGCTTTACGAACATCATCATCTTTACCTAATGCATTAGGTACGATTGAGAAGGTGTAAGAAATACCGTCTTTTGCATAAGCAAATGGCAGTTTAGCAACTGAAGTCAGTGAAGCAACAGCACCTTTTTGGTCACGACCGTGCATTGGGTTAGCACCTGGTCCGAATGGCGCGCCTGCACGACGACCGTCTGGAGTGTTACCTGTTTTCTTACCGTAAACAACGTTTGAAGTGATAGTCAGGATAGACTGTGTAGGTACCGCATTACGGTATGTACGCAGTTTCTGAATTTTCTTCATGAAACGTTCAACTAAGTCACAAGCGATGTCATCTACACGAGAATCGTTGTTACCAAATTGTGGGTATTCGCCATCAATTTTGAAGTCAATCGCTAAGCCGTTTTCATCACGGATTGGAGAAACTTTTGCATATTTGATTGCAGACAGTGAGTCAGCTGCAACAGACAGACCTGCGATACCACATGCCATTGTACGATATACATCACGGTCATGAAGTGCCATCAGAGCTGCTTCATAGCTGTATTTATCGTGCATGTAGTGGATAACGTTCAGCGCAGTGACGTACTGAGTTGCTAACCAATCCATAAAGTGATCCATTTGGTTCATCACAGTATCAAAGTCTAAGACTTCATCCATGATTGGCGCATGTTTTGGACCTACTTGGATTTTCAGTTTTTCGTCAACACCACCATTGATGGTATACAGTAAGGTTTTCGCTAAGTTTGCACGAGCACCGAAGAACTGCATTTGTTTACCAACAACCATTGGGCTAACACAACATGCGATTGCATAGTCATCGCTGTCAAAGTCAGGACGCATTAAGTCATCATTTTCGTACTGGATTGAAGAAGTATCAATTGAGACTTTTGCTGCGTATTTTTTGAAGTTGATAGGCAGTTGTTCTGACCACAGGATGGTCATGTTTGGTTCTGGAGATGGACCCATTGTGTACAGGGTATTTAAGAAACGGAAAGTATTCTTAGTTACCAGAGTACGGCCATCTAAACCCATACCCGCTAAAGATTCTGTTGCCCAGATTGGGTCACCAGAGAACAGTTCATCATATTCAGGAGTACGTAAGAAACGAACCATACGTAATTTCATGACTAAGTGGTCAATTAATTCCTGAGCTTGTTCTTCTGTCAGTAAACCAGCTTCAATATCACGTTGGATGTAGATATCTAAGAATGTAGATACACGACCAAATGACATTGCAGCACCGTTTTGAGATTTAACAGCGGCTAAGTAACCGAAGTAAGTCCATTGTACTGCTTCTTTTGCGTTTTGAGCTGGGCGAGAAATATCGTAGCCGTATTTTGCAGCCATTTCTTGGATTTGACCTAAAGCAGCATGCTGCTCTGCGATTTCTTCACGCAGTTGGATGGTCATTTCCAGATCTTCGCCTTTTTCCATTCTTTCTTGTAAAGAAGTGAATTGAGCGAATTTATCTTTACGCAGGAAGTCGATACCGTACAGTGCAACACGACGGTAGTCACCGATGATACGGCCACGACCATAAGCATCTGGTAAACCTGTTAAGATACCAGATTTACGGCATTTCATGATGTCTGGAGTATAAACATCGAAAACGCCTTGGTTGTGAGTTTTACGATAATCAGTAAAGATTTTTTTCAGTTCTGGGTCCAGCTCACGGTTGTAAGCGTGGCAAGAACTTTCAACCATACGGATACCACCGAATGGGATGATCGCACGTTTCAGAGGTGCATCAGTCTGTAAACCTACGATTTGTTCTAAATCTTTAGTGATGTAACCCGCATCGTGTGATGTGATAGTTGAAGCAACAGAAGTATCAAAATCAACCGGCGCATGTGTGCGGTTTTCGATTTTGATGCCTTCCATAACTTGTTCCCAAAGTGTATCAGTTGCTTTAGTGGAACCTGCTAGGAAAGATTCGTCGCCTTCATATGGAGTATAGTTTTTTTGGATAAAATCACGAACGTTAACACCGTTCTGCCATTCACCTTCAGAAAAACCTTTCCATGCTTCAGCAAATTTTTCATTTAAATCAGACATGATACTTCTACCTTTTTACAATGGAACTTAAGAAATCAGTCATACCTGCACGGATTAATGTTTGTCACCGCGCAGATGCATTAACCAGTATACCAGACCGACTAGGACTGCCCCGCCAATAATGTTACCGATAGTGACAGGCAATAAATTATCAGAGAGAAAATTTGATACCGTTAAATTTGAAAATTGTTCGGGTGATGCACCTACTTTAGTCCAGAATTCTGCGGGTGCAAAATTCTTAATAACAATACCTAAAGGAATAAGAAACATGTTAGCGATACTGTGCTCAAAACCGCTAGCAACGAACATACCTATAGGTAAAATCAGTGCAAAAAGCTTATCAATAAGTGTACGACCTGCATAGCTCATCCATACTGCAAGACAAACCATTAAGTTAGCTAGAATGCCTAAACAAACTGCTTCGATAAAAGTGTGTTCAACTTTATGTTGTGCAGTTTGTAAAACGTTTAGCCCCCAAAGCCCATTTGCAGCCATATGTTGGCCAGCAAACCACATTAAGGCAACAAAAAAGAGTGCGCCAATGAAGTTACCAAGATAGACATTTATCCAGTTAGCAAACATTTTGCCCCAAGATATACGTCCAGTCGCTTTAGGAATAATAGTCAGAACAGTTGAGGTGAATAAGTCCGCGCCACAAACGACGACGAGCATTAACCCCAGAGAGAAGCAGATCCCGCCAACTAATTTAGCCAGCCCAAATGGAACAGATGCGGTGCCTGTAGTAGCAGTAATATAAAAAACAAAAGCAATTGATATAAACATTCCCGCAGTAAATGCAGATAAGTAAGTCGTTGGAATATGTTTATTTGCTTTATAACAACATGCATCATCGGCAACTTTTGCCATATCAGCAGGTGATAATAAATTAAAAGGGCTGTCAGCTTTCATACTAACACTCTCTTATATGTTGGAATAATTATAGCACGCAATAATAGTAGCAAAGGGGCTTACTTCTAAAATTGATATGGATCATGGTCGCTTATTAGAAACCCGATTTTAGTGCGTAAAAACCCGCTATTTTGGCTATAACTATTTGATTTATAAAATAAAAAAATTTTTTAAAAATTATCAAAAAATTTTAGACTAGCTGGATAAATAAAGTAAAAAGTAAAGATAAAGTATTATTTAGACCTCGTATGTTAAGAATTAAAAATCAAATTTAACGCCTTATTTACTTTTGCCATAAATATAAACATTACTTTATTTGTGGTTAATCATGATTGATTACTCCAGACATATAACCATTATAAAAATAAGGTTTTTAAATTTTTGAGATCTGGTTAAACAAATAGCAATTTAAACTGTATTTAAGCTATATTCTTAGTGCAAAAGTTCAATATATGTTTACAGTGTCGTATTAAATATCTTAAATCGTCAATTTTGCCATATTTTGACAATTTTGTCGGATGGCATATTTGTCAAGTTGACAAAATTGTCAAAAAATTATTTTTAGCAAAATAAAACACTCTACTTTTCAATAGAGTGTTTCAATTTAAATATGCGCTTATTATTCAGTTAAATTTAGTGATTATTTAATAAATCATCCTAAATAAAATAGGCTTATTTGTTCGATTGACGTTTTGCTTTTTGCAATTTTTCATAAGCAGTAAGTAACGACTGATGAATAGGTAAATTTGTTAAGTCAGCATCGATAGGTTGTAAACCATAAAATGCTTGTTTACCTTGTATTGCGTTTAAGGCTGCTTGTAATGTTTCTTCTCCATACATACGAGAGAATGCATACATGTATTGCATAGGTTCACGTTCAGTCTCTTGTTGTAATAATAAGAGATTGTGTAAGCAGCGATAATAATTTTGGCGTTCTGGCGTAAATAAAGAAGCGTTGAAATCTTGAGTCCATTCAACCCAGACAAGCGCTTGCTCAAGATCACCACCAGCAAGTGCAAGCATGGATTTTAATTCACCCACTCGCAAATGGCTCCAGCCATTATCTTTACCTGGTGCAATACCAATCATTTCTCTGATACGAGTAAAGTCGTCTAGACCATCTTCATCAAATTGACCGATAAGTGATAAATATTCTTCTTTTGTGCCTTCGCTTGTTGGTAACGAAAGAATAGTATCACGCCAATGTACACCCATAATGTTATTGGCTAACTGTAGATCTTCTGCAGGGTAAATATCTGATAAACCAGGTACTAAAATACGACACGCATAAACACCTAAGTGTGAGTAATCCATAATATAGACTTCAGCATCACACTGCTGGCACAGCGCCATTAAGGTATGAAACTCTTCTTCAGTGGTGCCACTGAAATTCCAATCAGCAAAAGTATAATCGGCATCTTTCTTAAAGAGATCCCAACTAATTAAACCACTTGAATCAATAAAATGTGTTTCAAGATTGGTGTGATCACCCACTTCTTCATCATCAAAGCTTGGTGGGTTGAAAACATCAAGATCTTTAAGACTACGGCCTTGTAATAACTCCGTGACGGTACGCTCTAAAGCTACACCAAAATCAGGATGAGCTCCAAAAGAAGCGAAACAAGTTCCATTTTGTGGGTTAAATAACACGACACAAATAACAGGGAATTGTCCCCCTAAAGAAGCATCAAAGCTAAAGATTGGGAAACCTTCTTGCTCTAAGGTATTAATCGCTTCAATAACAGCAGGGTAGCGAGCTAAAACCTCTTTAGGAATTTCAGGTAAGCTAATTCTTTCGGTGATAATGCGGTTTTTCACATAGCGTTCAAAAACTTCTGAAAGTCCTTGGACACGAGCTTCATTCTTTGTATTACCCGCAGACATACCATTAGAGGCATACAAGTTAGCAATAATATTTACAGGAATATAAACAGGTTTTTCATCTGATTGACGAATAAATGGTAGTGCGCAAATTCCACGATCATGATTACTTGATTGTAAATCAACTAATTCACTACCACATAACTCACCTTCAGGATCATAAAATTCACGTAAACGCGCATCTAATAAACCTGTAGGAACAGAATCATCTTCAGTGAGAGGGAACCATTTTTCACTTGGATAGTGAACAAATTCACCTTCTGCAATATCAGCACCTAGCCAGAAATCAGAGAAGAAATAATTAGTTGAAAGACGTTCAAAGTATTCGCCTAATGCGGAAGCTAATGCTGCTTTTTTGCTGGCACCTTTACCGTTAGTAAAACATAAAGGGCAATCTTTATCGCGAATATGAACAGACCAGACATTAGGAACTGGGTTTAACCATGAAGCTTCTTCAATGTTAAAGCCTAAGTCGGTTAATTTTTTCTGAAAGCTAGCGATAGAATCTTCCAGTGCGGCATCTTTGCCAGGAATGAATGTTTGTGACATGGCAGGTTTCATTAATATTTTGCGGATGATAGTTAGGGGGCACATGATACTGAAATCCCCTGTTAATCACTAATAATTTCTCTCATTTAGAACTGACTAACCATATTCATAACTAATAAATTATTTAACATATGAGTTTTTTTAATAAATACGTTCGATTTATCACGGAATTAATAATTTAAAATCATCATAATTGGATTTATTTATAAACTCATAAGGGATCAGTTCGATGATGAAAAAAACATTGCTTGCCAGTCTATTAGCTGTAGTCAGTGGTTCTGTTTTCGCCTTACCTAATGTCACCATTTTAGCTACTGGTGGTACCATTGCAGGTGGTGGTGATTCAGCAACAACATCAAGCTATACAGCGGGTAAATTAGGTATTGATACGCTAATTAATGCCGTACCTGAGGCTAAAAAAGTCGCTAATTTAAAAGGCGAGCAAGTCGTTAACATTGGTTCTCAAGATATGAATGACCAAGTATGGCTTAAGCTGGCTAATAAAATTAATGCAGATTGTGATAAAACGGACGGATTTGTTATCACTCATGGTACTGACACCATGGAAGAGACGGCTTACTTTCTGGATTTAACAACAGCCTGTAAAAAACCAGTTGTTATGGTTGGTGCAATGCGCCCTGCAACTGCATTAGGCGCTGAAGGCCCTTTAAATCTTTTTAACGCAGTTGTGATTGCCAGTGATAAAGCTTCTGAAAATCGTGGTGTGTTAGTCACTATGAACAATGCGGTTATCAGTGGTAAAGATGTCGTGAAAATGAATACGACTGAAGTACAAGCATTCCAGCCAGTTAATGCAGGTGCTCAAGGTTACGTACATAACGGCAAGGTACATTATTACACTGCTGCATTACCTCGTGCGGATAAACCCGTATTTGATGTCAGTAAACTAACTGAATTACCAAAAGTGGGTATTGTTTATAACTACTCAAATGCCTCTAATTTACCAGCAAAAGCCTTTATTGATAATGGTTATAAAGGTATTGTCAGCGCGGGTGTTGGTAACGGTAACTTATATACTGATATTTTTGATACCTTAGCTGATGGCGCTAAAAAAGGTGTGGTTGTTGTGCGTGCAAGCCGTGTACCAGTTGGTTTCACGACACAAAATGGCGAAGTCGATGACGCAAAATACGGTTTTGTGGCATCAGAACGCCTGAACCCACAAAAAGCGAGAGTATTATTACAATTATCGCTCACACAAACTCAAGATCCTGCGAAGACCCAAGAAAATTTCGAAAAGTATTAATTTAAGAGAGTTTGAATAATAACAAGGCCTCATTAATGAGGCTTTGTTATTTTTAAAAAGTGAAATGGCTAATTTGTTTTAGCTCGAGAGACAACAACTCTTGCTGTAAAAAAAGCAATTAATGGCGTCATTGCAAAAACAATAAAGAGCCAATGTGCAGCATTTTGAGCGCCTATCATGCCACCCGGATCTGTTAATCCTGCCATATTAACCACCGTCCCTGAAATAGAGGCACCAACAGCCGTTGAAAACAATTGGATAGTGGTAATAGAAGTTGCTGCTTTTTGGGCTTCTTGCCCTTGAGAAACATGCAATACACGAGTTAAATAATGGGGCCATGCCATACCTATTCCAGCACCTGTAAAAAAGAGGGCTATACAAATAATGATAATTTGCCCATAAGGTATGGTTAGAACATTAGAGATAAATAAACCAAGGATAACAATGGCTGAAAAGTTAATCATTGGACCAAAACGCATTAATTTTTGAGCAGTAGATTGTTTACTTGATGAAGACACAATGGCAGAGAAAGACCAACCTGCACCAACCAATGCTGCTAAATAACCCGAAAGTAGAGGGGTAATATTATGGATAATTTGCAAGAAATAGGGCACAAAGACTTCTGTTTGCACACTGATCCCTAATAAAGCCATGGTGAGATATATTGGTGCTAATGGTGCAGAAAAAGAAAATGTTCCTTTAGGAAATAAGCCATCATTTGATCTTTTATCAATATTGACTAGCAGTAAAATAAAGATCACTGCAAATATAAAGGATAAGGTGTTATATAAAATAACGTTATAAAGACTGCCAATAGAAATAGATAATACAGCGAGCATTAATAAAATAAGCTGTTGAAAAGGTAACGGCGCTTTGGCGACAATATTATCAGCATTATTTTCGGTAGGAAGAATAGTTAATAATAAAATAGCGTAAGGAATACCTACAAATAAAATAGACCAAAATGCGCCACGCCAAACATCGTATTCAGCAAATATTCCACCCAGTGCGGGACCTAATAGTGTCGATATTCCCCACATACTAGACATTAACGCCATGGCTCTGGACCAAAGTGGTTGAGGAAACATGACTCGAACTAACGAGTAAGCAAGTGCTAGCAACATTCCTCCGCCAGCCCCTTGAATAAATCGCCCTAAAAGCAATATCTGCATTGAGGGTGCTGTTGCACAAATAACAGAGCCAGATAAAAAGCAAATGGTGGCAAAAAGATAACTATTGCGAGGTGCAAATGCACTCAGCAATCGTGAAGTTAATGCAGAAGAAAGAATTGAAGCCAGAATAAAAACCGTGGTGTTCCATGCATATAAATTGAGCCCACCTATATCTCGGACAATAGAAGGCAGTGTTGTTATCGTGATATAAACATTAATTGCATGTAATGCAACGCCTCCTGCTAAAGCGAGCGATTTTAGACTATTTTTTCCATGAAGAAGCATTCCCCAGCTTGCTTCTTCTTTTTTATTTACACTCCCCGACATAAAACACTCCTAACCGTTATTTTTACGCACTGCGTATTATGCGTTAGCTCACAATAATCATTGCGCCAATTTAATGAGAATGATACAACCGATAAAGGTCATTTTGTAAAAACATATTCAGATAGGGTGAATTTGAATGAGTCAGGTATATAACTTTAGTGCAGGTCCGGCTATGTTACCGGCAGAAGTCCTTCGTCGTGCAGAATTAGAATTATGCAACTGGCATGAACTGGGGCGCTCGGTCATGGAAATCAGCCACCGCAGTAAAGAGTTTCTTGAAGTTGCTCATCAGGCAGAGCAAGATCTTCGTGATCTTCTCAATGTGCCAGAAAACTACAAAATTCTTTTTTGCCATGGTGGGGCACGAGGTCACTTTGCGGCTTTACCTCTCAACTTGTTAGGTGAGAAGACAACAGCTGACTATATTGATGGTGGTTATTGGGCGAAAAGTGCAGCCGAAGAAGCTGAAAAATATTGTTCGCCAAATATCATTAAAATTAAAACAGAAGTTGATGGCAAAATTGGTGTTAAGCCAATGAAAGAATGGCAATTAAGTAATGATGCCGCTTATGTACATTATTGCCCAAATGAAACCATTGATGGTATTGCCATTCATGAAGAACCCAATTTTGATGACAACAAAATTGTTATTGCTGACTATTCGTCTTCTATTTTATCTCAACCGATAGATGTTAGTCGTTTTGGTGTTATCTATGCGGGTGCACAAAAGAATATTGGCCCTGCGGGTTTAACTATTGTCATTATTCGTGAAGATCTATTAGGTAAAGCGCACAAAGAAACACCTTCTGTGTTTGATTACACAGTGCTTGCTGAAAATGACTCCATGTTTAATACACCACCTACCTTTGCTTGGTATTTATCAGGTATGGTCTTTAAATGGCTGAAAGAGCAAGGTGGTTTACAAGAGATGGCAAAACGTAACTATGAAAAAGCAGCGCTTCTTTATAGTGCAATTGATAATAGTGATTTTTATATCAATCGAGTTGCTACAGAAAATCGCTCACTAATGAATGTACCTTTCCAAATGTCTTCCCCTGAATTAGATTCAGTCTTCTTAAAAGAGGCCGAAGCTCAAGGGTTAGTCGCATTAAAAGGCCACCGTGTATCTGGTGGTATGCGCGCATCAATTTATAACGCAATGCCATTAGCTGGTGTTCAAGCATTAGTTGATTTTATGGCTGATTTTGAGCGTCGCCACGCATAATACATACATTATATGTCTAGGAAGCCTATGTGAAAGTGGGTTTCCTTTTATCCTAAGATGTTGATAATGACAATCAAATTATCCCAGTACTAAAAAATAAATAAAAACAATAAGTACCTAAATCGTTTTATTATTTTTTGATTAAACAGCATCCCATCTTATTTTATTTGTTTATCGGAGTTCTTACCTGTTTATGGAATCGTTGACATTACAGCCTATTGCTCATATTGAAGGCACTATTAATTTACCAGGTTCAAAAAGTGTCTCTAATCGTGCGTTATTATTAGCCGCTTTAGCTAAAGGTAAAACACGTTTAACTAACCTATTAGATAGTGATGATATTCGTCATATGCTAAATGCATTAAAAGCATTAGGCGTGCAGTATCAATTATCAAATAACAATACAGTCTGTGATATAGAGGGGTTAGGTGGTGAATTTAAAACTAATTCACCATTAGAACTTTTCTTAGGTAATGCTGGTACAGCAATGCGTCCATTGGCAGCTGCATTAAGTTTAGGTTCGCATGACATTGTATTAACGGGTGAACCACGAATGAAAGAGCGCCCAATTGGGCACTTAGTTGACGCTTTACGCCAAGGTGGTGCGAGTATCGATTATCTTGAACAAACAGATTATCCACCTATTCGTTTACGTGGCGGTTTTAAGGGGGGAAATGTAGCAGTAGATGGTAGTGTTTCAAGCCAATTTTTGACCGCCTTATTAATGACAGCGCCATTAGCTGAACAAGATACAACTATAACAATCAAGGGTGAGTTAGTATCAAAACCGTATATCGATATTACCTTAGCGTTGATTAATACCTTTGGTGGCAAGATTGAAAATCAAAATTATCAACAATTTGTTGTGAAAGGTGGCCAACAATATCAATCACCTGAAAAATACCTTGTAGAAGGAGATGCGTCATCAGCATCTTATTTCTTAGCGGCTGCTGCAATTAAAGGTGGAACAGTCCGAGTGACAGGTATTGGCAAAAATAGTTTGCAAGGCGATATTCATTTTGCTTCTGTACTTGAAAAAATGGGAGCAAAAATACGTTGGGGTGATGATTATATTGAATGTGAACGTGGCTCGTTAAAGGGCATCGATATGGATATGAATACTATTCCTGATGCAGCAATGACCATTGCTACTACAGCCCTGTTTGCAAAAGGTGATACTGTTATTCGTAATATCTATAACTGGCGCGTAAAAGAAACTGACCGATTGGCAGCAATGGCTGCAGAATTGCAAAAAGTAGGTGCGATTGTAGAAGAAGGGCATGATTACTTAAAAGTCACTCCACCACAGCAGTTAACAACTGCAAATATCAAAACTTATAACGATCATCGTATTGCTATGTGTTTTTCGCTGGTGGCATTGTCTGATACACCTATTACTATTCTTGATCCAGGTTGTACAGCCAAAACATTCCCAGATTATTTTGATAAGTTAGAAACGCTTTCTCAGCGTCATGGTTAATACCCATTGTATTTAATAAAAACAAGTCAAATTTAAATCAGTTAAATCGGCAGTGTTGGACTTTTAACAGCACAATATTGCCGATTTTTTATTATGTTCAGACAAAGTTTTCTAAAAAATAACCTATCTATAAAAAATAATATTGAATAAATCTCTTTGGCCTTTATCTGCTTGTTTCTTCCTATACATTGTATGCGTATAATGACGCGCATACATTAATACTGTTTTTCTCTGTTTGAATTCAATGTCTATTATATCAATGTAATAAAAGCATCAAACACAGAAACACAGTGCCCATGAAAAGGAGAAACTCATGGCGGTTATCGTCCCTGTTATAACTGTTGATGGGCCTAGCGGAGCAGGTAAAGGAACATTATGCCAAGCATTAGCGAAAGCGTTTGGCTGGCACTTACTTGACTCTGGTGCTATTTATCGTGTGTTGGCATTAGCTGCTTTACACCACCATGTTGATATTACTTCTGAAGATGCATTAGTACCTTTAGCGGCAAATTTAGATGTACGTTTTGTTCCTAATGAGAATGGTTTAAGTGTTATTCTCGAAGGTGAAGATGTATCGAATGAAATTCGTACTGAAACAGTTGGGAACACGGCCTCACAAGCAGCAACTTTTCCCCGTGTAAGAGAAGCATTATTGCGTCGCCAGCGAGCATTTCGTACTGAACCTGGTCTTATTGCCGATGGGCGAGATATGGGAACGATAGTTTTCCCTGATGCTCAAGTGAAAATTTTTCTTGAAGCCAGCGCAGAGGAACGAGCACGTCGTCGCATGTTACAGTTGCAGGAAAAGGGCTTTAATGTTAACTTTGAGCGCCTTTTATCCGAGATAAAAGAACGCGATCACCGTGACCGGAATCGCGCTGTTGCGCCACTTGTTGCAGCGAAAGATGCATTAATTCTCGATTCTACAAGTTTGTCTATCGACGAAGTTATTGAAAAATCGTTAACTTATGCTAAAAAAAATCTGCAATTATCAGCGTAATTAATTTTTATTTCGTTTATACTAGGTAATTATCAAAATCGGGTTGACGTGTTAATGAAAACACAACAATGCCCGATGACCTTGTCACAAAGGATGTAACGAGGTATGTGAAACAACCCCATTCGGCCGGATGCTAAATGGACGTTAATTAAATTTACTTGAAGATCATTAACATGACAGAATCTTTTGCTCAACTCTTTGAAGAATCCCTAAAAACAATCGAAACTCGTCCTGGCGCTATCGTTCGCGGTGTTGTAGTTGCTATCGATAAAGACGTTGTTCTGGTTGATGCAGGTCTGAAATCAGAATCTGCTATCCCTGTAGAACAATTTAAAAACGCTCAAGGCGAATTAGAAATCCAAGTGGGCGACGAAATTGATGTTGCTCTGGACGCGGTTGAAGATGGCTTCGGTGAAACCGTTCTGTCTCGTGAGAAAGCTAAACGTCACGAAGCGTGGCTGATGCTGGAAAAAGCTTACGAAGAAAACGAAACTGTTGTTGGTATCATCAACGGTAAAGTTAAAGGTGGTTTCACTGTTGAACTGAACGGCATTCGTGCGTTCTTACCAGGTTCACTGGTAGACGTTCGCCCAGTTCGCGATACAACTCATCTGGAAAACAAAGAGCTTGAGTTCAAAGTCATCAAATTAGACCAAAAACGTAACAACGTTGTTGTGTCTCGTCGTGCGGTTATCGAATCTGAAAACAGCGCAGAACGCGATCAGTTATTAGAAAACCTGCAAGAAGGCATGGAAGTTAAAGGTATCGTTAAGAACCTTACTGACTACGGTGCATTCGTTGATCTGGGCGGTGTTGACGGCTTACTGCACATCACTGACATGGCTTGGAAACGTGTTAAACACCCAAGCGAAATTGTCAATGTTGGCGACGAAATCACTGTTAAAGTCCTGAAATTCGACCGTGAACGTACTCGCGTATCATTAGGTCTGAAACAACTGGGCGAAGATCCATGGGTAGCTATCGCTAAACGTTATCCAGAAGGTACTAGACTGACTGGTCGTGTAACTAATCTGACTGATTACGGTTGCTTCGTAGAAATCGAAGAAGGCGTTGAAGGTCTGGTACACGTTTCTGAAATGGATTGGACTAACAAAAACATTCACCCATCTAAAGTTGTTAACGTTGGTGATGTTGTTGAAGTTATGGTTCTTGACATCGATGAAGAACGTCGCCGTATTTCACTGGGTCTGAAACAGTGCAAATCTAACCCATGGCAGCAGTTCGCAGAAACTCACAACAAGAACGACCGTGTTGAAGGTAAAATCAAGTCTATCACTGACTTCGGTATCTTCATCGGTTTAGACGGCGGTATCGACGGTCTGGTTCACTTATCTGACATTTCTTGGAATGTTGCAGGTGAAGAAGCAGTTCGTGAATACAAAAAAGGCGACGAAATCGCTGCTGTAGTTCTGCAAGTTGATGCTGAACGTGAACGTATCTCACTGGGCGTTAAACAATTATCAGAAGATCCATTCAATAATTACCTGTCTGCTCACAAAAAAGGTGCTATTGTTTCTGGTAAAGTAACTGCTGTTGACGCTAAAGGCGCAACTGTAGAATTAGCTGACGGTGTTGAAGGTTACCTGCGTGCTTCTGAAGCTTCACGTGACCGCGTTGAAGATGCAACTCTGGTTCTGAATGTTGGCGAAGCTGTTGAAGCTAAATACACTGGTGTTGACCGTAAAAACCGCGTTATCAACTTATCTGTTCGTGCTAAAGACGAAGCAGACGAGAAAGACGCTATCGCTTCTGTAAACAATAAAGAAGAAGTTGGTTTTTCAAACAACGCTATGGCTGAAGCTTTCAAAGCAGCTAAAGGCGAATAATTTAAGTTATTAACGGAGGCAACGTTAATCGTTGCCTATTTATCGGTAGTTTAGGGAGGTAATATGACCAAGTCTGAGTTAATCGAGAGACTTGCAGGCCTACAATCTCATCTTTCGGCTAAGACGGTTGAAGAAGCTGTAAAAGAAATGCTTGATCATATGGCTGATACTTTAGCTGATGGTGAGCGTATCGAAGTCCGCGGATTCGGCAGTTTTTCTCTACACTACCGTGCGCCGCGTACGGGTCGTAACCCGAAAACTGGTGATAAAGTAGATCTGGAAGGTAAATACGTTCCACACTTTAAGCCAGGTAAAGAGTTACGTGACCGTGTAAATATTTATACGGAATAATAACTCCTGTCGAAATGGCACGATGTTAGTTAACTTTCTCAAAAACGGTACTTCGGTGCCGTTTTTTATTATCTTTTATTTGTGTTGATTATTTTTGATTGCTTCCATTGGTTAGTTTTTGATTGTTAGTCCTTTACTTCATTTACCATATCTATTTATTTTCCTTTTTATTGTCCTTTTTTATTTTCTTTCTTACTTTTCTTTGTATTACTTTATTGTACTTTGAACGTTATTTCTTGATTTAATTATCATAATTGTTGATTTGTTTTGTTTTTTTCGAGTTTCTTCTCAAAATATAATGTATACGACAATAAAAAAATTTCTTTTTATAAAGAAGCGCGAAAAAACGTTTTAAAGAGCTACCTTTAATAAAAATATAACTTCATGATATTTAAAGATACTTATGAAGGGATGCAAAAATGATTTTATTGAGAGGAATAATAAGTATTTTGAGGTTAAAAATATTATCAATAAAACAACACTTTTTTTATTCAAAATATTATCAACGATTTTATTTTACAACACTGAGTTTGGATAGTATCGCTCTAGCAATATTATTAGGTTGTCTACCTCTATTATTTCAACATACACTTTTTAGTTTAACGACTTATTATATTGTAATTATTATTGCAATATCTTTATTACTTATTCCTTTTTCATTAATTCGTTTCTTAGCATTGTTTTTATTCTTCTGGGTTTATTCTAATCTTATCGCATACTCATTGATGGTAAAAACAACTCAGCTTGTTGATAATATTGTGTCATTTGAAACAAATATTGTTGAATATCGTCAATTATCAGATGGTAATATTATTATCAAAATACCCATTCCAAAAGAGACATTTTTTTCATCTTCTATTTACGCCAACGTATATTGGAGAAATCCACCTAAAAATATCGAAATAGGGCAATTTTGGAAATTTAAAATTCAATTTAAAGCTGTACACAGCTATTTAAATGAAGGTGGATTTGATAGCCAAAAATATGCAGTCTCTAAAAAAGAAACCTTAACAGGAAAAGTGATGTTAGCTACATTCGTTCATGCTGATATTTCGCTACGTACTCAATTTATTCATTCTCTTTTAACCTATTGGCAAACAGCAAAAAATAAAGGTGAGATTATTGCGTTAGTTCTAGGTGATAAACGTGATATAGAGCATGAAAGAAAAGATCTTTATATGAAAACGGGAGTTGCACATCTTATTGTTATATCGGGATTGCATATCGGTTTAGCTGCATTAGTAGGGTGGGTTATAGCAAGGGGGCTTCAGTTTTTATTTCCCATTAAATGGATAAACACACAATTTCCATTGTTGATAGCTTGGGGATGTGGTGTATTCTATGCAACTTTATCGGGCTGGGGAATACCTGCAACAAGAGCTGTTATCGGATTAAGTGTTTGGGTGATCTTACATTGGCAAAGCCGATTATTTCTGCCTTGGCAATGGGCTCTTTGGAGCGCTGCCCTCATATTGATTGTTGAACCACTATCGATACTTTCAGCCAGTTTTTGGCTTTCGTTTTCTGCTGTATTTGCCATTATTTTTTGGTATTGGATGTATCCATTAAAAGCTAAATATAATCATCAAAAACGATGGTTTATTTTAAGGCTAATTCACTTACAATTTGGATTGCTAATTATTTTATTACCGTTTCAATTCTATTTATTTGGTGGTGCTAATTTTTTTAGTTTTATTGTTAATTTATGGGCAGTTCCTATTGTTTCATTTATTACTGTACCGTTAATAATGTTTGGATTATTGACATCCTTTCTTTCATTTTTACAACCAATAATTTGGCATTGGGTTGATCTCTCTATTAATCTTGCTTTTTGGTGTGCTCCTTTATTTTTACCTTATTGGCAATATAGTGGTGCTATTCCTTTTTTATTGGGGTTTTTAGGTGTTGGTATTATTGTAATTATAAAAATGTCATGGTGGCGTCATCATTTTATTTTGCTTATTGCTATTGGTATTCTTTTATATTGTGAATTCACAACTTTCTCACGTTATCAATGGCGTATGTCTATGTTAGATGTTGGCCATGGCTTAGCTATTATTCTTGAAAAAGATAGAGAAGCGATTATTTATGACACAGGAATACGCTGGAAAAGTGGTGGTTCAATTGCAAAAAGTGTCATTATTCCTTATTTAAAATATCATCGGCTTAATCCTGTGGCATTAATCATCAGCCATGATCATTTAGATCATACGGGAGGTATTGATGATTTAATGATGGCTTATCCCAATTTAACACTTCGTAGTAGCTTTGATAATTCTTCACATTTACCCTGCTTACAGGGGGAATCATGGCAATGGAAAGGGGTTAAGTTTGATGCATTATGGCCACCAAATAAAGTTCTCTCACCTAAAAATAATCAATCATGCGTGATCAATGTAAGTGATGGTAAACATAATATACTGTTGACAGGTGACATTGAAAAAGAGGCGGAAATACAATTAATAAGGTCGAAAAATCGCCAATTAAGCGCTGATATTTTACAGGTTCCTCATCATGGTAGCCAAACATCGTCCACATTGGCGTTTATTCAAACAGTGTCGCCTAAATTTGCACTCGTTTCTGCTGCTCGTTATAGCCTTTGGCGTTTACCTTCTGATAAAGTACATCTTCGTTATAAAAAAGAAGCTATTAATTGGCTAACAACCGCTATTAGTGGGCAGATTTCGATCGAGTTTAATCAAGATAATATTGATGTATTTACCTATAGACGAGATATTTTACCTCGCTGGTATCATCAGTGGTTTGGTGTTTTGACGTTTCCCGAGTAGAATGACCGGCTAATTATTAAAAGTTTGGTAATATATATGAATGATATAGACCTATCAACGTGGCAAACATTCCGACGCTTATGGCCGATGATTCGGATTTTCAAAGCGGGTTTGATCGCTGCAGCAATTGCATTAATCATCAATGCGGGTGTGGATGCATTTATGATTTCTTTATTAAAACCACTGCTTGATGAAGGTTTTGGTAAAGCAAGTAATGACGTATTAAAATGGATGCCGATTGCTGTTATTGGACTGATAGTTCTGCGTGGTATATCTAACTTTATTTCAAGTTACTGTCTTTCTTGGGTATCAGGGAAAGTTGTAATGAATATGCGTCGCCGACTGTTTTCCCACATTATGGGAATGCCGGTGAGCTTTTTTGACCAGCAATCAACAGGAACTTTGCTTTCTCGTATTACATATGATTCAGAGCAAGTTGCTTCTTCATCATCAGGTGCATTAATTACAGTTGTTCGTGAAGGTGCCTACATTATCGGGCTCTTTGGCTTGATGTTTTACTATAGTTGGCAATTATCCATGATCCTCATTGTTATTGCCCCTATTGTTGCCATTGTTATTCGTTTGGTATCAACACGTTTTAGAACGATTAGTAAACGTATTCAAAATAGCATGGGACAAGTAACAACTAGCGCTGAACAGATGCTGAAAGGACATAAAGAAGTACTTATTTTTAATGGTCAAGAAGTAGAGAATAAGCGCTTTAATCATGTGAGTAACCATATTCGTCGCCAAGGCATGCGTATGGTTGTTGCATCGTCAATTTCAGATCCTATTATTCAATTAATTGCTTCCTTTGCGTTAGCATTTGTTCTGTACGCGGCTAGTTTCCCTGACATTATGGATACATTAACTGCAGGTACAATCACCGTTGTTTTCTCATCAATGGTTGCATTAATGCGCCCATTGAAATCATTGACGAATGTGAATGCTCAGTTCCAAAGAGGTATGGCAGCTTGCCAGACATTATTTGCTATTCTCGATATGGAACAAGAGAAAGACACAGGTAAACTAGAACTGAAAAAACCAACGGGTGATATTGAATTCCGTAATGTGACTTTCCAGTATGTGACAAAAGATACTCCTGCCTTGAAAAATATGTCATTTACTATTCCAGCAGGAAAAACTGTTGCATTAGTGGGACGTTCTGGTTCAGGTAAGTCAACAATAGCGAATCTGATCACGCGTTTCTATGACATCAATGAAGGGCAAATATTGATTAATGGTCATGATATTCGTGAATACACGTTGAAATCTTTACGTAATCAAGTTGCTCTTGTTTCTCAAAATGTTCACTTATTTAATGAAACAGTAGCAAACAATATTGTTTATGCTTGTGAAGACCAATACAGTCGTGAAGATATCGAAAAAGCAGCCAAAATGGCGCATGCAATGGACTTTATTAATAAAATGGATAAAGGCCTAGATACCGAAATTGGCGAAAATGGTGTTCTGCTTTCAGGTGGACAACGTCAACGTATCGCGATAGCGAGGGCTTTACTACGTGATTCACCAATTCTTATCCTTGATGAAGCTACATCGGCACTTGATACAGAATCTGAACGTGCTATTCAATCAGCTCTTGATGAACTGCAAAAAAATAGAACCTCTTTAGTGATTGCTCATCGGTTATCAACCATTGAAAAAGCGGATGAAATTTTAGTTATTGAAGATGGTGAAATTGTTGAACGTGGCTCACACATTGATTTAATCGATCAAAAAGGTGTTTATGCTCAACTTCACAGGATGCAATTTGGTAAATGATTGAACGGATTTGGTCTGGTAAATCTTGGTTTTATCTCCTCTTACTTCCATTTTCATGGTTGTACGGCGCGATTACTCTATTAAGGCGCTTTGCATATCAAAAAGGATGGTTGTCATCATGGAAAGCCTCGGTTCCTGTTGTGGTTGTTGGTAACTTAACGGCAGGTGGCAATGGTAAAACTCCCGTTGTTATCTGGCTTGTTGAGCAATTAATACTGCAAGGATTTAAACCAGGTATTGTTTCCCGTGGTTATGGCGGGAAATCAGATCATTATCCATTACTACTAACATCAGAGACCACACCTGCAATAGCAGGTGATGAACCTGTGTTAATTTATCATCGAACAGGTGCACCTGTTGCGGTTGCACCTAATCGACGAGATGCAGTAAAAGCCTTATTAGCACAACATGAACTTGATGTGATTATCACTGATGATGGCTTACAGCATTATGCACTACAGCGTGATTATGAAATTGTTGTTATCGATGGGCAGCGTCGATTTGGCAATGGCTGGTGGCTTCCTGCTGGCCCTATGCGGGAACGTGCGAGTCGCTTACATTCAGTCGATGCAATTATTGTTAATGGTGGTTTAAGCCAAGATAATGAGATAGCAATGGTTTTAGCGGGTGATATCGCGGTGAACCTTAAAACAGGTGAGAAAAAGCCAGTTCAACAGATAGCTAAAGCGGTAGCAATAGCTGGCATTGGTCATCCTCCTCGTTTTTTTAATTCTTTGCGCGAAAAAGGAATTGAATTAATTTCAACTCAAGCATTTAGTGATCACAGTGATTACAGTGCCAAAGAATTACAAGATTTAACACCGTTCAATGAAACTCTTATTATGACAGAAAAAGATGCTGTTAAATGTCAGCATTTTGCTCAAGAAAATTGGTGGTATTTGCCAGTCAGCGCTGAGTTAAATAGCCAATCTGTGCTAAAACAAGTCAGCAATTTAATTTACGGCTCGAAAAAAACTTGTATCTGATCTGAAACAATGATATTTATAGTGGAAATCAGGATAGCGTTACATAAAAGATTACCTACCCACAGTCGCATATCGCTTTTGTCGTAGTTCAATTTAACTCGCCAATACCCTATCTACTCAAAAGCCTTGTGTGGAGATTTTGTGGATCTTTAATGTAGACGTAATTTTTTTATGCTGTGAATGCAATAGGCTTTGCACCTAATGGATTGTAGAAACTATTTTGAATGGTGATTATTAATCCTCCTTATATATGGTTATTTTATTTATAGGTGCGCAATAAAATATCTTCCTCATGTCATCTTTTTGTCATGTTGATACTGTAAATATTGATTGAGCCTTAGAATATTCATCAAGTTTAGCTATCACGGTTTTGAACATTTATATTAAATAATAAAATGCACTACTTAAATTAATGTGTTCAGAATTTAATTGGGGTTTTATATAAGAAGACATAATAAAAAGTAGGATGCATTAGTATAGAAAAATAAAAACTATACGAAGAACAAAAGGAGTTTATCTATCATGACATTACAATTAAGAATGGGTCGCGTAAAATGGTTCGACAATAACAAAGGTTATGGTCTTATTGTTGCAAGAGATATTGAACAAGAAGTTTATGTCAATAAAAAAGCGATTGCCAATACAAAAAACAAAGCATTAACAGAAGGTCAAGACGTTGAATTTTCTGTTATCAGAACAGCCGCCGGCCTAGAAGCTGCTGATGTTATCGGATTTTAAATAAGGTTTTACCTTGTTGATGATGTAGTAGAACGATAGTTTAACACTAAGATTAAATTATCGTTTATACCTATTTTGGGGCAGGTAAGGTCAAATAGCTTACTACCAAACCGAATAAGTAATATAAAAGAGTTATAACGTTAATTAGAATGCAATAAAGATAATAAAAAGGTTAAATTATTATCAATAAAAGTGGAATGTAATTCTTTATTAATGATGTTGCAGACTCAACGATAAAAAGCCACATTAATGTGGCTTTTTTGTTGCTTATAGTAAAAAAGAAAATAATAAATTTATTAATAACCAAAATAATTTTCGAATTATCACTAAACGAGAGGCTTTGAGTATTAACGCTGATCCTTCCTTATGATATCCTTTTGCTATATAAAATGATTAACCCTTGAGAGGGAAAAAATGGATCACCGCTTACTTGAAATTATTGCTTGTCCAGTTTGCCACGGCAAACTTATCTTTGATAAAGAAAATTCAGAGCTTATCTGCAAAATTGATCATTTAGCTTATCCTGTTCGTGACAATATCCCCGTTCTTCTGGAGAATGAAGCAAGAGAATTATCACTAGAAGAGGAAAAGTAACTTCATGTTCACGGTCATAATCCCTGGTCGATATGCATCGACCCGCTTACCGGGTAAACCCCTCGCGGATATTCACGGTAAACCTATGATTGTTCGTGTTATGGAACAGGCTATGCGTTCTGGTGCAAACCGTGTCATTGTCGCAACCGATAACTTAGATGTTGTTGCCGCTGTGGAAAAAGCGGGTGGGGAAGCCTGTATGACCCGAGAAGATCACCATTCGGGTACAGAACGTTTAGCTGAAGTCATTGAAAAATACCAATTTGCAGATGATGAGATAATTGTTAACGTACAAGGTGATGAACCTCTTATTCCTCCCGCAATTATTACTCAAGTTGCTGAAAATTTAGCAAATTGTGGTGCAGGAATGGCAACATTGGCAGTGCCTATTGTTGATTCGAAAGAAGCGTTTAATCCTAATGCTGTGAAAGTGGTTATGGATGCAAAAGGTTTCGCACTTTATTTTTCTCGTGCAACCATTCCTTGGGAAAGAGACCGTTTTAACTTATCACACGATGAAATTGGTGAGCATTATCTCCGCCATATTGGGATTTATGCTTATCGCGCTGGCTTTATACGTCGATATATTACTTGGGAGCCAAGCCCATTAGAATCTATTGAAATGTTAGAGCAACTGCGAGTGTTGTGGTATGGCGAAAAAATCCATGTTGCCAAAGCATTAGAAGTTCCTGGCGTGGGTGTTGACACTCAAGATGATCTTGTTGCAGCCAGAGCTGCATATCGAGCACTTAACCAAGAGTTCTGATCTTTTAACGGACACAAATCAATTTCAACGGCACTTAAAAATTAAGTGCCGTTTTTGTATCAGTAAGCAAAAATATTTCTAATTACTGGTTCTCTTCTTTATCTGATTGATGACTTTCATTTTCAGGAATAGTAGCGGGTTGTCCAGCAGGTTTGACAGATTGCCACATTGAGCCTAAAAACTCATACCATGCACGTTCACTATGCTGAAAATATGTCGCTGAAGGGAAATACTTCTCCCAAGGATGTAATGGTGAAGTGATAGCCAATTGATTAGCTGGTGCAACGATAGGTTTCATGCCTCTGGCTAAAAAGAAACGTTCAGCGCGTGCTAAATGGTTAGCGGACGTCACAAGTAAAAAGGGTTTCTTACCAATTAATTTATCAACTTCATAGGCTTCTTCTTCAGTATCTTTCGGTGTTGATAATGCGATAGTTCTTTCAGGAGGTACACCCAAAGATTGTGCTACCTGAGCCGCTACCTCAGCACTACTTATCTGATTAACACCTGCACCACCTGTAAAAATTAGCATCGCATTAGGATTGCGATAATAGAGTCTTACACCTTCAGCAACACGAAATAGACTATTGTTAAGAAGATTAGAACTGGGTGCCCAATCGGGGTTATAAGTAAATCCACCACCCAAAACAACAATATAGTTCACATCTTGTTGTGAATTTTCTCGTAATTCATAACGAGCTTGATACTCTTTTTCACTTGGCATTAATAGTGTATCAGCAACAGGCTGTATGCCTAAAATCGTCAATAAAATAAGAGCAACAGTAAGTAGGCTTTTTCCTGTTTTTTGCCAACGAGTAAACCAAAGCAGAGCTAAGGCAAAAAAGGCGATTAATAAGAGTAAAGGCAAGGGCATTAGAAAACCTGCAACATACTTTTTGAGCAAAAACAGCATAAATTATCCTAAATTGAGTGAAATACATGCGATTGATAGAGAAAGCTTAGCGAAAACTAGGGGATCACAGAGGCATTGTGTCAAAATAGTCGGTACAACAACGTTTCACTAAGTTTTAATCAATAGAAATAAAGAACCGTTAAATTATTTATAAAACGATAAACGTTCGAACATTAATTTTTTCATTAATAAGCGTTATATTTATACTGCGCTTTGCGAATAATCTGATTCATGGCTTATTTCTTTAGAGAAAACAGTCAGTATCATAGAACACTGGTAAAATTGCCGTCTTAATTTTATGTACAGTGTCTCATATTTTTTGAATTTATCAGAATGCAAAGAGCGCAAGTAGCAAGTTGTTATCATGAGGCGTTTTAATGTCAGATCGTAATTTTGACGATATTGCAGATAAATTCTCCCGCAATATCTATGGCACAACAAAGGGTAAAATTCGCCAAGCAGTGATTTGGGAAGATTTACAACAATTATTAACCCTTCTGCCTAATCGCACTTTGCGTATTTTAGATGCTGGAGGTGGCGAAGGGTATTTTTCTCGCCAATTGGCTAAATTAGGACATCAAATTATCTTATGTGATTTATCACAAGAGATGCTTAATCGCGCACAAGAAGCCGCGATTGATGAAGGTGTTGCTGAGAACATGACGTTTATTTGTTGTGCTGCTCAAGAGATTAAAGAGCATATAGATGAAAGGGTTGACTTAATTCTGTTTCATGCCGTATTGGAGTGGATCACGGATCAGAAAGACGCCGTAAATGTTCTTACCGATATGCTACTACCTAATGGTATCTTATCGCTGATGTTTTACAATGCGAATGGTATTGTTATGAGAAATGCGATATTGGGGAATTTTCATCTGGCAAATCCTGAAATTCCTCGAAGAAGAAAAAAATCATTATCGCCTCAAAATCCATTGCAACCTGAAGATGTTTATCAATGGCTGACAGAATTTTCAATGACAATATTAGGAAAAACGGGAGTTCGTGTTTTTCATGATTATTTACAAAGTCGCCAGTTGCAAAATAAAGATTTTCCATCGTTGCTTGCATTAGAGCAACGTTATTGTCGGCAAGAGCCCTATATCAGTCTGGGGCGTTACATTCATGTCATGGCACAAAAGCGTGTAAATTAAGGATGTACTATGAGTGATTTTACCCAGACCGTTCCTGAGTTAGTGTCTTGGGCGAGAAAAAATGATTTCTCAATCTCACTGCCACCTGAAAGATTAGCTTTTTTGATGGCAGTCGCTGTATTAAACAGTGAACGCCTTGATGGCGAAATTAGTGAAGGGGAGTTAATTGACGCCTTTAGAGAGGTCTGTAAAGGCTTTGAACAACCCGCAGAATCAATTCAAGTTCGTGCCAATAATGCCATTAATGATATGGTTAAGCAGCGTCTTTTTAACCGTTTTACCAGTGAATTGGTAGAAGGTAATGCAATATATCGGTTAACGCCGTTAGGTATTGGAATTAGTGATTATTATATTCGTCAACGTGAGTTTTCATCGTTACGTTTATCTATGCAGTTATCTATTGTAGCGGGAGAACTCGATTCAGCTGCAAGTTCTGCTGAAGATGGCGGCGATGAATATCATTGGCATCGTAATGTTTTTGCGCCACTGAAATATTCAGTTGCAGAAATTTTCGATAGCATTGATTTGTCACAGCGAATTATGGATGAACAGCAAAATACAGTAAAAGAAGATATTGCGGCATTATTAAATCAAGACTGGCAAGCTGCTATATCAAGCTGTGAACAACTGTTATCTGAAACTTCTGGCACATTAAGAGAGCTACAAGATACGCTTGAAGCCGCGGGTGATAAACTTCAAGCCAATCTATTGCGTATTCAAGAAGCAAACATGAATACGGGTCATGTTGATCAAATAGATACGTTAGTATTTGAGCTACAAAGTAAGCTAGACCGTATTATTAGTTGGGGTCAGCAATCTATTGATTTATGGATTGGCTATGATAGACACGTCCATAAATTTATTCGTACTGCGATTGACATGGATAAAAACCGTATATTCTCTCGTCGATTACGTCAATCAGTACAAAACTATTTCGACAGCCCATGGGCATTAACTTACGCTAATGCAGATAGGTTGTATGATATGCGTGATGAAGAACTGACTTTACGAGATGAAGAAGTTACAGGTGAATTACCTGAAGAACTCGAATATCAAATGTTCAGTGAAGTGAATGAACAAATAGCGCAATGGGTAGAGCAAGAGCTTGCTTCTTACAAATTAGAGCAAAGAGCATTAGATCTCAGTTCAGTATTAGTTGAATACCTTGATCGTTACCCGCAGCAGAAACATTTTGATGTTGCCCGTATTGTGATTGATCAGGCGGTACGATTAGGTGTAGCAAAAGCTGAGCTCGCAGGATTACCTGCAAAATGGTCAGAAATTAACGAATATGGAGCTAAGGTACAAGCGCATGTCATCGATACATACTGAACAATTTATGCCAGCAAAGCTGGCGCAGGCATTAGCGAACTCACTTTTTCCTGAACTGGATAGCCAGTTACGTGCCGGTCGACATATTGGTATAGATTCTCTGGATAATCATGCTTTCTTGATGGACTTTCAAGATGAATTGTCAGATTTTTATGCGCGTTATAATGTTGAATTAATCCGAGCTCCAGAAGGCTTCTTCTATTTACGTCCTCGCTCAACTACGCTTATTCCTCGTTCTGTACTGTCTGAAATGGATATGCTGGTGGGGAAAATTCTTTGTTATCTCTATCTTAGCCCAGAGCGATTAGCGAATCAGGGTATATTTACTGTTCAAGAGCTATTCGATGAATTAAGAACACTAGCAGATGAAAATAAATTATTACGTTTAGTGAATCAGCGTTCCACCGGTTCTGATCTTGATTTGCAAAAACTGCAAGAAAAAATGAGAACCTCTCTGAATCGTTTACGTCGTTTAGGTATGATCTCATTCTTATTAAATGACTTGCAGCGTTTTTCAATAACAGAATCAGTGTTCCGCTTTGGTGCTGATGTGCGCAGTGGCGATTCACCATTGGAAGCTCAAATGCGAATGATCCGTGATGGTGAAGCGATGGCGCTTGATACAGGATCAGAGACACCAAATGATGATGAAGAAAATGAAGATGAGCAATTACAATCAGGTGAAGATGGTGCGGAGGAAGAAAATAAATGATTGAACGTGGAAAATTTCGCTCATTAACACTGATCAACTGGAATGGGTTCTTTGCTCGCACTTTTGACTTAGATGAATTGGTGACGACATTATCAGGCGGGAACGGTGCTGGTAAATCAACCACTATGGCCGCATTTATCACAGCAATGATCCCTGATCTGACTTTACTGCACTTTCGTAATACCACCGAAGCGGGATCAACAAGTGGTTCTCGTGATAAAGGTTTATATGGGAAGTTACGTCCCGGCGTCTGTTACGCTGTATTAGATGTGATCAACTCACGTCATTTACGTGCTGTGGTAGGGGTGCGTTTACAGCAGATTGCTGGTCGCGATAAAAAAGTTGATATCAAACCCTTTATGATCCAAGGGCTGCCGATGGCAGAAAACCCGACAGAAATTCTGACTCAAGCTGTTGCAGATCGCCAAGCACGGGTTTTACCACTCAATGAATTAAAAGAAAAAGTTGAAGCCATTGATGGAGTTGTTTTCAGACAATTTAATTCAATTACTGACTTCCATGCAGTGATGTTCGATTTAGGGGTGATCCCTAAACGCTTGCGGTCAGCCAGTGATCGTGCCAAATTTTATCGTTTAATTGAAGCCTCGTTATATGGTGGTATTTCAAGTGCGATCACTCGTTCTTTACGTGATTACTTATTACCTGAAAATAGCGGAGTCAGAAAAGCATTCCAAGACATGGAAGGCGCATTACGGGAAAACCGTATGACGCTTGAAGC
The DNA here is from genome assembly GCF_003144375.1 of Proteus genomosp. 4 str. ATCC 51469. Classification (NCBI taxonomy): domain Bacteria; kingdom Pseudomonadati; phylum Pseudomonadota; class Gammaproteobacteria; order Enterobacterales; family Morganellaceae; genus Proteus; species Proteus genomosp. 4. The sequence goes on from NZ_PENV01000009.1 coordinate 61,746, forward strand.
TATTCGTGTCACACAATCAGATCGTGATTTATTTAAACACCTGATCACAGAAGCAACATCTTATGTTGCAGCAGACTATATGCGTCATGCAAATGAGCGACGGGTTCATCTTGATGAAGCATTAGAAGTTCGCCGTGAATTATGGAGCCAGAGAAAATCCATTAATAACGAGGCATATCGTTTTGTTGAAATGGGTAAAGAGCTGGAAGAGCAACAAGCACTTTCTTCTGATCTTGAAGCGGATTATCAAGCAGCAAGTGACCGATTAAACCTAGTGCAAAATGCGGTTCGTCAACAAGAAAAAATTGACCGTTATGTTGCCGATGTGGAAGAAATAACTTTTCGCTTAGAAGAACAAAGTGAAGTTGTTGAAGAAGCTGCGTCTAAGAAAGAAGAACTTGAAGCACGTGTAGAATCAGCAGAAGAAGAAGTCGATGAACTGAAAAATCAGTTAGCAGACTATCAGCAAGCATTAGATGTACAACAAACACGCGCTATCCAATATCGCCAAGCTGTACAGGCTTTAGAGCGTGCTAAAGCACAATGTGATATTGCTGATTTAGATGAAAGTAATGCTGATCAGTGGGCTGAACGTATTCAAGCAAAAATTCAAACCATTACCCATTCACTACTTTCAATGGAACAGAAACTTAATGTTTCTGAAGCAGCGAAAACACAGTTTGATCAAGCTTATAAATTGGTTAGCGCCATTGTTGGTGAGGTTGATCGTAAAGATGCTTGGAGTGCCGCCAAAACGGCATTACGCGAATGGTCTTCGCATCGACACCAAGCGGATAGGGTTCATCCTATTCGTATGCAATTAGCAGAATTAGAGCAACGTTTACATCAGCGAAACAATGCTCAACGCCAACTTGAAGAGTTTAACAAACATCATGGCAAATCGATGGAGCCAGATGATCTGTTAATTTTACAAGATGAGCTAGAAGCTAAAATTGAAGAGCTTAGCGATTATGTTAATGAGTCTGGCGAACATCGTATGCAAATGCGCCAAGAGCTGGATCAACTCAAACAACAAATTGAAAAGCTAAAAAAACAAGCCCCAGCATGGCTTGCGGCACAAGATGCATTAACGCAACTGTGTGAGCAAACTCGTCAATCTTTTGAAACGGGTCATCAAGTAACAGAATATATGCAACAGTTACTTGAAAAAGAGCGTGAAGCCACCGTATTACGTGATGAAACAGCAACACGCAAACAACAAATTGAAGCGCAAATTGAACGTTTAAGTCAGCCAAGTGGTGCTGAAGATGGACGGTTAATTACGTTAGCAGAGCGTTTTAATGGGGTTTTATTATCAGAGATTTATGATGATATTACATTAGATGATGCACCTTATTTCTCAGCGTTATATGGCCCTGCACGTCATGCCATCGTTGTACAAGATCTATCTCTTGTTCAGGCTCAATTAGAAACATTAGAAGATTGCCCAGAAGATCTCTATTTTATCGAAGGCGATCCTCAATCTTTCGATGACAGTGTGTTTAATGCACAAGAGATGGATAAAGCGGTTCTTATCAAAAGCTCAGATAGACAATGGCGTTATTCTCGCTACCCTGAGATCCCACTTTTTGGTCGTGCTGCGCGTGAAAATCAATTAGAAATATTATCTCATCAACGTGATGAGCTTTCTGAAATTTATGCAACGCAAGCTTTTGATGTGCAAAAAATTCAACGTGCACACCATGCCTTTAGCCAATTTGTTGGGCAACATATTTCAGTTGCTTTTGAAGCTGATCCTGAAGAGGATATCCGCCAGCTTAATCAAAGACGTAATGAGCTAGAAAGAGCATTAGCACAGTATGAAGAAAGCACTCAGCAGCAACGCCAACATTATGCTCGTGCCAAAGAATCACTGAATTTGCTTAATAAACTGATCCCTCAAGTGAATATCTTGATGGATGAAACATTGATTGACCGTGTTGAAGAGCTACGTGAAGAGCTGTATGCCGCTGAAGAGTCTATGCGCCACTTACAGCGTCATGAAAAAGCACTCGCAACCCTAGAGCCTATTGCGTCAATTTTGCAAAGTGACCCACAAGAGCACGAGCAATTAGCGCAAGACTACGAACAAGCAAAAGCAGAGCAACAACGTTATCAACAACAAGCTTTCTTGCTGGTAGAAGTAGTACAACGTCGTGCGCATTTTAGTTATAGCGATGCTGTTGAGATTGTGAGCGAAAATAGTGATCTTAATGAGAAGCTACGCCACCGTTTAGAGATGGCAGAGACTGAACGCGCTACAGCAAGGGAGCTTTATCGCCAACAACAAGCACAGTGTGCTCAATTTAATCAAGTGCTCGCATCATTAAAGAGTTCTTTTGATACTAAATCTGAATTGCTTAGAGAGCTTGAGCAAGAGATGCGTGATACGGGAATACATATTGATGTTGGAGCAGAAGTAAGAGCAAAAGAACTACGAGATCAACGTTATTCTGCAGTTAGTGCTAACCGTACTCGTATTAGCCAACTTGAACGCGATATCGCACTTAGTGAAGCCGAACGTGATAATCTGACCAAAAAAATTCGTAAACTTGAGCGTGATTACACTCAAATCCGAGAGCATGTTGTGAGTGCAAAAGCGGGTTGGTGTGCTGTGATGCGATTGGTGAAAGAAAATGGCATGGAACGTCGTTTACATCGCCGAGACTTCGCTTACCTTTCTGCTGATGAATTACGTTCAATGTCGGATAAGGCGCTAGGTGCATTACGTCAAGCGGTTGCTGATAATGAATATTTACGTGATGCATTACGTCGTTCTGAAGATGCTAAATATCCTGATCGTAAAGTTCAGTTCTTTATTGCGGTATATCAGCATTTAAGAGAGCGTATTCGCCAAGATATCATTAAAACCGATGATCCAGTTGATGCAATTGAACAGATGGAAATTGAGCTTGCTCGCTTAACGGAAGAACTGACAAGCCGTGAACAGAAATTAGCGATTAGCTCACGAAGTGTCGCGAATATTATTCGCAAAACTATCCAACGAGAGCAAAACCGTATCCGTATGCTAAACCAAGGTTTACAAGCGGTTTCATTTGGCCAAGTGCGAGGTGTTCGACTTAACGTCAATATTCGTGAAAGTCATCAAGTGCTTCTTGATGTGTTATCAGAAGAAGATAATCAATACCAAGACTTATTTAAAAACCAAAACCTTACTTTCTCTGAAGCGATGGCTAAGCTCTATCAACGCTTAAATCCACAAGTAGATATTGGGCAACGTATGCCACAAACAGTGGGAGAGGAGCTGTTAGATTATCGTAATTATTTAGAAATGGATGTCGAGGTTAATCGTGGGCCAGAAGGGTGGTTAAAAGCGGAAAGTGGCGCGTTATCAACCGGTGAAGCGATTGGTACTGGTATGTCAATTTTGGTGATGGTTGTACAAAGTTGGGAAGAAGAATCTCGACGCTTAAGAGGAAAAGATATTTCCCCTTGTCGTTTGCTTTTCCTCGATGAAGCTGCGCGTTTGGATGCTAAATCTATTGCAACGCTATTCGAACTTTGTGATCGTTTAGATATGCAATTAATCATTGCAGCACCAGAAAATATCAGTCCAGAAAAAGGTACGACTTATAAACTCGTTCGTAAAGTGTTCAATGGTACAGAACATGTTCACGTTGTCGGTTTAAAAGGTTTTGGTCAATACGCAGAAAAAGATAAAATTGCATCATCAAATGTTGCTGAAATAACAGAATAATTTTATTTGGGTAATCAGCTACAAATAGGCAAATAGAAGGCACTACGGGCATATACTCATAGTGCTTTCTTTTTTCAAAGTGTTAGATAGATCAAAAAATGAAAGTAAATTAACAAAAAGATGAAAATTTAAATGATATAACGTGCGCTATATCTCATTTAAATGTAAGCGTGATGTCTATGATTGTTGCCGTATGTGATTAATATAAAAATTAAAGGAAAGAAAATGCGTAAAGTCACGTTAGCTTTTAGTGCAATTGCTTTAGCGTTAAGTTTAAATGGCGCGGCAATGGCAAAAGTTCATATGCCAGAAGTTGTAAACCCAGGTGTTACTGTTGCTCAATTAGCACAACAACAACCAATTAATTGGGTTTCTGTTGCAGAAATCGAGAAAAGTTTAGCTGGTCAAGCACCAATGGCTGTTGGTTTTGATATTGATGATACTGTTTTATTCTCAAGCCCAGGTTTTTACCGCGGTAAACTAGAATATTCTCCAAATGATTTCAGTTATCTGAAAAACCCAGAGTTCTGGGAAAAAATGAATAACGAGTGGGATAAATTCAGTATGCCTAAACAAGTCGGTATCGATCTTGTTCAAATGCACTTAAAACGTGGTGATACTGTTTATTTCATTACTGGTCGTACTCAAACTAAAACTGAGACTGTGACCAAATATGTTCAAGAAGGTTTAAATATCCCAGCTGATAAAATGCAACCTGTTATTTTCGCGGGTGACCAACCAGGCGCAAATAATAAAGTAAGCTGGATGCGTGATCATAAACTGAAAATTTACTACGGTGATGCTGATGCCGATATCGCAGCAGCAGATGAACTGAATATCCGTGGTATTCGTATTCTGCGCGCAGCTAACTCTTCTTACCAACCACTGCCAAAAGCAGGTCAGTTTGGTGAAGAAGTCGTTATCAATTCAGAATATTAATTTTTACCCTTTGTTTACCTTTATTTGTAAGGCGTAGGAAACTACGCCTTTTTTCTATCTAAAAATACCTTTCATTTAAATAAATTTATTTAGCAAATTTTAATTCTTAATTTCTATAAAACGCTTACTTTTATTTGTCTGTTTTTTTACCCTTCGGTTATTTTTCCATATAAAATAATATTGTGAATATAAAAACAGCAAAGTAGTCTTTTTATGATTAAATAAAATCAAATTCCCATCAAGGGTTTATAAAACTTTAAAAATATTAGTTTATTCCTATAAAACTCTTTTCCAAGCTCATCTAATATTCTAGGATACCAAAATAATAATAAGGGATGAGGGTAGAGGATTTATGGCGCACCAACCAATTAAAAGAGCAATCGCATATTCAGTTGTTATAGGCACACTGCTTTCAGGGCATTACGCTGTGGCAACTGAGACTGAATCAGTTGTGTTATCTACACCCGAAACAGAAACTGAGACATTAGTGCCTGTCATTAATGAAACGATGCTAGCACCCGTCAATGTGGCAATGAATATCCCACAAGTGACTGAGTTAGAGGCAAAAGCAAAGTTACAGTCGTGGCTCCCGATAGGATATAAACCATCATATTTAACTCAACTGGTAAAAGTCTACCAAGCGAATAACCTCGTACTTATTTGGCAAGATGAAAAAATCGCACAGCAATTACAAGAACAAATTGCAGAAGTGGCTATTTCAGGTATTCAGCCTCAATTTGGGCAATGGTTAGTACAATTAGAAACACCAGAGTTAACAAAAGAAGGGCGTGATATTATTTTATCAGACGCATTTCTTGGTTATATCAGTTTTGTTGAGCAAGTGAATAAATCAGGTGCATCTTTACTGTATCGAAATGCTACACAAACTTTGCCATCACCATCGGATAAATTCGTGGTTGATCTACAACAAAATATTCAAAATAACACTTTAGGCAGTTTCGTTATTTCTTATGCACCTTCTCACCCTTATTACAGTTTAATGAAAGAAGAAGTGCGCAAGCAATTACATAGTGCGGTTGTTTGGCCTGAAATGAAAGGAACAGGATCATTAAAGCCAAATCAATCCTCTGAAGAAGTCTTAGCACTTAGACAAATTTTGCGCCATTTAAAACTGATCCCTGAATTAGCAGAAAATGAACAAGAAATTGCAACAACTGTTTATGATGCGCCTTTAGTTGCGGCTGTTAAATTATTTCAAACGGCTCATGGGTTAGAACCAGATGGTGTTATAGGGCGACAAACGCGAGTGTGGTTGAATATAACCCCCGCACAACGTGCCAGTATTATGGCATTAAATATTCAACGCCTTCGGTTAACACCGGCCATAGGTGATACTGGAATTTGGGTGAATATTCCTGATTTTTCACTCTATTTTTATGCCAATAATGAGCTTATTCTTGATTCAAAAGTGATTGTTGGCAGACCAGATAGAAAAACGCCGATTATGAGCAGCGCGCTGAACAACGTAGTGGTTAATCCACCTTGGAATGTGCCAACAAGCATGACACGTAAAGATATTGTGCCTAGAGGTAAAGCTGATCCTAGCTACTTTAGTCGTAAGGGATATACCATTTATTCAGGGTGGGGGAATGATGCTTATCCTATTAACCCTTATGACATTGATTGGCAAAATATGAGCGCAAATAACTTCCCTTACCGAATTTGGCAGGCTCCAGGGCCAACAAACTCATTAGGGCGTTATAAATTTAATATGCCAAATTCAGATGCGATATATCTGCATGACACTCCAAATCATTCATTATTCTCAAAAAACATGAGAGCAATCAGTTCAGGTTGTATTCGTGTAAATAAAGCCTCTGAGCTTGCTTCAATTTTATTGAGTGATGCAGGATGGAAACAAGATAGAATTGATGCGGCATTAAAACGTGGTTCAACACAATATGCCCCAATTCCTGAACGTATCCCAGTTTATTTATATTATCAAACCGCATGGGTAGCGCAGGAAAATGCACCTCAATATCGTGCAGATATTTATGGTTATGACAAAAGCATTTCAAATGCCCAACCTTATTTAGAGAATATTAAGAAATACTTGTAATATAAAAAAGTATAAATTGAATAAAGGGTGGCTAAATTGGCTGCCATTTATTTATATATAAATCAATGAGATATTTTTATATATTGTATTTTTTAATAAGAAAAATGAAAGAGTAATAAATATACAAAATATTTTTAAAATTTCTATTAAAAATAGAATGATAAAAAGAGTCTTTAGTATAAATAACTAAATTAATAAGATTTGAAATGCTGATAAATTAAAATGAATCGTTATTTACAATACTATACAAACCATAAGAAACAATTCGGGAAAAATATTGTCATAATAAAGGTTCTTCCTCCTGAAATAATTTTTTGAGTGCATATACTATGGATATTATTGATTCACACCGCCGTAAGTGGCTGGGGCTCGGTATGGCCGCAGTGGGGTTAGGTTTATTGCCTTCTCATGCTTTTGCTTCATTAGCGACACCTCGCCCAAAAATTCTTCGCTTTAATAATTTAAATACTGGTGAAACTATTAAAGCCGAGTTTTTTGATGGAAAACGTTATAATAAACATGAACTTGCTAAACTAAACCATTTGTTTAGAGATTACCGACAAAATAAAATTAAAACGATTGATCCCGCCCTGTTTGACCAAATCTATTTACTGCAAGTAATGTTGAATAACAATAAACCCGTTGAACTTATTTCAGGTTATCGCTCTTTAGTGACCAATAATAATTTGCGCCAAAGCAGCAGTGGTGTCGCTAAGAAAAGCTACCATACTCGCGGACAAGCAATGGATTTTCGCTTAGTAGGCACAGAACTTTCAAAAGTTCGTCAAGTGGCGCTAAGAATGAAAGCGGGTGGTGTTGGATATTATCCGAGAAGTAATTTTGTGCATATTGATACAGGACCTGTTCGCTCATGGTAATCTATTGAGAATTAGTTAATAGAGAGTGGAGTGATTCATGATGTATCACATTGTACCTGTGACAAACTATATGCAAAATTGCACCCTTATTTGGTGTGATGAAACGAAGGAAGCGGCAATTGTTGATCCTGGTGGAGATGTCGAAACGCTTATTGCAGAAATCGAAGCCCGCCAATTAACATTAACCAAAGTATTATTAACACACGGACACTTTGATCATATTGCAGGCACCTCTCAAATTGTTGAGCATTTTAATGTTCCTGTTTATGGGCCACATAAAGATGATAGTTTTCTACTTGAAGAATTAGAACAACAGTGTCGTATGTTTAATTTTCCTTGTGGAAAATCATTTACACCAGATAGTTGGTTAAATGAGGGTGATACCGTGACAATCGGTAAAACAATTTCGTTATCTGTTTTACATTGCCCTGGTCATACACCAGGACATATTATTTTTGTTAACCACCAGAATAAACTCATTTCAATGGGTGATGTTTTATTTAAAGAAAGTATTGGTCGTACCGATTTCCCGCGTGGAAACCATGCCGATCTTATTGCATCAATCAAAAATAAAGTCTTACCTTTAGGTGATGATTATCTGTTTATTCCGGGACATGGCCCTATGTCTAATTTAGGTCATGAGCGCCAATACAATCCGTTTTTACAAGATGAAATGCCAATCTGGTGATCTGGTAATAGTGGCTATAAGCGAATAAATATGAAAGCTCTTTATTATAAAGAGCTTTTTTATCAGCAAAAAATGAGATTTGTATTTCTTTGATTGTAAATAAAAATGCCACGTTATTTAAATATAACGTGGCATTTATCTTAATTACGCTTTAGACGGCAATTAGAGCACAGCAACAATGGCTTCACATAGTGGAACCATATTCTCAAGAGTTAAACCAGCTACGTTAATACGACCTGAGCCTACGATATAAATACCGTATTCAGCGCGTAAACGCTCAACTTGCTCTTTATTTAAACCACTAAATGAGAACATACCATTTTGGTCAATAATAAAGCTAAAGTCTTGCTTAGCACCTTTTTCTTGTAGTGTCGTCACTAACAATTGACGCATACGCTGAATACGTTCGCGCATGGTTGTTAGCTCTTCAATCCATTCTTCTTTTAACTCTGGATTAGAAAGAATAGTTGTTACTACTGAAGCACCGTGTGCTGGTGGGTTTGAATAGTTGGCACGAATAATTGCTTTTGCTTGGCTAAAGGCTTTTTCAGCAGTGTCGCTATCTTTGGTGACAATGGTACATGCACCTACACGTTCATTATAAAGACCGAAGTTTTTAGAATATGAACTAGCAACAATAAGCTCAGAATTTTTTTCTGCAAATAGGCGTAAGCCTTGTGCATCTTCTTCAAGACCACGAGCAAAACCTTGATATGCAAAGTCAAAAACAGGTAACCAGCCTTTTTCTGCTGATAGTTCAGCTAATTGGCGCCATTGTTCTTCTGTTGGATCAATACCACTTGGGTTATGGCAGCAACCATGGAATAAGACAACGTCACCTGCTTGCGCATTTGCGAGACTAGCTAACATACCGTCAAAATCTAGCCCGCGATTTTCTGCATCATAATAATCATAATTACAGATCTCAAGACCTGCAGTTTGGAAAATATTATTATGGTTAGGCCAAGTTGGATTACTTATCCAGACGCGTTTTGCCGTGGTTTGTTGAGCAATAAAATCAGCAGCAATACGCAAAGCACCTGTACCACCTGGAGCTTGTGCTGTACGTGCGCGTTTTTCAGTGATAATAGGGTGTTGTTCACCAAACAAAAGTGCTTGGGTCACATTGCCAAATTCAGGGATACCGCTAATAGGAAGGTAATTTTTAGTGGTTTCGTTTTCTAACAGGTATTTTTCTGCTTTCTTAACAGTGGTTAAAACAGGGGTTTTACCTGTTTCATCCTTGTAAACACCAATCCCTAAGTTAATTTTGTTTTCACGAGGATCAGAACGGAAACTATCAGCTAAACCCAGAATAGGATCGGCTGGTGCAGCAATGATTTTCTCAAACATAGTGTAATTGTTCCCTAAGCTCAAAACGAAGCCGAAATATGAGTATCAAGAGTAACGCTATGAGGCCTTTTTGCCAACTGTTTGTAGAGAAATTAACAAGAAGTTGTGAACTAAGTGAGAATAAATAGCAAATCAAGATGTAAATAAGTGAATATCCTGTGATTACATTAACATGTAAAAATAATCACTAAAAAGACATAATTGTTTAGTATGATAAACTTTTTGAGATTGTTAAAAATAAAGAAGTGGCAATATTTTTCAGTGAATAAATAAACAGATCCACCGTCAATGAAAAAATAAAAAGAAAGAAAATATTAGGAATAAGAAGAAAAAAGCGAGCTAAATAACAAGAGATTAAGATTGGAAGTAGAGGGATAAATAAAAAAGCAACACCGAAGTGCTGCTTTTCAAATCAATTAACTTGACTGTTTAATTACCTAAGCGGTAATTAGAACTGATAAGTCAGACCTAAACCAACTACGTTGTCGTCGTTGATGCCCAGTTTGTTATCAGATTTCAGCAGGTTGATTTTGTAATCAACAACTGCAGTCATGTTTTTGTTAAATTTGTAGAAAGAACCTACAGAGATATATTTAACTAAATCTTCATCACCAACATAAGCAATACCAGTGTCTGTTGTTTGGTTCAGACTTTTACCTTTAGATTGAACATAACCTAAAGATGGTTTCAGACCTAAATCAGCAAAGTCATACTGCGCAGTTAACTCAATGTTTTGAGTTTTGTTAGCAATGCCTTTATTGAAGCTAGTCATGTTACGAGTTTCACCGTACATCGCTGCTAAGTAAACATTGTTAGCTGCGAATTTAGCACCAACGTTCCATGCTTCTGCACGAGAACCTTTAGCAGTGCTGTTATCTTGCTGCCAAGAAGTACGAGCAGAGCTTGAATAACCACCACCCAGAGTTACGCCCCAACCTAAGTTGTAAGCTGTAGAGAAACCGAAGCCGTCACCATTAGCTTTTTTACCATCACGATTGTTGATAGTATTTTCGTTGTTTTTGCCTTGGTATTGCAGAGCAAAGTTCAGGCCATCAACATAACCGAACATATCAGTATTACGGTAAGTTAAAACACCAGTAGTACGGCTAGTCATGTAAACGTCAGTTTGTGCCATGGAGTCGCCGCCCCATAAAGGCAGTACGTCTGTCCATGCGTTGGTGTCGTAAATTACACCGTAGTTACGACCGTAGTCTAGTGAACCGTAGTCAGCAAATTTGAAACCAGCATAAGCAAAACGAGCACGTGAATCAGTGTCACCTTCAGCGTTACTTGTACGGATTTCGTATTCGAAACGACCAAAACCAACTAAATCTTTATTGATTTGAGTTTCGCCTTTGAAGCCGATACGTGCACGAGATGCATCACCGTCTTCACCTGAGTCTTTATCAGCGAAGTAATGACGAACGTCAACTTTACCGTAGATGTCTACTTTGTTGCCGTCTTTGTTATACATTTCAGCTGCGTTTGCTGCACCAGCAAACATTAAAGCTGGGATTACCACTGCAAGAAGATTGCGCTTCATCATTATTATTACCCTCATTGGTGTTATTCAGACACCTTTGCCACTGCCAGAAATAGTTTCTTAATTTTTATGGAACTATTTATGAGAGTTAAGTGTCGTCTGTGTCGGGTGACAGTGTTCCATTGGTAAAAAATTTTATCTACCCCCAATTTGCTACAAAAACGAAAAAAGTGTAACAAATTGTAACTATGTATTTCAAAGTGTGTATTTTGGGGAACTTTTGAATTAAATAACAGCCATGCATAAAAAAAGCCAACCTTGCGGTTGGCTTCTTCACTTAAGTAAAACTAGTACAATAAAACAGCAATGCAAATTTTCAGTTGAATATTAATTAATCACTAAATTAAAAATCTGCATTTCTTGGTGTACGTGGGAATGGAATAACTTCACGAACGTTTGCGACACCGGTCACATAAGCAACTAAACGTTCAAAACCTAAACCAAATCCTGAATGAGGTACGGTGCCATAACGACGCAGGTCGCGATACCACCAGTAGTCTTCTTTGTTCATTCCCATTTCTTCTAAACGTTTATCAAACATATCTAAACGTTCTTCACGTTGAGAACCACCGATGATTTCACCAATTCCCGGCGCTAATACGTCCATTGCTGCAACTGTTTTACCGTCTTCATTCATACGCATATAGAATGCTTTGATATCTTTCGGGTAGTTTTTCACAACAACAGGTGCTTTAAAGTGTTTCTCTGCAAGATAACGCTCATGCTCAGAAGAGAGGTCAACACCCCAATAAACTGGGTTTTCAAATTTCTCACCACAGTTTTCAAGCACAGTGACCGCATCGGTATAATCGATTTGAGCAAAATCAGAAGTGATAAAGTTTTCTAAGCGTGAGATAGCGTCTTTATCGACACGTTGTGCAAAGAACTCCATATCATCTTTACGCTCTGCTAATACGGCTGCAAAGGTGTATTTCAGCATTTTTTCGGCAAGTGCTGCGATATCGTTAAGATCAGCAAATGCCACTTCAGGCTCAACCATCCAGAATTCAGCAAGGTGACGACTGGTATTTGAGTTTTCAGCACGGAATGTTGGACCAAAAGTATACACTTTGCTTAATGCTGAAGCATAAGTCTCACCATTCAATTGACCTGATACGGTTAAAAACGCTTCACGGCCAAAGAAGTCTTCACTGAAATCGACTTCGCCTTTATCTGTGCGTGGCAGATTGTTCATATCAAGTGTAGAGACACGGAACATTTCGCCTGCACCTTCAGTATCAGCCGCAGTGATCAGTGGCGTAGAAACCCAGAAGAAGCCTTGTTCATCGAAGAAACGATGTAGTGCTTGTGCTAATGTGTGACGAACACGAGCAACTGCACCAATTAAGTTAGTACGAGGACGAAGGTGAGCAACTTCACGTAGGTACTCAATACTATGACGTTTGGCGGCCATCGGATAAGTTTCCGGATCATCGACCATTCCTACCACAACAACATTGGTGGCATGAATTTCAAAGTTCTGTCCCTGGCCCGGAGATTCAACAATTTTACCGGTGACTTCCACAGAACAACCTGTGGTTAAGTGCAGCACTTCATCTTGATAATTCGGTAAATTATTATTAATGATGGCCTGTACTGGATTAAAGCAGGAACCGTCATAGACGGTAAGAAATGAGATACCAGCTTTTGAATCTCTTCTTGTACGTACCCAACCGCGAACGGTGACGTCTTCGCCAACCGCGATACGGCCTTGCAGTACGTCGACTACAGGCGCAACGATCATAAATAAATCTCTCTTCGTTTAATTAAAATAATTGTTTGGTTAATTCACTCTGCCCCTGTCGGACAGTTTTTCTATGTTACTTGCAATAGCGCAGGAAACAAGTAGGAAATTTTAGTTTAAAGAGTCAATAAAGAAGAGAAAAGCTTTTGTATAAAATAAATTGACAAAAATAGGAGAAATATTGATAAAAGTAGGGGTTATGACAAAAGAAAGGGTAATTATTACCCTTTCTTTTATTAATGAAGATTTTTAGCTAATTAACAGGCTTGTTTGACAAGTGGAACATCAAAGGCTTTGCGTAGCTTGTCAACAAAATCATCGTCTTCGCAAATGGTTTTGCCTGGGCTATCTGATAATTTAGCAACGGGCTTACCATTACACTCCACCAGCTTAATGACAATATTAAGTGGCGTTATCTCTGGAATGTTACAAGTGAGCCGAGTACCAATACCAAAGATTAAACGAATGCGTTTATGGAAATGTTTATAAAGTACTAATGCCTTTTGAAAATCGAGGCTATCAGAAAAGACTAATACTTTACTCATTGGGTCGATGCCCAGTTTCTCATAATGCGCAATCGCTTTTTCACCCCATTCAATAGGATCACCAGAGTCGTGACGTAAACCTTGATAACTCTCTGCAAAGTCCTTATCAAAATCACGCAAAAAAGCATCCATCGTAATACAGTCAGTTAATGCAATACCTAATTGATCGGGGTATTCATCTAACCAAGATTGTAAAGCTGCTCGCTGGCTATTGGCCAGCTCTGGACTAATCTGCTGATGCGCCTGAAACCACTCATGAGCTTGTGTACCCACAGGGGCTAATTGCATGCGTTCTGCTAAATGATAGTTACTTGTACCAATAAGATAAGGGAAATGATTTTTCAGCTCATCCACAATGGCGCACTGTACATCATAAGAAAAACGGCGACGAGTACCAAAATCCATCAATTTAAAATCGGCTAAGTCGATCTGCTGTTCAGCAGCATCACGGTAGAAGATATCAATTAATTTACGTAATTGATTAACTGCGTCATCTGGTGTGATTTGAGGTGAACGAGCACGATGTACAATTTCACTCACTAAAGCCAACAAAGGTACTTCCCATAAAATAACTTCACGCCAAGGGCCTGTAATTTTTATGGTAAGTTGGTTTTCAGGTGTGGTTGAAATATGGACTTGTTCTGGCTTAAAGCGGAAATGCTTAAACCATTGCAGATAGTCATTTTTGAAAAAAGGGAGACTCTGAAGATAGTCAAATTCTTCATTCGTTAATGACAAGTCTGCCATCATGTTAACTTGATGGCGTAAGGTTGTTGCATATTCACCTAGACGTTCATCACTCCGACAACGGAACTCAGCAACGACAGGAATATCACTATAATGATGGTAAACCGCTTGTTGCATGTGGAGCTTGTATGCATCGGTATCCAACAGTGATGTAATAATCGGTGTAGCGTCTAAAATCATAGCGCGTCAAGCATCCTCACGGAGCGTTTTTATGTCTGCTAAATCGTTAAGGTTGGAGAGTATACCCGAATATGGCGACAAAGCGTCACTATTCAACAATATTTCTCTGCAACATAAAAACAAGCTGTAAAACTTAGATGAGTTTACCACGTTAAACATAATTTGGGAGTATATTAGCATCATTTACCAAATAAATTGATTACATATATTAATAAACCATTAACATTCTTTTGACTTTTAATGTTTTCAATTGAATATTCGACTGGCTAAACAGATTTTTGACGAGTAAGCTTTGGCAATATAACCGTTAAATAGTCGTGTTAACTAAAAGGTTTTTTTCTATGACACAACAAAGAATCGCGAAATTTCGCAAAGATTATCTAGCCCCTGACTACACAATCACCGATTTACATCTTGATTTTATCTTAGATAAAGAAAACACTCAGGTTACAGCGATCAGCCAATGTAAACGTCTAAACTCAAATGCGACAGCATTAGTATTAGATGGTGAAGATTTAACATTAAAATCAATTTCAGTTAATGATGTTGCTTGGACACACTATAAAGAAGAAAACGGCAAACTCATCATTGAACAATTACCAGAGCAATTTACATTAAAAATTGTCAACGAAATTAATCCATCAGCCAATACAGCATTAGAAGGGCTGTATGTGTCAGGTGACGCATTGTGTACACAATGCGAAGCTGAAGGTTTCCGTCATATTACTTATTATTTAGATAGACCTGATGTGTTAGCTCGTTACACCACAACAATTACTGCAGATAAAAAACAGTATCCTTATTTATTATCTAATGGTAACCGTATCGCACAAGGTGAACTTGAAGATGGACGTCATTGGGTAACATGGGAAGATCCACATCCAAAACCAAGTTATTTATTTGCAGTTGTTGCGGGTGATTTTGATGTATTACGAGATACTTTTACCACCAAAAGCGGTCGTGAAGTTGCTTTAGAGCTTTTTGTTGATAAAGGCAATTTAGATCGTGCAGATTGGGCAATGACATCATTGAAAAATGCGATGGCATGGGATCAATCTCGCTTTAATTTAGAATACGATCTCGATATCTATATGATAGTCGCTGTTGATTTCTTTAATATGGGTGCGATGGAGAATAAAGGACTGAATGTCTTTAACTCTAAATATGTGCTAGCAAAAAGTGAAACGGCAACTGACAAAGATTACTTAGGTATTGAGTCTGTTATTGGTCATGAATATTTCCATAACTGGACAGGCAACCGAATTACTTGTCGTGATTGGTTCCAGTTAAGCCTAAAAGAAGGTTTAACGGTTTTCCGTGATCAAGAATTCAGTTCAGATTTAGGCTCTCGTTCTGTTAATCGGATCAATAATGTACGAGTGATGCGTACCGCACAGTTTGCAGAAGATGCAAGCCCTATGGCACATCCAATTCGTCCTGATAGTGTGATCGAAATGAATAACTTCTATACTTTAACAGTATATGAAAAAGGTTCAGAAGTGATCAGAATGATCCACACTTTATTAGGTGAAGTGCAATTCCAAGCGGGCATTCAAATGTATATTCATCGTCACGACGGTAGTGCTGCTACCTGTGACGATTTTATTCAAGCGATGGAAGATGCTTCTAATGTGGATCTCACTTTATTCCGTCGTTGGTATAGCCAATCAGGTACACCACAACTGACAGTGCGTGACAGCTATGATGTGAATAAAAAGCAATACACCTTAACTGTTAGTCAAATGACACCACCAACAGCTGATCAAGCTGAAAAACAAGTGCTACACATTCCATTAGATATTGAATTGTATGATCATAAAGGCAATGTGATCCCTCTGCGTTCACAAGGTCAGGCGATTTCTAATGTATTGAATATCGTCCGTGAAGAACAACAATTTGTATTTGATGACGTTCCAGAACAGCCAATCCCATCTTTATTACGTGAGTTTTCTGCGCCTGTAAAACTTGATTATCCATTTACGGATGAGCAATTGTCCTTTTTAATGAAATATGCTCGTAATGCATTTTCACGTTGGGATGCAGCGCAATCATTGTTGGGCCGCTATATAAAAGAAAATGTTACTCGAGTTCAAAAAGGTGAAAACTGCATTCTTCCTGAAATGGTGATTGATGCTTTCCGCGCAGTATTGCTTGATAAAGATATCGATCCTGCATTAGCTGCACTTATTCTGACATTACCAACAGATGTCGAAGCAGGTGAATCATTTAGTATTATTGATCCAATAGCTATTCATGAAGCACTTGGCTTTATTCGTAAAACACTGGCAACTGAAATGGCAGATGAATTCTCTGCTGTTTACCATTCTATGCATATTGGTGCTTATCGTGTTAATCATGATGATATTGCAAAGCGTGATTTACGTAATGTTTGCTTAGGTTATTTAGCGGTTGAAAATGAGCAAACAGGTAATCAACTTGTCGATGCACAATATCACAACAGCGATAACATGACTGATGCTCTTGCCGCACTTAATGCTGCTGTAATGGCGCAGTTACCTTGCAAAGATGCGTTATTACAAGAGTTCGATGATAAATGGCATCAAGATGGTTTAGTGATGGACAAATGGTTTAGCTTACAAGCCATGAGCCCAGCAAAAGATGTGTTACAGACAGTACGTAGTCTGTTATCTCATCGCTCATTTACACTAGCAAATCCTAACCGTACTCGTGCGTTAATCGGTGCATTTGTGAATAATAATCCAGTGGCTTTTCATGCTGAAGATGGTTCTGGTTACTTATTATTGACAGAAATTCTGACTGACTTAAATAGTCGTAATCCACAAGTTGCTTCACGCCTTATTGAACCGTTTATTCGTTTAAAACGTTATGACGCAACACGCCAAGAAAAAATGCGTGCAGAGTTATTAAAACTGAAAGCACTTGAGAATCTATCAGGTGATCTTTATGAGAAAATTACCAAAGCGTTAGCTGATTAATCTCGCGCTTAATATCACTTTATGAGTGAATAAGTAGCGAAAAATTAGCATGATAATCAGATCCCCAGCATAGTCTGGGGATTTTTTATGGCTAATTGTGAAATTGAAGCGTTTACTTTTCGTGCTTTTATCTATATGATGCACGACGCTTAAATTGTCGTAGACATATCATTCCTAATACCCGATATTCTCAATGGAGATCGTATGTATTATTCCTTAGTAAGGAAGGCATTGTTTCGGCTAGATCCTGAACGTGCCCATGATTTTACCTTCCGTCAGTTAAAACGTTTATCTCATTCCCCATTTCAATTTCTTATTCAGCAATCACTTCCTTCAAAACCTGTTTCCTGTATGGGACTCTCATTTAAAAATCCACTTGGTCTTGCTGCTGGTCTTGATAAGAACGGTGATTGTATAGATGCACTTGGTGCTATGGGATTTGGTTTTATTGAAGTCGGCACTGTGACGCCACGCCCTCAAGTTGGAAATGATAAACCGCGTTTATTTCGTTTAGTGGAAGCTGAAGGGTTAATTAACCGTATGGGATTTAATAATCTCGGTGTTGATAACCTTATTGAAAATGTAAAACAATCTCGTTATGGTGGTGTGCTAGGTATTAATATTGGTAAAAATAAAGATACTCCTGTAGAGCAAGGCAAAGACGATTATCTGATTTGTATGGAAAAAGTTTATGCGCATGCTGGTTATATCGCGATCAATATTTCATCACCAAATACTCCGGGCTTGCGTACACTGCAATATGGTGAAGCATTAGACGATTTGTTATCTGCAATTAAAAATAAACAATTAGAGTTGCAAGGAAAATATCAAAAATATGTTCCTGTTGCTGTTAAAATTGCACCTGATTTAACACATGAAGAATTAATTCAAGTTGCAGATAGCTTAGTGCGTCATCATATTGATGGTGTTATTGCGACAAATACCACATTAGATAAGTCATTAGTCAGTGGATTAGATCACTGTAATGAAGCTGGGGGATTAAGTGGTCGTCCGGTACAATCAAAAAGCACACAAATAATTCGCCAATTAAATGAAGAATTAAAAGGCGCATTACCTATTATTGGTGTAGGTGGAATTGATTCATTAACTGCAGCAAGAGAGAAAATGGATGCTGGTGCTTCTCTCATTCAAGTCTATTCAGGATTCATTTATCAAGGTCCTGCACTTATCAAATCTATAATTAATCATATCTAAATACATTTTATAATGAGTTAAGGGCTTTTCTTCTGCCCTTAACTCGTTTATATTGCCCCTAGTTGGTTATTTTTTATTAAATTGCACTGATTGTGCTTAATTAATAGTAAAATGAATCCTGTTTTTGTTAGGTGATATTAAATATTTTATTTATGTCATTTAATTTTGATTATTTGTCAGAGTATAAAACAGGTAATGAATCGAAGGGGGATTAATTAGTGATAATAAAACCCGATGATCGCTGGCGTTGGTATTTTGATGTTGAGCAACAAAGATTAATGCTTGATTTAGCCAATGGCATGGTTTTTCGTTCTCGCTTTCCAAGTAAAATGTTAAGTGAGAGTGCTTGCCAATCAGCATCTTTTACCGTCGATGATGCGGCTCTTTATTATGGATACGATGAGCAGATCCGCCAAATTGATATGCCATCAGAATCAAGAGCTGAATTAGCTTTAAATGCATTAATAGCCCATCGCTTTTTAAAGCCACTGATGCCTAAGAGTTGGTATTTTGAAGTTAACAATAATCCAACTAACCCTTATTTATCACAAGTGGTAGAGGCTTCATTAAAAGAAGGTAATGAAACAGCCCTTTTTTTAGTGGCAGAAGTGGGTACTCAAGCTTGTTTATGTTTATTAGCGCAACCGCAATTAACGTTATTCGATAGAACACTTAATTTTTGTGACCCAATAAAAATTATGAATGACAGGTTAAGCAATTACCATAAAGAGTCGGAGTCAGGATCATTTTTGTACGAAAAAGTTATTTAACAAAAAGAGTAAAAAGGACTTACTCTTTTTATTATTACTCATTAATTTAACATTCCAAAAACAAATTCACCTTAAACAACACTTCCTAAAATCAAATCTCTATTATTTTTTCTTACAATACATTTCTAGAAACAAATAAAATGAGTTTATCAATATTCATTACTTAGGTCTTAATAAGATAATTCTTATTAAATAAACTATTTTATTTAAAATAAAAAAGAAGATAAGGACAAATTACCTTCTTTTAATTTGTGATAAAGATAAGTGTTATTTTTTATTAAGTGAAAGTTTCACATTACCGTTAGGAACACAGCTACAGGCTAAGATTTTACCTGAGCATTATGGCTGAGCCAAGATAACCCTTTTTTATTAAAAATACTCTTTCATGGAAAGGGGACATGATTGGTCAAGAATTTGTGTGGTTATTAATATGACACTTTGAATAAGAGAAATTTTCTTATGTCGTGCCTAATGTTGAATGTGAACTATGAATAAAGCGGTTTATAAATCTCGTATCAAAAAACAGAATGGTCAAATAATAGTGTGTTGCTCATATTCGAACACTATTGTCATTGCATGATTGAATATAAAAGGAATTTATATGAGTGAACGAGTCAAACCGATCGAAGTAATGAGACGTAACATTTGCCCTGTATGCGCAAAAATGGACTGTCCATTTTTAACAAAGGATAAGCATTGCAAAGAGATGATGGATGCTTTCAGGGAAGGTGATATACCCAAAGCAATAAAAATTTATTCTCAGCGTTATTTACCGTATGCAGGGCTGATGAGTGGTAGTCTAAAGAAAGCAGTTGAAACATATGATTCTATTGTTCAAATATTTACATCGACATCTAAGCAGCAAATCAGTATTCCTGCTGAGTTAAATACAGCAATAATATCTGCACAGTCTACGTTAATACCAGGAAAGAGTATCAATAAAGCCACATTAGCTCCAGTCGCTATATTCACTCCTGCAATAACAACGACAAGTGCAACGTCCGTGACAGAAACTTTAGGGGCTATTTTAGGGCGTGCATTAGGTTTAGGTGCTGGCCTTATGCTGTATTCTCCTCCTGTTGGGGTTGGGAGTTATAGATATCCTGCCGTTATTTACCAAGAGTATCCTAAAAACCAAGAAACCGCACTTACTGTGGCAGGGCTGAAATTAAACATCCCTAAAGAAGCACAGTTGAGAGATATTGCAAAGCAAAAAGGGATAATTAATACCTCAGCTACTGTAATCGAACAGGTAGTTAATGGGACGAAGCAAATTGAATTAGTGAGAACGGATGCACCTGTTAAAACTCGTGTAGTTGAAGCGAGAAAAACAGTTGAAAAAGGTATTTTTGCTTATACTTTACCAAATGAGAAATAAGAAAGAATAGTTCAGATTGGTAGTGTAGCGATATTAACGGGTACGGCTTTACCTCAACCTGAAAGGCATAAATATCTATCAGGTAAGGTATTCGATATACCTAGATTTAATAACTTACCTTTACAGCAACCAACATTCTTTACTGAAAGTGAGAAAAAGCAGTCCACGCTGAAAGAGCCTATAATTTTGGTGTTTCCATGGGAATTAGGGATAAAACCAATTTATTTATCAACGGGGAAAAAGGATAAACCTCGTCAGGGAGTAAAAGAACGTGGTCATAGTTATCATCCAGCACCAAGAACTGAAGATATTAAAGGATTGGGTATTCTTAAACCTGTCCAAGGTAAAACACCTAAACAAGGAAGAGCAGGTAAACGCAATCGCTGGAAAGGGGATAAAGGGCGAAGAATTTATGAATGGGATTCACAGTACGGTGAGCTGGAAGGATATCGCGCCAGTGATGGCCAGCATATTGGGGTCTTTGACCCAAAAACAGGTAACCAGTTAAAACCCGCTGACCCTAGACGTAATATCAAAAAATATCTATAAGGAAGATGAGATTATGGGATTGAAATTACATACTCAGTGGTTTGATAAAAAAACAGAAGAAATGATAGGAGAGGAATACTCAAAAGATTTTGGTGATGATGACTTCCTGATTGATGAAACAATTGACCCGAAAGACGAAAATATAATTAATAATGGCGTTTTTGATTTACACGAAGGTTGGGTCAAAGCTATTCAAAAGCATGTTACTTTATACTTAATAAGGTAATGCTTTTCTGGCAAACCATAACGACTGACAATGCAATGAATATTGGGGAAGCTTACTTGCCCTAAGAATTCAATAAACTCAGTTATATATGAGTGAGGTATAATTAATCAATTTAATGTTTACCGATAACGATATATATCATACATAACTGTGTTTATATTTAGTTTTTTATTTAATTTATTTGTTCATATCAATTTGATTTTTATTTTCTATTAAGCGAAAGTTTCACATTACCGTTAGGAATACAGCTACAGGCTAAAATTTTACCTGAACGTTTAATTGCGCCAGCTTTTAATGCATTAACATCGCCTTCATCCAATTGGATAACGCAAGAGCCACAAAGGCCAGCTCGGCAACTATAAGGAATGGTATAACCATTGTTTTCAAGCTGTTCTAACAGGACTTCTTGGTTATTACCTTCAAAAACCTCGCCGTTAAATTCAATGCTGACAGTCTGTTCTTGTGAGTTTCCAATGACGGGCGCTGATGGTGTTTCAATAGGTGTTGTTACAAGATACTGTTTTGCTTCTTTATAAGCTAATACTTCAACAGTATCTCCTACTCGAATAATACCAGTTTGGCGAATGATGACATTTTGACCAAAATCGACATCACCTGTTTCATCACTACGGAATGTTTGCAGTGTTGCAAGTGGTTCTGTGTTAGGATGTTTAACGCCTTTATCAATACTAATTGTGGTCATGATGCAACGGCTACAAGGTTTCATCAGATCCATCACAACAGAGCCAACACGAATAGTCTGCCAAGTATCTTCTTCAAAAGGCTTTGCACCTGTTATGAGGATATTACCTCGAAATTGCTCAATATTAATTGAAGCAGGGCAGCGTTGTTGTAAGTATTGAAATGAGGCTTCATTAATTAATAAGTAAGGGTAACCATCAGCGAAAGAAACAGCGGTTTCTGGATTTTTTTTCACTCGACGTGTCGATTTTTCGCCAGTCCAACGAAGTTGAACATCCATTTTTAAATAACGACTGAACCACTGATTTATTTCATCTGGAGCCACATACGCGGTAAAATGGTTGCCCCAAACTTCTGTCGGTTGCAATGTGGTCTCAAAATCTTGATAGGTGATAGCAATACCCTCACCATCAGGTGCTTGAATATAAATACCATTTGCCATGACAGTGGGAATAAAACACAGCAAAACGGGAAATTTTCGTGCCGTGATAAACGTCCCTTCTGGGGTGGTTATCATAAAATCACGATCAAACGTGAATCCGCTCTCACGAGCAAATGCATGAGAAAGTCGAATTCCCTTCATTGATTTAACTGGGTGTATATAAAGGCGTGAAACGTTGATCATCGGAGCTCCCAAAAGACATTATTATTTTTTATAGCCAGTAACTTTATGACAACGTAATACAATTAGCTATAATGCCCAACAATTTTATTTTAGGTGGTAACAATACTATGCGCTCTCTGTTTGCCAGCACAGGCCGAGGTCTGGAAGAACTATTAAAATCTGAACTTGAACACCTTGGTGCTCAGGCTTGCCAGATAACACAAGGCGGTGTTTATTTTCGTGCTGATGATAAAACCATGTATCAGTCTTTACTTTGGAGTCGTTTAGCGTCACGTATTATGTTGCCGTTAAATGAATTCAATGTTTATAGCGATCTAGACTTATATCTTGGTGTGCAGGCAATTGATTGGAGTGAAATTTTTACTGTTAATCAGACCTTTGCTATCCATTTTAATGGTACTAATGACATTATTCGTAATAGCCAATATGGTGCATTAAAAGCAAAAGATGCCATCGTTGACTCATTTCAACGCAAAATAGGGCAACGTCCTGATGTGGCTAAGCAATCTCCTGATATTCGCTTAACTATTCATCTTCATAAAGAAAAAGCATCACTCTCTTTAGACTTAAGTGGTGATGGCTTACATCAACGTGGTTATCGTGATTTAACTGGGCAAGCACCTTTAAAAGAAAATTTAGCGGCTGCGATTATTATGCGTTCTGGTTGGAAAACCGATACACCATTAATTGACCCAATGTGTGGCTCAGGAACATTACTAATCGAAGCTGCCATGATGGCGACAGACTGTGCTCCAGCATTAAACCGAGTGCATTGGGGTTTTCGTCATTGGTTAGGCCATGATGAAACATTGTGGAAAGAAGTTACTCATGAGGCTTTTGCGCGTTTTCGTGAAGGCAAAAAGAATACAACCGCCCGTTTTTATGGTTTTGATGTTGATAAACGCGTGTTGGATATGGCTAGAGCTAATGCGCGTAGAGCTGATGTTGCTGATTTAATTACCTTTGCTCATGGTGATGCAGCAAAACTGACTAATCCTGTGTCAGCGGAAGTAAAAGGAACAATTATTAGTAACCCGCCTTATGGTGAACGTTTAGAAAGTGAGCCAGCACTAATTGCACTGCATAGTCAATTAGGAAGAGCTATAAAAGCACACTTCCCGGGTTGGCGATTATCGCTATTTAGTGCGTCACCTGAATTATTGAGTTGTATTCAATTACGTGCAGAACGTGAGTTCAAAGCAAAAAATGGCCCTCTTGATTGTGTACAGAAAAACTATTTACTTTCTGATACTCCATCAACGATTAATACTGGGCTTGCTGAAGATTTTGCAAACCGTTTGCGTAAAAATGAGAAAAAACTCGCGAAATGGGCAAAACAACAGCAAATTGAATGCTATCGCTTATACGATGCTGATTTACCTGAATATAATGTTGCTGTAGACCGTTATGGCGAAAAAGTGGTTATTCAAGAATATGCACCACCTAAAACAGTTAATGAACATAAAGCACGCCAACGTTTGTTTGATGTTATTAGCGCTACGATGGAAGTATTAGCATTACGTTCTGATCAACTGATTTTAAAAACCCGTCAACGCCAAAAAGGTAAATTACAGTATGAAAAAATGGCAGAGAAGGGTGATTTCTTTTTAGTTAATGAGTTTGGTGCAAAATTTTGGGTAAATCTTACGGATTACCTCGATACAGGACTGTTTTTAGATCACCGTATTGCACGAAAAATGCTGGGTGAAATGAGTAAAGGAAAAGATTTCTTAAACCTCTTTGCTTATACCGGTACTGCATCTGTACACGCTGGGATTGGTGGTGCAAAAAGCACGACGACAGTTGATATGTCACGTACCTACCTTGAATGGGCTGAGAAAAACTTCCAAGCAAATGGCCTATCAGGTAGACAACATCGTTTAATGCAGGCTGATTGTTTACAATGGTTAATGCAAAGCAATGAACAATTTGATGTGATTTTTATCGATCCACCTACGTTTTCTAACTCAAAGCGTATGGAAAATACCTTTGATGTTCAGCGCGATCATATTGAATTGATGAAACATCTAAAACGTTTGTTGAGAAAAAGTGGCACGATCATGTTCTCAAATAACAAACGTGGGTTCAAAATGGAACATGAAGAGTTAGCTAAAATAGGATTATCCGCAAAAGAGATAACACAGAAAACATTATCACAAGACTTTGCGCGTAACCGCCAAATCCACAATTGCTGGCTGTTAACTCATGCTGGTGAGGAATAATTTACAATGCCGTTAATTAGTTTGACAGGGGCTTATTTATCTTTCAGTGATGCTCCTCTATTAGATAGCACCGATTTATTTATTGAAGAAAATGAACGCGTTTGTTTAGTCGGGCGCAATGGTGCAGGAAAATCAACTCTATTAAGAGTGTTATCTAAAGAACAACCTTTAGATGATGGTCAAGTTGTTTATGAGCAAGATCTTGTAACCGCTCGCTTACAGCAAGATCCCCCAAGAGATATTGAAGGGACTATCTTTGATTTTGTTGCTGAAGGTGTTGAAGAAGATGCTAAATATCTAACAGATTATCATCATATTTCTAAATTGATTGAGACAGATCCTTCTGATAAAAATCTCAATAAAATGGCAGAGTTGCAAGAAGTACTTGATAGCCGTAACTTATGGTTACTTGATAGCCGAATTGCAGAAGTGCTAGAGAAACTGGGTTTAGATGGTGAGGCTGAGCTTTCTTCTTTATCGGGAGGGTGGTTAAGAAAAGCTGCATTAGGGCGTGCATTAGTTAGCGCACCAAGAGTGTTATTTTTAGATGAACCAACAAACCACCTTGATATTGAAACGATCCTTTGGCTTGAGAAATTCTTAAAAGATTTCCAAGGAAGCATCGTATTTATTTCCCATGACCGTTCATTTATTCGAAATATGGCAACCCGTATTATCGATCTTGATCGAGGCAAACTCTCTTCATGGCCAGGAAATTACGATAAATATCTTGAAAGCAAAGAAGAAGCATTACGTGTTGAAGAGCAACAAAATGCAGAATTTGATCGCAAATTAGCACAAGAAGAAGCGTGGATACGACAAGGAATTAAAGCACGACGTACACGTAACGAAGGTCGTGTACGAGCTCTAAAAGCATTGCGTGTTGAACGTAGTGAACGCCGTGAAGTATTGGGCAGTGCACGTATGCAAGTCGAAGAAGCAACTCGTTCTGGTAAGATCGTATTCGAGTTAGAAGATGTTAATTATAGCATTGGAACTCGCAAGTTAGTTCGTGATTTCTCTGCCAAAGTACAACGTGGCGATAAAATCGCGCTGGTGGGGCCAAATGGTTGCGGTAAAACCACATTATTAAAACTGATGTTAGGTGATTTAAAAGCTGATAGTGGCCGAGTGCATTGTGGTACCAAACTTGAAGTGGCTTATTTCGATCAACATCGTGCCACACTTGATCCCGATAAAACTGTGATGGATAACCTTGCTGAAGGCAAGCAAGAAGTCATGGTTAATGGTCGTCCTCGTCATGTATTAGGTTATTTACAAGACTTTTTATTTCCACCTAAGCGCGCAATGACACCTGTTCGGGCACTTTCTGGTGGTGAAAGAAATCGTTTATTACTGGCTCGTTTGTTTTTAAAACCAAGCAATCTACTTATTCTCGATGAACCAACCAATGATCTTGATGTTGAAACATTGGAGTTATTAGAAGAACTCGTGGATGCGTATCAAGGCACAGTTTTATTGGTTAGCCATGATCGTGAATTCGTTGATAATAGTGTCACGGAATGTTGGATCTTTGAAGGTGATGGCGTTATTAATAGTTATGTAGGTGGCTATTACGATGCTCAGCAACAAAGAGCACAAACAGTTTCACTGAGAAGTGAACAAAATAAATCACGTAATGCGCCAGAAAAAGCTGAAAAAGAAGCTAAAACTAAAGATAGCGCTAAAAAGAACACTCGTAGTGGCAACAAGTTAAGTTATCATTTAGCGCGTGAACTTGAACAACTACCCGCTAAGCTAGAAACTTTAGAAACACAGTTAAGCGCATTACAAGAAGAAGTGAGTGCTCCAGACTTCTTTACTCGTCCTCATGAGGAAACTGAAAAAGTTCTGAAAACACTTGCGGATAAAGAACAAGAGCTTGAAACCGCTTTTGATAGATGGCAAGAATTAGAACTGATGCAAAGTGGTGAATAAATCGCCAGCCGAAAACGGGGCATTTGCCCCGTTTCACTTTCTGGATTAAATATTCTTTTATTGATCATTAAAAAATAAGAGGTGTCACTGTGTGTTCTGGTCAACAACATCGTCATGAACATAAGCATGAGCAAATATTATGTCCTCAGTGCGATCTGGTGGTCAGTGTTCCTGAATTAATGCAAGGAACCAAAGCAACATGCCCTCGTTGTCACACAGTGCTAACGGCACGTTGGCGCCAGCCTTTTTATCAACCTGTTGCATTAGCAATCAGTGCATTATTTATGTTACTGATGGCAAGTCAATTTACGTTTGTCAGTATGGAAGTTGCTGGTATTGCTAATAACGTAACATTGATGCAGATCCCAAGAGTGATGTTTAGTGAAAACTACATTGAATTGGGGGCTTTTTTCTTACTCTTTGTTCAAATTGTGCCTGCTTTTTGTATGGTGGCTATTCTATTACTGTGTACCCCAATTAAACTACCTAGAAAATTACAAATCTGGTTATCTCGTATTTTATTTCAACTCAAATCATGGTGTATGGCTGAAATTTTTCTCGCGGGAATTTTAGTCAGTTTTGTAAAATTAATGGCTTATGGTGATATTGGTTTAGGGTTAAGTTTTTTACCTTATGTTTTGTATTGTTTATTTCAAATCCGCGCTTTTCAGTGCCTTGATAGACATACACTATGGGAAAAGTTAGAGCCACGCCCTGATTACCCTAGTATTGAATCAGGTAAATCAGGATTAAAACAAGGGGTAAGATTATGTCGTTCATGCACCGCGATTTTACCTGCAACGCAATATGAATGTAGTCGTTGTGAAGTTAAAGGACATGCAAGAAGACCAAAAAGCTTGCAATGGACGGCCTCACTGTTGATTACATCACTTATTCTTTATATCCCTGCAAATTTATTGCCCATCATGGTGACTGAATCGCTAGGTAATAATATTTACTCTACTATTATGGCTGGGGTGATTTTGTTATGGGAAGATGGCTCTTATCCTGTTGCGATGGTGATATTTATTGCCAGTATTATGGTGCCAAGTTTGAAAATGATAGCAATAGCTTGGCTTTGTTGGGATGCACATAAATCCAAAGGTAAAAGAGATCCTGCTAGAATGCATTTTCTCTATGAAGTTGTTGAATATGTGGGGCGTTGGTCAATGATTGACGTCTTCGTTATCGCTGTTTTAGCTTCATTAGTCAGAATGGGACGTCTGATGAGCATCTACCCAGATTTTGGTGTAGTGCTATTTGCAGTGGTTGTTGTATTAACGATGTTCTCTGCAATGATGTTTGATCCTCGGTTGACGTGGGATAAATGTACTGCCGATGATGATAAACCGATGATTAAGGAGCCTAAGGGTGACTGAAAAGAATGAAACTGCTTTAGCAGAAGCAAAAATTAACAAACTAAAAAGCTGGTCTCCAGTTTGGATTATACCGATTGTCACCTTATTGATTGGTGCATGGATACTTTATTATCATTTCAGCCATCAAGGTCCAGAAGTTACCTTAATTACTTATAATGCTGAGGGCATTGAAGCGGGTAAAACAAAAATCAAAAGTCGTAGTGTTGATATTGGCTTAGTTGAAAGTGTCACTCTCGATAGCAATTTTAGTCGCGTTATTATTAATGCGCGCCTAGATACAGGTATGAATGAGCTATTACGATCAGATACAGCTTTTTGGGTTGTAAGGCCACAAATAGGTAAAGAAGGGGTGACAGGTTTAGGTACCTTGCTTTCAGGTGCCTATATTGAATTACAACCAGGTTTAACTGGTAAAGAGAAAAGTGAGTTTAATCTTCTTGATGCACCTCCTCTTGCTTCACCTGATGCAAAAGGTATTCGCATCAACTTGGTGAGCGAAAGAGCCGGACAGTTAAATGCGGGAGATCCTGTTTTATTCAGAGGCTATCAAGTTGGCTCTGTAGAAACCAGCGAATTTAACATTGATAGCCGAGACATGCATTATCAGCTTTTCATTAAAGCGCCTTACGACAAAATGGTGACATCCAATGTTCGTTTCTGGAAAGATTCAGGAATTGCTTTTGATATGTCTTCATCTGGCGTGCGTGTTGAAATGGCGTCACTTTCTACACTCTTTAGTGGTGGCGTGAGTTTTGATGTACCAGCAGGCTGGTTGCCAGGTGAACAAATTGCACCTAAAACAGAATTTAAACTCTACGATAATGAAAAGAGTATTCAAAACTCGTTATATACCGATTATCGCAGTTACATCATGTTTTTCTCTGATTCAGTAAGAGGGTTACAAGCTGGAGCACCGGTTGAATTCCGAGGAATTCGAATGGGGACTGTTGTGCAAGTACCTTATTACACAAAAGGAATGCAACAATCGCTTGATAAAGATTTTCGTATTCCAGTGCTTATCCATGTTGAACCAGAACGTTTTGCCAATGATGTTGGTGAAAGTTTTGATTTCGTTAAAGAGATCTCTTCAGCTTCTAATAATGGCCTAAGAGCTTCATTAAAATCAGGAAATCTTTTAACGGGCGCTCTGTATATTGATCTTGATTTCTATTCAGATGAGACAAAATGGGAAGGGCCTCAAGAGGTTGCTGGCTTCCAACAGATTCCTACTGTTAGCTCAGGCTTAGCGCAAATTCAGCAAAAAGTGATGACATCGCTTGATAAGATCAACAATCTTCCTGTTGAACCGATGCTTAAAGAGATGACAGCGACTTTATCTGAAAGCCAAAAAGCAGTAACTGAGGCAAAAGAAACACTGAAAGCATTAAATGCCATGATTGGCAGTGATGAATTTAGAAATCTTCCTAATGATATTCAACAGTCATTGAAAGAGATCAATCGTAGTATGCAAGGATTCCAACCTGGCTCTCCGGCATACGGAAAAATGATCGATAATATGCAGCAGCTTGATCAGGTATTAAGAGAAATGCAGCCTTTATTGAAAACATTGAACAATAAAAGTAATGCATTAATTTTTGAGGCGAAGGAAGGTAAAGATCCAGAACCAAAGAGGGCTGAAAAATAATGAGATACATCATTGGGATATTTGTTTTGATGCTAACGGCATGTTCAAGCCAACCTGAGAAAACCTATTATCAGTTACCTGATATTTACCAAACAGGGGTATCAGCACAAGTCACGACAACACAGTCAGCGAAAAAGCCTCAAATCTGGGTTCAGCCGATCCGTTTGTCCAATATGCTGGTTAATGCTGGTATTGTTTATCAAACAACAGATATTAACTATACCGTAGCAAATCAGCATTTATGGATAAATCCGCTTGATCAGCAATTACAACAGAACCTAATTTCAGGTTTAACAAAAGCATTGCCAGGAACCGTTGTTGCTAACCAACCGATTGAAGATAACTTAGCAAAATTAACAGTTACAGTTAATTACTTTCAAGGTCGTTATGATGGGCAAGTGATCATTTCTGGTGATTGGATT
Source organism: Proteus genomosp. 4 str. ATCC 51469 (assembly GCF_003144375.1). Taxonomy (NCBI): domain Bacteria; kingdom Pseudomonadati; phylum Pseudomonadota; class Gammaproteobacteria; order Enterobacterales; family Morganellaceae; genus Proteus; species Proteus genomosp. 4. The sequence goes on from NZ_PENV01000009.1 coordinate 92,189, forward strand.
TATACTGAAAATAGCAAAGTGATTAGTCAGCCATTCTCTCTTGTGTTAACACAAACCGAAGATGGTTATCCTGCTTTAGTCCGTACATTAGGACAAGGCTGGGAGCAAATTGTTTCTGATATTGCGACAACAATTCAAGCTCAATACTAACTGACTTAGCCTACATCTATTCAAACCCAATATTCTCTTAAATCCTATTTAAGTTGAATATTGGGTTTTGTTTATCAAAAAAATAAAAAAGGAAGCTATATGTTAGAAATGCTTAAAAAGAAATATCCCTCTGCAATCAGCTGGTCATTTGGTGATAATGCTCAGTTAGCTGATGAACTTGTAGTGTTGGTGGTCGAAGGAAAAAAAACGGCAACGTGTAGCTCATTAAGCGGTTTTTTTAGTGACAGTGCTATTCCTGCTATTGGTGGATATAGCATTATTTTAAATAGTCAAAATGAGCCTGTTTGTGTTATTCGCACGCGTTCTTTGCAGTTAATCCGTTTTAATGAAGTCACAGAAGAACAGGCCAAAAAAGAGGGGGAAGGGGATTTAAGTTTGGCATATTGGCAAGACGGGCATAAAACCTTCTTTACTCGTGAAGGTCATTTTTCAGAAGATATGGAGTTGGTATTTGAAGAGTTTGAATTAATAGAAGTATGTAAGAGGTATTAATAGCTTATTTTACCTTCCAAAATAGCTAATTCCTTAATAACAATAAGGTAATTTTAATAAGCTTTTCTACAAATAAGTAAAAAAAGAGCAAAAAATTATATTGGTTAATAATGGCTTATATTGACATTACTTTAAAAATAAAGATTATTTTTGTTTATTTAATTTGTTGATTATCTAAGACAAAAAATAATATTATTATCTTGCGCAACTAAAAGTTACATTAAATCAATATCTTAACTAAGTGCTTATTCTGGCTATTTTAAATCCTAAAATAACCCTACAAATATTAATTAAATAAAGTTAATGATAACAAGTGTTACTAAAGTTAAATTTAGCTCAGCTTCACAAATATGACATTTGTATTAACTTCTTTACTTGCTTAAATGCTCAATAAAGCGTATCAATTTATAGTGGTTGTTGAAAAAACAATCATTATCTTTCCGCTTAAACTTAGAACGTGAGGGTTGTCTAGACATGAAAAGACAGAAACGAGATCGTTTAGCAAGAGCATTATCGAAAGGTTATCAAGCTGGTATGCAAGGCCGTTCAAAAGAGCTTTGTCCTTATTTCGCGATTGATGCGCGTTCACATTGGCTGGGAGGTTGGCGACAGGCCATGGAAGATCGCCCAAGTCTGGTAAAATAAATAACCCGTCGTAGTAAAATAAACAATGGTGATATTAAATATAATCACTAAATTTTGCCGACGAAAAAAATTAAGGGTTATTTATATATTTCTGTGCTCACATTGAACACAGGACAATTTGAGTATAAATAACAAACAGTAGTTATAAATTGAATACAAAAAGGCTTGCATATTCTGCGAGCCTTTTTACATCATACTGGCATTATTTTTTTGTTCGGTTGTACTTATTTTTTTACGTAAACGAAACCCATAAATAGTAAAAAAAATAGCAAGTATTGAATTGACAGAATTATATAGCCAATCGATTCTTTCCGAAGTAAACCAAGTTATAAGAGATGTTAATATTAGAAATATGCCACAATAAAACATAAAGTCTGCGTGTTTTTTAGATACTTTTCCTTTAGTAATCACTTATTTTCCTTAAAATAATTTTTTATAAAGATTAATTTAATTTGTTTTTTGATTTTTTAAATAACTTATATATATTGGGGCTATATAAACACAATGAGGTTGTAATAAAACCTAAAAGCCATTTTATATCAAATTGATTTGCATACATACAAATAAATATAATCAATAAAATCGTGAGTCGATAGCCAATTACTTTGCAAAGAAAAAAGGTAAGCTCAACAAGAAAACTAAAAAGCTCTGCGAGTGCGCTTATAATCATCTCCATACGATTATTCCTTAATGTTATTTATTCTAAGTCGATATAATTTTTAAGTGTGATATTTATTTGGGATAGGGATCATTACTTAACTTAAATTTATCTTTACATATAAGAATTATTTACTAATGTGGTGACACTATACATTGATTAATTTATTATAGCGACTTTTAATTACAAGGAAGGTTTCAATGAAAAAACCAATATCATTATGGATAATATTAATTGCTTTTATTTTCTTCACACTACAGCAATTAATATCTTCATTACCTAATATCTCCATTTTAATAGGTGCATTTATAAGAAGTAGTGTTGATTTTGATTTTGTAGCTTCTCTTTCTATCGTGTGGAGTATGATACAAACTTCTTCTCTCGTTAGTTTATATGTTATTACTCTTTTTGTTATTTTTATGAAGAAAGAAATAGCACCAATAATGCTGAAAATATTCTGGTGTATATCAATGCTTCCTATGGCTATTGTCATAGCAATAGGTATCCAAAACGCATTTGATAATACAAATAGTAGTCATCAAGCAGAAAGTTCAGGTGAAATATTAGGGAGCTTATTTTTAGCAGGATTGCTTGTTTATCTTACATATAGCCTATTTTTCTCTTCTAGAATTAAAGACTATTTTCAGTATTTACAAAATAAGCAATCGACGCAATGTATTGATAAAAACTAAATTAAATATGATCTGTTTTTTATAAATAGAATAAATACATTATTAGTACAGATAAAAAAATACCGTGTATTGTATATTACACGGTATTTTTATAATAAACTTTTGGAATTATCGATCTTAGAATGCAGTTGTATCTTTAAATAAGCCAACTTTTAAATCTTTTGCTTCATAAATCAGCTTACCATCAACATACACTTCACCGTCGGCAATACCCATAATCAGTTTACGATTGATAACACGTTTGAAATCAATTTTATAGGTAACTTTTTTTGCAGTTGGTAATATTTGTCCAGTGAATTTAACTTCACCTACACCAAGAGCACGGCCTTTTCCTTCGCCACCAAGCCAGCCAAGATAAAAGCCAACAAGTTGCCACATGGCATCAAGGCCTAAGCAACCCGGCATCACAGGATCATTGACGAAATGGCAATCAAAGAACCATAAGTCGGGCTTGATATCGAATTCTGCTTCGATAAAGCCTTTATTATGGGTGCCGCCATCTTCAGTCATTTTAATGATGCGATCCATCATTAGCATATTACCAGACGGCAGTGGTGGGCCATCTTGGCCAAATAATTCACCACGGCCTGAAGCAATGAGGTCTTCTTTAGAATAAGATTCGCGTTTATCAACCATTGTCTATATAGCCTTTATCAAATGTAAGATAACAGAATAGCTTACACTTGTACGCTGAACAACTCCGATCACTTGAAATAGAATTATCTGAATAGACGTAAGAACCAAGGTAACTTAGGTCTATCTTGATTATTTGCAAGTGTTATACGGTCATGGATCACAGCTAACAAGTGTGCATCAGATTGTTCTGGCTCGCATTGCTCTTCATAATATGGCTGACGAGTTAGTAATGTTATGGCTTCAGCGACATGTGTTACAGGCCAAATATGAAATTTCTCTTCTTTGACGGCTTGTTGAACATTTTCATTTAGTACTAGATGACGAATGTTCGCGAGAGGAATAATTACACCTTGTGATCCTGTTAATCCTCTTTGCTGGCAAATATCAAAGAAACCTTCGATTTTTTGGTTTACACCACCAATAGGCTGAACCTGACCAAATTGATCAACTGCGCCCGTTACCGCAATTTGTTGATCTATTGGTTGCAGTGCAAGTGTACTAATTAATGCACACAGTTCAGCCAGAGAAGCGCTATCACCATCCACCTCACCATAAGACTGCTCAAAAACAATAGAGGTACTAAATGGTTGTGGTTGGTCTAAACGTAATTCTGAGTTTAAGTAAGCTTGCATGATCATCATTCCTTTAGCATGAAGATTACCACCAAGCTCCGCTTTACGTTCAACATCAGTAAACTCGCCATCACCAATATGGGCAACACAAGTTATACGAGTAGGTTCACCAATTAAATCAGGATAACCAGGATAATCTAAGACAGAAAGCCCATTGATTTGGCCAACGGCTTCACCTTCTGTTTGTATCATTACCTGGTCTTGCAAAATTTCATCACGACTACGCTCTAATAGATAACTATGTCGCCATAAGCGATTTTCTTCTGCTTTTTTTAGTGCGTCTGCATTTAGATAAGCATCATGATTAAAACGCATTGCGTAACGGAGTTGACGTAAGATCCATTCTAAATCTAAGCTCAAGATCAACTGATCTTCATGTTGCCTTGCTGCTTGTGTTAATAACACTTCCCAAGCATCTGCTGATAAAGAAGGGAAACGATATTTTTGGCACAATGCATTTACAAAACCACACCATTGCGAAAGTGTTGTTTCGTCTTCTAAATACATATCGTATTCATATTCGCCATATAAAGCTACGTTACTTAATTCTGGCTCCATAAATTCTAGCTCTTCAAGACTTAGTCTATCGCCAACTAAAATCACTCGCAGATTGAGAGGCATACTTTCAATGGGCAAAGGCAATGATTGATTATCATTCCAAACAAGCCATTCAAAGCGTTGCTCTTCAACCATTTTTTTCAGACGAAACCACATTAATGGTTGAGCTAATAAAGATTTAATGGAGAGAACGAGAATTCCACCATTAACTTTATGTAATAAACCTGGGCTGACAGTGACATTATCTTTATGACAATAGAAAGAGCCAAAGAGTTGTTCGGGTTCTATCCACTGGCAGCAAGTAATAGATTCTGATGATGAAAATGCACCTTGTACATTTTCTTGCCAATAGATTTTATTTGATTCTGCTTGATAGGCACCAATAACCGGATAGGTTTTGATCTCTGATTGCGTTAATGTGTCTGTCAACATATCAAAGTAAGCGGTAGAATCATCGGCTTTTAACAGCATAAATTGGCCTGAATCTGCATTATTTAGCCATTGTAGGCTTTCATACAGGCGAGGCTGAACCTCACGAAGTAGAGATGCAGGTAATTGAGATGCTGTTTGAAAGAAAGTCTGGTAGGAGGCGTAATCAGGACGTAACGCCTGCCATTCTAATTCGTTGTTTTTCAAGGTTACCGTTTTTATTATTGGTTAGTGAAAAGAGATTTATTAGATACCACTATAAGTGGGTATCTATCCTGCAATAAGACGGTTCTTTAACTGTCATCAACTGCATAGGCAGGGAATATGTATCGCTACGACCTTATAATAATGAGCTAACAAATCAGCCATTAGGTTTTATTATAGCGACGCTCGATTCTATCATAACGTGCTCAGAAAACTATCCCTTATCAAGGCTTGTTATTAATTGATAAAAAAAGATTATCCAAAACATCCTTGCTTATAAAATAGGCAAAAAATTTCGGTTCAGTGGCAGTATTTTTGTAAAATTGTTGATATGCTAGTATATAGTTACGTTGTCACGGGGGTTTGTATGAAATATCAACAATTAGAGAATCTAGAATGTGGCTGGAAGTGGGCATATCTCGTCAAAAAGCATCGTGAAGGTGAGTTAATTACTCGTTATATTGAAAAAAGTGCGGCTGATGAGGTTGTCGAGCAATTATTACTGATAGAATCACAGCCATTAAAAGTTTTAGAGTGGATAGATTTGCATATGAATCCTGATCTATCCAATAAAATGAAACAAACTATTCGTGCTCGTAGAAAGCGGTATTTTAATGCAGAGCATCAACATACACGAAAAAAATCGATAGATTTAACGTTTAAAGTTTGGCAGCGCTTATCGGCTTTATCACAACGCCGAGGAATAACATTATCAGAAACAATTGTACAATTAATTGAAGATGCTGAACGAAAAGAGCAATACGCTTTAAAAGTACATAGTTTAAAAGATGGATTAATTGAACTATTAGAACGAGATAAAGAAAAGTAATCGATATTATTTTTTATCTGTATTAACGACACCCTTTTTTTATTGTGACACTTCATACCCCTTTTTATTTATTCAATCTTTGCCTCTATATTCTTAATTTGTATATTTTTTCTTCCCATAAAGAAAACCCTGCCAGTGGCAGGGTTTTGAATTCATTAACAGTAGATTATTCTACTATCTGAATTATTTACCAGGTTGAACAACAACTTCAGTTGTACCTTGGATTTCGATTTCAACACGACGGTCTGGCGCTAAGCAATCGATCAGAGCTGAACGAGCTTTAACGTTGTCACATGTGTTGCCAGTAACTGGATTTTCTTTACCACGACCTTCTGCAGAGATGCTGTTTGCAGGGATACCTTTAGATACCAGGTAATCAACTACAGATTGAGCACGTTTTTCTGACAGAGGCAGGTTGTAGTTTTGAGAACCGATACGGTCAGTGTAACCAATAACTACTACACGACCTTGAGTTGGGTCGATATTAGCCAGTTCATTGTACAGACCATTCAGAGCTTCTTGACCTTCAGCTTTCAGAGTAGATTTGTTGAAGTTGAACAGAACATCTGAACGCAGAGTAAAGGTTTTGTTCTCAACAACTGGAGCTGGAGCTACAACTGGAGCTGGAGCTACAACTGGAGCTGGAGTTTCTTGGTTGAAACGGTAAGCAACACCAACACTCAGCATGCCGTTGTCTGGACGCGCATTCAGAGTACCTTTATCACCAATGTTGTTGATCCACTGATATTCAACACGAGTAGCGATGTTTGGAGTGATCGCGTATTCAGTACCTAATGCGAATACTGGAGAAACGCCAGTATCGTTATTAGAGAAACGCTCTTGTTTTGGAGATAAAGAAGTAGCGTTTTTAGTTGCAGAAGAATCTGCACGCCATACCATACCACCTAAACGGGTATAAACGTCTAAGTCTTCCATTACTGGATAACTTAATTTAGTGGTTAATTGGATACCTTGAGCACGGAACGCACCATTGTCATATGAACCTTTATAAGTCATACGACCTAACCAATCATAACCCAGTTCAAAACCTAAGTATTGGTTGTACTGATAACCAGCAAATGCACCTGCACCTAATTGGTCACGGTGAGTGTTACCATTACCGATAGAAGTACCTTCAAAATGGTTGCTAGTACCTTGGTATTGAGACCAACCTAATTTACCACCAGTATACCAGGTATTGTCTTTTGGAGCTGCTTGCGCTGCAGTTGCGAAAGCTGCCACTGCCACTGCTAATGCGATAGCTGTCTTTTTCATTTTTACGCCTCGTTATCATCCAAGTTAGGCATTTGGCTTTAAGCCTTATTATTTGCCCTTGGTTAAATTATTGTTAGGAATCCAATGCTTTCATCAAATGATGATCCCAAAAAATGGGATTTAAAGCATAACCTTAACGACATAAAGTCTACAATGAACTTAAAAAGTTACAAGTAATCCTTTAAAATTCGACTTAAAATTTTAAAAAGATCTGCCTAATTCCACAATGGGTAAGATTCTGTATTTTTGTTAAATTTATTGTAACTATATGATTTAGGTTATAAATACTTTTGACTTATCTTAAATGATATCGAGGTGTTCTGAGTATTAGGAAAACTCTTAAATTTCACTAATGGTAGTGAATTGAATGAATTTTTACGGAATTCAAATGTCGTTTAGATGCATTAGTACTTTCTAAATGGATATTTGTATTAATTTGTTGACGCATGATAAACCCCAAGCTTTTACCTTTGCTTGCAGCAGATTCTAATCTTTTCATATCTTCTGGCGATATTTCTGGTAACCAAGCTAGAACGACACTGTAATTTCCACTCATTAATGCCTTTTCCATCAAATCAACCGTATTTATTCTATTTACATGATTTAATTGGATTATTTTATCAAGAGGTAATCCTACATTTTTCAACCAAGAACGATTGAGTTTTTGTTGTGGGTTTAACCACAATAACCAGCGTGATTCATGGCTATACTGTTTTAGTAATGGTAAAAGGATGTGATTAATAACGAGCGGATTTTGGTAGAGAAGTTCACTTACCATGCCTTGTTTATTATCACTTTCCGTAGTAACCATTGCTGAAGGGATAGATAGAGGTAATACCTCATTAGAGATCTCTTGGAGAATGGTATTTTGTCTTGTCGGAGATGATGTTGAGATTTTCATGTTTACCTCTGCCTATATGCACTGTATGAATATACAGTATATCTAAATTTCGCTTAAATCAAGCTCAATTTTTTGAAAGTTCCTCTCAAATTTTATGTAAATCTCTATTTTCAAGCTGTTAACTATTGGCAATAAAAAGTAAATTCTTTATTGTCTCTATGGTAAGTCTTATATGCATGTTTTTGAATTCAAAGATAAAAAATTCACATCAATGTTTATGTTGGAGTTTTAATGTCATTTTTACCTGAGCAACGGAAGGCTCATTTGCTATCGCGCATTGCGAAATATGGAGAGTTAACAACAAAGTCTCAATTTGGTGGTGTTAGCTTAATGATTGATGACGTTATGTTTGCTATCACGTCTGATAATCAACTTTATTTAAAAGGAAGCGATTTTTTAGAGACGCTTTATAAGGCAACAAAAATGGAAGCCTATATCTATCTGAAAAAAGGAAAACCAATAACGTTACGTTATTATAAAATCATGGATTCTTTATGGGAAAATCAGCAAAAATTAGATCAATATATTGATTTGTCATATCACTACAGCATGCAAGAGTATTTAGGCCAACGGAAAAGGCCATGCCGAATAAAAGATTTACCTAATTTAGGTGTCATATTAGAGAAAAGGCTAAGCCAAATTGGGGTTAATAAAGTTGAAGAATTACGACTTATTGGTGCCAAAGCCTGTTATTTGAAATTAATGCGCAGCCATAATTTAAAAAATAGTGAGATTTTACTTTCATTAGCGGGGGCAATAATGGGATGTCATCGTTCCGTGTTACCCAACCAACTAAAAGCAGAACTATTAGATTGGTATAATGAATTGTCTTTTCAATAAGATAAACCTAACGACAGTTATTTTCTCTAGTCCTCATATGAAATTAGAGAAAATAACGTCGATTAGGCATTAACACTAACGCTGTGGTTCAAGTGCTTTGTTTGTTTCTCCTTGCTCAATCATTTGAATGCAGTTAATGATTTGAGGGAGTAAATCTAGTAATAATCGAATCTGAGTAACGACTAATTGAATTCGTCCATCATCAGCATTAGGTAATGAATTGATCCGTTCAATTAACTCGATATGAGATTGTTTAAATGTTTTATCCTGCGCTGTTTTGCGACGCAAAGCAGCGTCGATATAACAAACAGTATCATTCAGTAACGTAAGCACTGTTTCATCTTCGATTTTAGAACGATGAACACCAAGTGCTGAAATATAACTAAGTAAGGTGTGATTCAAACAGAGTAACTGGAAAGCGACCTCTTGAGAGGCTTGATAACTTTTTGGCTCTGATGACATATTCGAGATAAGTGAAGCGAGTTCACCATCACTACTATGAGCATTACGGCGAGCAATTCGATAATCTAAGCTATTATCTTTTCCTTGATAATATTGAATAAGAATAGCATCAAGGTAATAGCAGTTATTTGTCATTGTTTTTTGAATGACAAAAGGTAATTGGCGGAACTTCCAATCAGGCCAGATAAAACTGACCGCAAACCATGCAATAGCACAACCAATTAAGGTATCAATAATTCGAGGAAGAGCGACATCATAACCTTCACCAAGTAAATTAAAACTTAGCAAAACTAATAATGTAATAAATAGCGTGGCATGTGCATATTGTATCGTTCTAAATGCAAAAAAGAGCGTGCCAGTGATAACGATTAATACCAATTGTCCTTCAATAGAGGGTACAAAATATAAAATAGGGAAACCGATTAAAATACCAATAATGGTGCCACTTACACGTAATGTTAAGCGTCTACGTGTTGCATTGTAGTTAGGCTGGCACACAAACAAGCTGGTTAATAGTATCCAATAGCCTCTGTCTAATTGGAAAAATTGAATAATTGCATAACCAATACAAAGCACGAGTGACATTCTAACTGCATGTCTAAAAAGTGCTGATTTAGGAGTAAGATGTTCTTTTATTCTTAATGCGATATCTCGCCATCCGGTTAAACCATCATCGGAAAGTTGTGTTTCTTCTTTTTGGTCATGGGATATTTGGTACTGCTCTGTGCTAATACTGCGTAAAAGCGCATCAATCCCTTGAAGGTTTTGCAATAAATTATTCAAAGGAGTCATTAATTGCGGTTCTGTGGTTGTGTTTTTTAAATGATTGAGGGCATTTTCTAAATAATTAATGGAACGCTCAAGGGCGGGATTATGCTGATATTTTTTATGCCAAAGAATTGATTGTGCCACTTGCTCACAAGCCCGAGCCTGCATAGAAAGTAAACGTTGAAAACGAAAAAGCACATCACTGTGGCGCAATTCATTACTCAATAATTGATATTGGACATGAGATGAACTGGCTCTTTCATGGATATCTTGAGCTACAAAATAGTAATGAAGCGTAAAGCGACTACTGCGCTGACCTCTATCACCTTTTAGCCGGCTTAATAACGTGACTTTAGTTTGATTCATTGTGTCAATAAGCTGGCTGTTTGCCATAGCTAAACTATAAAGTGAGTGTTGATAGTCATCTTCAATATCAGGATCAAATAAAGTTGCTTTTGCCTCTAGGTATGTTGCGAGTTGCTGGTAGCAACGAGTTAAATTATCTTGCACAGGGCGGATAGGAAACAATAAGTGACCAACTAAGGTTAACGAGTTGTACCAAATAGCGCCTAACAACAGCAAAATAGGTTGTTCATACCAAATAGGGAAAATAGGCATGCCGAGCATAGTGTAGATGGCAATTAATAAAGCACCAAAAGCAATGGTAGCGTAGCGTTGTCCTAACGCGCCTAATAAAATAAATCCCCAAGTTGAAATTGCTAGACCACAAAAGAATAAAATAGGGTAGGGATAAAGCAATCCTATTGATGCTGATGCAAGAAGAAAACAGCATAAGGTAATGACCAGGTTTTTTAAACGCCCGACAAGTCTGTCATCTAAGTCCGTTAATGCGGCTGCGACCACACCTAAAGTCAGCGGAATGGTGTATTTAGGCTCTTGACCTAACACCCAAGGAAACAAAGTCGTTCCTGTAAGTGCGATTATTATGCGAATATAATAGAGAAAGTGGCTATTATAGATAAATCGGCGGGCGCCATTTAGCAAAGTGAACACAAAAAGCCCTTAAATAAACAAGATGAAGATAATTACCTCTTAGAATATAGGGTTTATCACCGATTAAAAAGAGCTTAACAACAGACTATTTGTTATTTATTGCAGGAATTACGTATGGAACTGAAATCCACTCCGATGGGACAACGTTTAGCACAGCATCCTTATAATAGAGTCAAATTGTTAAATGCAGGTATTGAAGTCAGTGGTGAAAAACATCAGTATTTAATTCCTTTTAATGAATTGATTAATATTTACTGTAAAAAAGGGATTGTGTGGGGTGAATTAGAATTTTTATTGCCGGAAGATAAAGTGGTTCGATTACATGGAACAGACTGGGAGGAAACTCAGCAGTTCTATCGATATCTATTCCAAACATGGCAAATGTGGAGTCAAGAAATGAGTGAAATAAGTGCTCAAGTTCTTGAGAAGCAACTCCATAATATTACTGAAATTATGCAATCCAATAAATGGATAAAACAATCTAAGCTTAGTGAAATTCAACAATCTATAAAAGAAAGCTTCTCGGCTATTCCTCTTCCACTTGAACGCCTTACCCAATTTGATAATTGCCAAGTACTTTATCAGCAATGTTTAGAGTGGTTAAAACAAGGTGAATTACTTATTAATAAAGAAAATTCTGCGTGGGTAACACAAATGCTAAATGAGCATGCGGAGTTTTTTAATACAATTGAATCATCTCCACTCAATGGATCACAATGTCGTGCGGTTATTAATGGTGAAGAGAATATTTTAGTCTTAGCCGGGGCCGGAAGTGGTAAAACATCTGTATTAGTTGCAAGAGTAGGATGGTTATTACGCCGAAATTTAGCACAACCAGAGCAAATTTTGTTATTGGCATTTGGGCGTAAAGCGGCGCAAGAAATGAATGAGCGTATTTCAGCGCGTTTAAATGCCGATATTATGGCGAAAACATTTCATGCATTAGCATTATCTATTATTCAACAAGCGACAAAGAAACAACCTAAAATTAGTGAACTTGAAATAAATAGTGAAAAAAGAAGAGCGTTATTATTAGGCGAATGGCGAAATCAATGTCAGCAGAAAAAAGCGCAAGCAAAAGGATGGCGTGAATGGTTATCTCAAGAGCTTGATTGGGATATTCCAGAAGGTGAGTTTTGGTATGATAGAAAATTAGAAAATCAAGTTGCTGTAAGGTTAGAGCGTTGGATTGGCTTATTAAGAATGCAAGGCGGTAGTCAAAAATCACTAATTGAAAGTGTACAACCTGAATATACAGATGCATTCAAAAAATATTTAAAATTATTATCGCCTTTATTAAAAGCATGGAAGATGGCATTAAAAGAAGAAGATGCGATAGATTTTTCCGGTTTATTACATCAAGCTATCAATCTTATTGAAAAAGGGCGTTTTATTAGCCCATGGAAACATATACTTGTTGATGAATTTCAAGATATTTCGCCACTTAGAGCATCATTATTAACAGCATTAAAGCAGCAAAATAAACAAACGTCTTTATTTGCTGTGGGTGATGATTGGCAGGCTATTTACCGTTTTAGTGGTGCAGAATTATTATTAACGACCTCTTTTCATCATTCATTTGGAGAAGGCGCCGAATGCGCATTAGATACGACCTACCGTTTTAATGACACAATTGGTGATGTTGCTAATACGTTTATTCAACAAAATCCAATGCAATTATCTAAACCTTTAAATAGTCTAGTTAAAGGCAATAAAAAAGCGGTTGTTTTACTATCAGATGATCAGCTTGAAAATCTATTAAATAAAATGAGTGGTTATGTTGGTGACGATGAAACGATCCTTTTACTCGCCCGTTATCATTATTTAAAACCTGAACTATTAAAAAAAGCTAAGACACGGTGGCCTAAATTAAATTTAGAATTTATGACTTTTCATGCATCGAAGGGGCAACAAGCTGATTACGTTATTATTTTAGGTTTGCAAGAAGGTAAAGATGCTTTCCCTGCACCTGCAAGGGAATCAATTATTGAATTAGCGTTATTACCAAAAGTTGAAGATTATCCTAATGCGGAAGAACGCCGTTTAATGTATGTGGCATTAACAAGAGCAAAAAAACAAGTATGGCTATTATTTAATAAACAACAGCCATCTTGTTTTGTTTCGGAGCTAAAATCTCAAGGTGTTCCTATACAGCGAAAACCTTAGAATTATTTTAATCTTTCTTTTAAATAACCTTCGTAATCAGGAATTTTAATTGTAGATTCTTGTGAAAACAGAGGCGATGAAATTAAAAAGTTTGCGGTTGCACGATTGGTGGCAACCGGAATATTCCATACCGTTGCTAAGCGTAGAAGGGCTTTAACATCCGGGTCGTGGGGAACGGCGTTCAATGGATCCCAAAAGAAAATCATAATATCGATTTTCTTTTCAGCGATCATTGCACCTATTTGTTGGTCACCGCCCATCGGACCACTTAGCATTTGAGTAACACTTAGGCCGGTGTGGTGGTTAATTAAATTTCCTGTGGTTCCTGTAGCAAATAACTTATGTAGAGACAGTTGTTCACGATTATTTTGAACCCATTCAAGTAATGAGCTTTTACAGTGATCATGGGCAACAAGCGCGATATTTTTTTCTTTTAAGAGCGTGCGGTCAATTTGTTCCATTTGATACCTTTAAAAATAAATATAGTTATTGTTCCAGCTGTCAAAATACCTTTTTTTTATCTTACAAGCTATGAACGGATCAAGATACTATGATGTATCATAATATTTTCAATCTTCATGATGAACGGAGTATATAAATGGTGGACTCAGACATTTATGACATTTTAAGAAGTGTCAAAACAATTGCACTTGTTGGTGCGAGTAGCAAAGAAGATCGCCCAAGCTATAAAGTCATGAAATTCTTATTAGAACAAGGTTATGATGTTATTCCTGTAAACCCAGGTATGTCTGGACAAACATTGTTAGGTCAACAATGTTATACCTCATTAAAAGATATTCCTGTCTCGATTGATATGGTTGATGTTTTCCGTCAATCATCTGCTGCATTAGAGATCGCAAAAGAAGCGATTGAAATTAATGCCAAAGTCTTATGGTTACAAATTGATGTGATTAATGAAGATGCCAAAGAGTTAGCAGAAAAAGCAGGGTTACGAGTGGTTATGGATCGTTGTCCTAAAAAAGAAATCGAAGCGCATGGCCTTCCTTGGTAAAAAATCAAAATAAAATCGCCGAAAACAAATTCGGCGATTATCATATTTATTCAGATCACGGCTTATTTAGATTATTCGGTTAATTTCGTAATCGTGGAGCCTGTAATTGGCTACGAATTGACTGCGATAGCTCATCCAATGAGTCATTATCTAAGTGTTCATCTGAAACTTCATAAGTTATCTGCGCTTCAGCAAGATAAGTATGAACGGGTTGTCCTTCATCATCTTCCATCACAACATGGTACCAAGGTGCTGCTCGCAAGGTCACATTAGATGCAATATCATCCTCATTAGGCTGATCAAGGGAATATTCAGCATCCACATCGACAACAACGCCTAAGTAGCCGAGTAATTTATGTCTAACTTGCTGTCCTATCCCAAATTTGCTGGCGGTCATCATAGTATCACCTCCATATAGCCTTGCTTATTGGTTATATATATGAGGGCATAAAGTGAAATTTCAAGGATTTGAAAAAAATATAATCCTTTGCTTTCATTATGAATAAAGAACCTCACAAAATCAGATTATCTATTGTATAAAGAAAAGACAATAACCTGAGTAGAATTTTTATTTTAACAACATTATCAGGAGAGCATATGAAAATGGGTAGAGAATATATTATTCAAGGGCGTGTGCAGGGCGTTGGGTTTCGTTTTTTTACTTATCAATGGATGAAGAAACAACCAATAACAGGTTATGTTTGGAATCGTGATGACGGCAGTGTGGGCGTAAGAGCGTTTGCAAAGGAAGATGTGCTCAAAGAATTTGAAAATTGGTTAGAAGCTGGTGGCCCTAGAGGCGCCAAAATTACATTTTGGTCTGCTACATCTTGTGAATATGAATCAATGGCAGATTTCTCAATCCGCCATTGTGAGTAGTGTGGTTTTTAGTTATTTATTATTAGAAGTTAATATTTTAAATACATTTAACGGGTTTAGGTAAACCAGCCAGTTTTGTGGCCTGCTTCGCTGGGCCTTTAGGAAATAGACGATAAAGGTAACGACTATTGCCTTTTTCTTCGCCATATTTTTGCGCAAGGGCTTTTACCAGCATACGAATAGCAGGGGAGGTATTAAATTCTAGATAAAATTGGCGAACAAAGCGGATAATTTCCCAATGTTGCTCTGTTAGTTCAATTTCTTCTATTTCAGCTAATGTTGGAACCATATCTTCGCTCCACTCATTGCTATTTTTTAGATAACCGTGACTATCTGTCTCGATTTCTTTTCCGTTAAATACAAACATGTGCTTTATGACCAATCAAAAATAATAGCGTTAATTTAGCAAAAATAAGGAAAATACCCAAGCAGAACCCATAAATCGTTGATTAATTAAGCCATTGACTTGTAATGCGTTTAATTTTACATCAAACAGTACAATAAGACCTTTACAATATAAGGCTAGATGTTTATATTGCTCCCCATTGCGGAGGGGTGGCCGAGCGGCTGAAGGCAGCGGTCTTGAAAACCGCCGATGGGAAACCATCCGAGAGTTCGAATCTCTCCTCCTCCGCCATTTCATCATCTCCTAGCGTCTCCTAAAGTCTCCTTATCCCAGTAAAATCAAGCAATCCAATCAAATCATTGTCTCCTGAAGTCTCCTAACGTCTCTTGAAAGCTCTATCATTTGTTGTATAGTTTTTTGTATAGAATTACCCTATACAAAATTGGTGATTTATGAAGCTAACGGACATAGCGATTAAAAAAGCTAAACCACGCGAAAAAGTCTATTCACTTCGGCGGGGTTTTTTGTTATCTGCAACCTGTAAATAATCATTACAGGTCACATATTAGTTATTAAGGCGTCTTGTTTAATTGTTTTTCGGGGAAAGTAAAAGCATTACTCCAGCGCCTGCCAAAAGGCCAGAACAAGTTCGGTTAAAGATAGTCTTAGCCTTTGGTTTATTGAGTAATTTTTTCATGTGCAAACCCAACAAGGCGTACAACATGATCGCTATGAATTCAAGAAGCAAAAATAGTGAACCAAGCACTAAAAACTGTTGGCCAGCCTCAATTTGAGGGTTAATAAACTGAGGAAGAAAGGCTGTGAATATTAGGATTGCTTTTGGGTTTCCTGCTGCCACAAAAAACTCCTGTTTTGCTAATTTAAATATGGATGTATCCCATTTGGATTCGGTGATACTGAATTCAGAGGTTGGGGATTTCCATAATTGGTATGCTAGCCACAGAAGGTAAGCAACTCCAGCAAATTTAATTGTGCTGAAAATGACTTCTGATGTTTGTAATACTACAGCTAGTCCAAACGAAGCCAGAACAATCATAATCACAAATGCGAGCAATCTACCGAGACCTCCAGCACATGAATGAGTGAAGCCATAGTATGCTGCATTATTAATTGAAAGTAGGTTGTTTGGTCCCGGCGCGAGATTTAAAGCAAAGCAGGCTGGGATAAAAAGAAGTAGTGTTGAAAGTTCCATATAATTCCATTTGTATTTTTTAATGAGTGTTTGCAAGTTAATCATACATATAAGCTGAAAAGAATCATTCAGAAGATCGCTTAGGTGGTCTTTTTTCGTATATGCCGACCACAGAATCAATCACAACACCTCACATTCACACAAAAGCTGTGAGTCGGCTTTCTATTAACTAGTTCCTCCAAATAGGGGGTGAGTATGAATCATATGAAACAAACCCCTGAATTTTGGGATCAGGTATTCCAAGTTATCGCTGCTCATAAAGAGCAAGGAATTAGCGCATCACTAGCAACTGGTCGTGGTAAGTACAACGGCGGTGGCTGGAAGAAAACATTATTTGATGGCGGCTATGTGCGCGTTGTTTGCATGGTTTGTAAAAGATCTTCTAACGCTACTAGGTCTTAATCATGACTTGGTATATCTGTCTAGTGTATTCATTGGATATGTCGGTGTAGATGGGTTAAGCAAACTCATTAAGGGTAAGGCATAGCTGAGAAATGACTAAATCTAATCGTGAGCCGGCTCGCGGTGAGCGCAACAATAACCCCGGCAACATTGACTATAACCCACGTAATAAATGGAAAGGTTTGGTCGGTATTGAAACGGGAGTGCCTAACCCTCGATTCTGTGTCTTTGAGTCGCCAGAGTATGGCATCAGAGCAATTTATAAACTAACTCAAACATATCAACGTAAATATGGTTTGAACTCAGTATCAGCAATTGTTAATAAGTACGCACCGCCAATTGAGAACAATACCAATGGCTATATCACTCGCGCATCGAAAGAGATTGGTGTTGGCATTAATGACAAGATAGACACTCAATCAAAACAGGTTGCTATCTCTTTAGCAAAAGCAATCGTAGGCGTTGAGCTTGGGTATCAGCTTTATGCAGATAGGGTTTATGAAGATGCTTGGTTATTGCTATGAGTAAATATATCCCATGGTTTTTTCTCTTACTTTTAAGTGCTCTATTAATGGTATTAAGTTTATCAAATGCAAAAATAAAAACGTTAAGTAACGAGAATGAATCACTCAGCAAGGATTTGTCTGAGCAAATTAATATTAATAGCAATTATAAAGAGCGCATTGATAAGTTAAATAAACTCGATAGTGATCATCAGCAGGAGCTTTATAATGCAAAGAATGAAATAAGTCGCTTGCGTGATATTAGTAAGCGTAATCCTAAGCGGGTGTATATCAAAGCCGAGTGTCCAAAGAGCGCCTGTAATCTCGCCACCAGCTTGGATGATGCAACCACCGCCCGACCTACTGACACTGCTATCAGAAATTATTGGCTACTCAGAGAGCGAATTGCAGAGTCAGAGTAAGTGATTAAAGGGTTGCAAGATTATATTTGGACGGAGTGTTTACGATGAATGAAGATAAAGAGGTGCTTGCTTCAAAAAATAGAATCATTCATGAAAGAGAGTGAGCCTCTTGAATACAAATATGATGCTTCTGGTAGCAAATACGCACATTATTTTTCATTAAAACTCGCAGAACATCTATTACAAAAAAGCAATATGGACAATTGATAATCCAATAGCAAAAATATACCTAGAATCTAATAACCTAGATAAGGTAACTATTAGTTAGAATCTAATTATAAATATTAATAAAGTTTTAGGTTACTTTTCCGATATATATTTCTTCACAAATATACTAGGAGGCTATATGGAATTTTCAGTATTAGTAACATTTGACCTTAATTATTGTAAAACTACAGAGTATAGAGTGATGGAAAGAACACTAATTAATCTGGGTTTTGAAACATCTTCAGATCGTTCAGGGTTAGACTTACCAAGTAATACTTATTTGGGGGTTGTGGAAGTTGCTGATGTAGTGTTGGATATTGATGATATAAAGCTAGGCGCGGAAGGTGCAATTAATCTTATTTCAACTAAGCTCAGAAATGCTATCAAAGCAGTGGGGAAAACAGGGAAATTTTATGTTACTGCTTCACCCAAAAGTATGACGGTTGATTACTGCTCTAGATAATTTTAACTTTAGAACATATATTTAATATCACAAAGCCTGCTTTTGAAGTGACCCCCAATAGTTGGACAACCAATTACTGGGGGTTTTCTTATTGTGTAAGGAATATAAAAAACAGGAACACTGCATTGCAAAATGACACTGCGCCGTTATATGTACCCATTGTTTATCATTGGCGCCACTGGTTAGTGAAGCTCTGCTACAAGAAAGAAATTGTGTTTGAAGGCCAAGAAGTGGGGTTGAGTAGTGAGTAAATATCACGTAATAGCAACTAAGAAACCCAAGGATAGGGACTATAAACGTATAGGTGGTAAGAAAAAAGTTCTAGCTATCGGTATCTACCCGATGATAATTCTCGCCAAAGCCAGAAAATTAGTTAGAGAATTAATCCAGTTTTATAATGAAAGGAGACCACATTTGTCATTAAATTATAAAATGCCTGATGAGGTTTATTGAGCGTTTTATGCCTGAAAGGTTGTCAATCTATATCAGGATTAGTCAATTTATTCCATAAAATGAAGCTTCATATTTAGGTTTTTCATTGCTGTAAATAAGTACAGTAACGCTTATTGGTTTTTAAATGGTTAAATATCTCTCATCAATTTATGGGGATATTATAAGTATGAGTACGAAGGCGTTTGATTTAAATATAGAGAAAATATTGGAAAACTGGAAAGTTAGACATGCAGTTAGAGAGATCATTGCTAATGCATTAGATGAGCAGATATTAACGAATACAGATCAAGTTCAAATATCAAACAATGGGAATAACTGGATTATCAGGGATTTTGGTAGAGGCATCACTTATACTCATTTAACTCAGAACGAGAATCAAGAAAAACTAAATGCTCGAAATGTTATTGGTCGATTCGGCATAGGGCTAAAAGATGCTTTGGCAACATTTGAGCGACATGGGGTTGAATGCTTAATAAAATCAAAGTATGGCATTATAAAAACTACAAAAATGACCAAGCAGGGTTTTGGCGATATAACTACGCTACATGCAATTATTGAAGAGCCACTAGATACAGAATTTATTGGTACAGAAGTAAAGTTAAGTAACATTGATGACAATGAAGTAGAGGAAGCTAAATTACTTTTTCTTAACTTCAGTGGCTCTAAAGTTATAGATACCACTGGGTATGGGCAGGTAATTGAGAATAATGGTGATGAAGGAAAAATTTATATAAATGGTGTGTTAGTTGCCAGAGAAGAAAACTTTTTGTTCTCATACAATATTACTCGTCTTAATACCCAATTAAAAAAATCAATTAATAGAGAAAGAACTAATGTTGGTCGTAGTGCTTATACTGACACAGTAAAAAGAATCCTATTATCGTCTAAGAACGAAGTTGTGATCGATAAGCTTGCTGATGATATGGCTGGTTATGAATATGGAACTATGCATGATGAGTTATCATGGATTGATGTGCAAGAGCATGCTGTATCGATTTTGAATTCATCAGAAAGTGTGATGTTTGTTACTTCTGAAGAGGGGATGATGCATAGTTCTCTGATTGATGAGGCTAGGGCGAACGGAGTAAGAATAGTCACTATTCCTCATAATTTAAGAATGCGAATTGCAGACTCTAAAGATATTGAGGGGAACATCATAAATGATATAAATAATTTCAAACAAGTATATAACAATAGTTTTGTATTTTCATTTATAAATGAAACGGCACTTTCTAAAGCAGAAAAAGAAATTTATCAATATAAGAATGAAATAGTTAGGATATTTGGTGATCTACCTGACGGCGTGGTTGATATACAACTTTCTGATACTATGCGGTTAGATGATATGACAATGAGAGAGACATTAGGCTGTTGGGATCCTAATTCAAAATGTATTGTGCTGTCACGAAAAACACTAAAGTCACTTTCTATGTTTAGTGGAACTCTGGTTCACGAATTAGTACATGCAAAAACTGGACTTCCCGATGTGAATAGAGAGTTTGAGAGTGTGCTCACTGATGAAATAGGCAATGCATATCACTTATTGTTAATAAATAAAAAAAGCAATGAAATTAATGACAATAATATAATAGAAATAAAAAAACCTTGGTATAAGTTTTGGTAATAGCAATAATTAATAGGTGTTAAATCTGCTATCAATTGCATCATAAATAACGAAATTAAAAACAAGTTAATTAACGAGGATGATGTTGTGAAAAAAATACTAATTTTTACTGCAATTTTGTTTGCATACACTAATGTATTAGCTGGTGAATGTATTGGTAGTGGCGCATACCGAATATGTACTGATTCAACAAAGAATTCAGACGGAGATGAGACGATCCGATCTCATGATAATCAAGGAAACTCTTATTCAATAACGTCAGGAAATAGAGATAATCCTGATGGATCAACAGAAGTATTTTCTGTTGATAGTGGGGGTAACAAATATTCCATTAAAAGCTGGTGCGATAGTTCGGGCTGTCATACTGAAGATAGTGAAGGAAATAAATGTACGATCACTAAATCAGGTGAAATGATTGGTTGTTAATTATTTTATATATATCGCCAGATACAATGAAAAAGAATTTTGTTTTTCTCAGTATGCCATCGATTGCTAAAGAAAATAGAAAGTTATCGGATGTTGCTGAAGTGGTTTGCGCTAATTATGACGATAAGAATTCGTGCGAGGGATTTGTTAATACGTCAATAATTGTCCGCATTGAGCAAGGTAGAGTTAGTGTGATTTGATGAAAAAATATCTGATGACCAAAAAGATAGATGTAATGAATCTAAGCAGGTATTACAAGCTGCTTAACTAAAAGTGTCCAACTTTATGGGATCACTTCAAGTTAGCAGATTTTTTTGTTTTCTTCATTCTTTACCATATTTAGTTAAAATAAGAACAAAAATTGAATGCCTAAGATCACATATCATGCCTCTTAATTGAGGTTTTTTTGGTTATTTTGATAGTCTCATCAGGAATATTAATATTTCTTGGTGATGACATGAAATCAAAAACATTAGGTTTAGATCTTCTGTATTGGCAATTTGTTGATCTTGCAATAAACAAAGAGTACGTAACAACCGCTGACTTTCTTGGAAAATTCAGAATTAATCAAGAAAGAGTAAACAAAATAATCTCTGAGCTAGAAAAAACGAACGTTATTATTAAAGATAATGAGAAATATAAAGTTATTGGTTTTCCAACAGAATTGAATTGGCGAGAAGTAAGCTCAACACAACTACAAGGTGATGAGTGGTGGCTAAATGAAAAGTATACAAATGTACTGACAATAGAGGAAGGTAAAACATTTATTTATCAAGATTTTTATAACAGAGGTTTCACTGGGAAGCCTGAATTTCTTATAGATATACATGGTGATATTGCAAAGTATCATCCAGTTAGCTTTGGTGGTGTTAATGAGAGGCTGAGGTATGCATATTTATCAGCTTATTGGCCTAGAGAAACAATAGTTGCTTTTCATTATGATGAGGAAATAAAAACCTTATTTATAGATGTAGACCTGCCAGAAATTGAAGACACGCCTGTATCAAATGGTGAAAGGTTAAAAACCGCAGAAGAATATTATAATGATTACGCAAGGCATGTTCATGCTATCGCTTTAAGAGTATCAGCTATCGGGTTTATGGTTTGATCAGAAATAGAGAATGTCATAGTGGCTGGGTATTCTCAGATATTTAATCATGAAACTGGTGATGAAGATGATCTCTATTTAATTAATGCAAAATTGAATAGGGATAAGTTTGAAAGGCTTCCTATTAAAAACATCTCCATGTGTGACCCTATTCAGTATCTGTCAGGATTTGAAGCATTAGTTAAAATGAATAAGAATTATAAAATGAATGTAATCGATCTGAAGTGGTAGTTTGCTACTGTAAATAACTATACTAAAAAAATTAGAAATAGAAGATACTTTAGACACTGATATAGCTGGGGCACTGATAGACTTTATCTTTAGTTTAATTAGGCCTGTTGGTATTTTAGGATATATTCTCATCATCTCAAGAATTTAATGATAATTTGGTTGAAAAGCATTAGTAGTACATTCGGTTTTTAATACGTAGGATAATAGGGATATTGTTTTTAACTGGTTATCCTGTTTTTTATGAAATGCAAGGATAGATATATAGCGCTAAATGGAATTGAAAATATAAAACAAAATAAGTGATATAGAGCTACTCCACCATGCTTAGCAGGAGTATTTATAAACAATCCAGTATTCCAGAATTTTTTTGTTGTATATTTTAATACGAATTTTTCAGTGATCATTTTTGAGAAAGGGAAAAAAATTGCACTAGGTATGCTTAAAATAAGCATTAACAGACTTTCAATAGTGTGATCGTTATAATTAAGATAAATCATCACGAACATCATAAAATAGCCCCAAAACATATTGTTAATATAATATTTTTTAGTCATATCCAGATCCTAATAAATTCCATTCTATAAAAAATAATTATAATAATAATTATTCTTATTTTCAATTTTTTGTTGTTTTTATTTTGGCTAAATTAACTGATTATCCATTCTAAATTATCTGGATTAAATAATTATCTCACCTATTTTTTATGGATAGTCATTAGTATTTCAGGGCTGTTTTCTTCGTTCTATTTTATAGGTGAGAAAATAATCAATAAAACTCACCTATTTAATATCAAAATAATTTTAAAGACTTATTTATTGATTTCATTATTTTTAGCTTGAAGATAATCAGTGAGAAATGCTTGTGCATTACCTTCATGGGATATTCCTTCAGAATAATTTACTGATATAGGCTGAGATTCTTCTGGTATGTAAAGGTTACCACAGCATTTATTCTCAATAATTAGAGCAACAAATTTGTTTCCATTAATATTTATTGAATACCGAGTATCTCGACTTGTTTTTTCAACCTGCATCTTCTGAATTTTTAAATTCCAGTCATGGTCAATACCTTCTATTTGTACTAATGCTTCATTAGCATTACGATCACCAATACGTAGAGTCCAAACAATCACTCCTTGTTGACCTTTATAGGCAATGACATTATCTGCTACATCAGGGCGTTGCTCTGCATGTGCGCTCCCTATTATACAGGTAAATAATATAACGATTAAAGCTATAAACTTCTTATAATTAACCATATTTTTAATCCTAATATATTGTTATATATAAATAATTATGTAAATACCAACATCTATTACTATGAGATTAGTCATCATAATAGATTTATTTATTTTTAAATATAGCACGGAGTGACTATTAGGATATTTCTTGTTTAATTCCAATATAATATTAATTGTTGTTGAGAGAAAATAACCTTAATTTTAAAAAAATAATAAAGATTGATACAGAGAAGCTATACTTCCCTGTATTTTCTTGATCCCATTTACAAAGATAAAATCCGTTCAGATATCAGCGACATTAATTTCTCCGATTGAACATCGGTGACTATCATTGTATTCATACGACATTCATTTAAATTGCTATTATTTTTAGGTGGTCTTAGAGGGTCATGGACTGTTGCAAAACTTAAACCAAAAAGCTTGCGTGATTCATATTCAATATCAATATGCCCATTTATACCGGTGAAAATATCTGGGCGGATTAGATAACCTATTACACAGGGATCATGTAAGAAGGGATCAAATGCAGCATATCCACGAGACATTTTTGCTGCTGTTCTAGCAATAACATTACCTTGCTCTAACGATTGACATAAACCTGCTCGAATATCAGCTTTATGTGTGACATCCAATCCCAACATAGTAATGTGTTCTGCTGTATCAAAGACAATATGTGCCGCGTGTGGATCGACATAAAAATTGAATTCGGCTGCTGGTGTTATATTCCCATTACAAAATGCAGCCCCTCCCATTAGAACAATATCTTTCACATTATCCTTAAGCCTTGGTTCTTTTAGCATTGCCATGGCGATATTGGTAAGTGGTGCTGTCGGGCAAAGGGTGACTTCTTTAGGATTAGACATCACAGTATCAATAATAAAATCGACAGCATGTATATCAGGATAAGTGTAATTAGATTTTGGTAACATCACTCCAGCAAGGCCGTTATTGCCGTGTACTTGTGTTTTGCTTCCCCGACGTGCTATCAAAGGTCGTTCACATCCTTTGGCTAAAGGAATATCAGGCCGTGACACAAATGAAAGAATATTACGTGCATTCTCATGAACTTTATCTAACTCTACATTTCCAGATACTGTTGTGATCCCTAGCACTTTTATTTCTGGTGATGCCAATGCCAGTAAAATAGCAATAGCATCATCTACACCCGGATCACAATCTATAATAATTTTAGTCATATACTTCTCCTTTGATAAATTACATAACACATTGAATAACAGCTAGAATTAAAAAGATGACTCATAAAATAAATATCAATTAATAAAAATACCGGCCATCGTTGCAGATAAGCAACTCACCAACGTTGAACCCACGATCAGTCTAAAACTATTCGCCGCTATCATTTTTCCATGTTCTTTACTGATACTGGCGACACAAGCAATAATCATTCCGACTGAACCAAAATTTGCGAACGAAATTAGGAATACAGAGATAATGGCTTCTGTTCTTGGGCTCAGATTATCCAATTTGATATAGTCAATCATTGCAACAAATTCATTCGTTAAAATTTTTGTAGCAATAATTTGCCCGAATTCAATACTGTCCTGCCAAGGGACGCCAAGCACAAATGCAATAGGAGAGAAGATATAACCAAGAAGACCTTGGAAACTTATTCCTATGAGGTGTAAAAAAATATCATTCAACATGCTAATTAGAGCAATAAAGCCAAGAAGCATTGGAACTATCGCTAGAATTAATTTAAAACCATCGAGCATATGCTCTGTTAGTACTTCGAAAAAACTATGATGTTCATTTTTAGGGCCAGAAAAATTGTTAGATATCTCAATAGGATCGTTAGGGTTAATAATGGAAACAATAACGAAAGTACTAAAAAAATTTAGGCAAACACCAATAAAAACAAACTGAGGTGATAATATTTGAGTGTAAGCACCCAATATTGCGATATCGACAGTAGATAACGAGCATGCAGCTATTGTGTACATTTGTGGTTTTGTTAAATTGGGTATGTATTCTTTAATCGAAACATATACGGCCATCATACCTACAATGACAGCACTAACTGCTGAAAAAGATTCAAGTTTACCTACTTTGGCTATTTTATTAATAAGGTACCCGATAGTAAGAATAATCAACCGTAGAATACCAAAATATTTTAATATCCCAATAATTGAACAAATAAATACTAAAGGCATTAGAGCAACAATAACGAACACAATAGGTGTTTTTGTGCTTATATCTCCAAATACAAAATCAATTCCTTTATTTGCATGATGTACTAAATATTCTATACCTATATTCGTCGTGTTAAGAATTGTGATCCCAATAGATGTGTGTAGAAGTATAAAAGCAACGGTGGCCTCTATTAATAAAAGAATAAGAATAGGAATAAATTTTCTTTTTATTTTATTAGCATTAAAACTAATTGAAGATGCCACTATAAAAATTAAGAGAAGGCTAATAATGAAAATTAAATATTTCATAACGACCTCGATTATATAATTTATTAACGGGGTGGGTTATTTATGCACTTCCCTTACATACGTTCTTTTTTTAATCTGGCATCAACACTTGTTCTAGATGGCATTGATGATGCACCTTTTTTTTCAACGGCCAATGATGCATAAGCAATAGAAAACTTAATTGCTTCATCCATATTTTTACCTTCTATTAATTTTGCAGCTAAAGCACCAGTGAATGCATCACCAGCACCACTTGTATCAACTACAGATGCACTCATCGCTTTGTAATATTTCATAGTGCTACCATTGAAATAAAGAGCACCACTGTCACCAAGTGTCATTACTATTTCTTTAACACCTAAGCTGTGTATTGCTTTTATGGCTTTCTGTGCTGAAATAACGCTATCAATTTTAATGTTTGATATTAATTCTGCTTCTGTTCCATTTGGTATTAATAAATCAATAGATGACAAATGTGAGACAATTTGATCTGAATAGGGCGCTGGGTTAAGAATGACATAACATCCCGATTTTTTTGCTATTTCAATCGCAAACTTGGTCGCATCTATATTATTTTCTAATTGAGTAAGAAAAATTTTTGCAGATTGTAGATTATTAATATCTGAAAGAATTTCAGCTTTAGTGATTGTTGCATTAGCCCCTAGATCAATAATAATACTATTGTTACCAGTGGTATTCTCAACCATAACTAATGCATTCCCGGTCTTTGCATTGGCATCTTTAATTAAGGTATATGAATTTATCTTTGTAGTACCAAAATACTTCTCTGCGGTAGCGCCAAATGAATCGTCGCCTACTTTAACAAAAAAATGCACATGATCATTTAATTCAGCTGCCGCAACCGCTTGATTAGCACCTTTTCCACCAGGGAAAAAGTTTGTAGAGATTGCTTTGATTGTCTCTCCGACAAAAGGAAATCTTTCAACTTCTGTGACAACATCTAAATTGAAAGATCCTAAAATATATAATGAGCATTTATCTGCAGTTTTTTTATCTCTACCTTGTTCTTCGCAATCAATTTGAAGCACTCTGGTTTCATCAATAGTTCTATTTATTATTGGTTCTAATTCAATTTTTTGTAATCTCACTCCACCATGAAATTTAGTTGCTATACCTAATAACTGTAATTCATCTATGTATCTTCTTACGGTTCTTTCTGATACATGAAGTAGAGCACTGAGCTCTTTTACATAGATAGAATTATCTTTCACTAATTTTTTTCTGATAAATGCAATACTACTCTTTTTTTTCATATTACCCCTCGTTTGTTAAAAAATGTTTTACCATTTGTTAAGATAATAGAGGTTAATTAAGTTTATTCTGCTTGAGTAGTCACGTTTTTTGCTCGTAATTGGACAGTTATCTGTCCGTTTAGATAAATTTTAAGGAAAATATGTGGATAACGTAGTTTGATTACGTTGGATGATTATCTAAAATCGTAATGAAATAATTGAAAATTATTTACTGATTTTTGATTTTATCATCATTGAAATGATTGGGTATCTGGAGAATGGATAGGACATTGATAGCTTTTGGTATCCACTAAAACGTAAAAAAATACCAATAAAGATATATTAGTGTTATCGCCATTGCCTAACATCTATTCGTTACCTGAAATTGAAAATATTCAGTTCAGAATTAATATAAGATAAAGAGAAATAATATCGATAGTATTTTCATATAAAACTTAATCAAATCAAAGTAATTGGCTTAGTAAGATGAAAATCAAACAAATATCAGCGATAACAAGTAAGACGCCAATAAGTGTTCTGACTAAAAGGCATGAAAGTGTTGTAGAAGGAGCCTTAGGAAATAATGCAGAAAAAGACCAATGAGCTAGCACTGCAATCAAAAATATAGCGAGTAACATATAACTGATAAAAAATACCATCATTAATCCTTTAGGCTGAGTATTATATTTTATTCTAAAAAGGAATACCTTTATTATTTATAAAGCTTTTATAAGTCTAATTTATTATTGAGATAATTTGAAGCATGTTAGCATGACGATAGTCATTAAATATATTATTACTATCTGAATAATAAGAAATTCATACCGTTTTTGTGAGTAAGCTTAAGTTATTGCTATTATCCTGTTTAAGAGTAATTTTACTTACCCAATGTTATTATCTTAAATGATATTTTATTAAATGTAGCTACATATTTTGTCAATAGCCGAAAACCTTAAATATTTTATTTGTAACTAACTTTAATTATTGATTATTTTATAAAAGATAGAGCTCATTGATTAAGTTCTTTACTCTTATATTGGGTAACGATTTTTTATAAGATCTAAAATTTATATTGATACTAAATAAAGAAATGCTATTTTTGATGTTTATCACAGAACGAATATATAAATAATAATTAAATCATTTTTGTACTAATAATAGTCTTTTTTTGATATTCTTTTTTTGTGTATTTTGTGATTTATTTCTAGTTTTAATGAAACTTTAAAAACTGCTTGGATTATAATTCTGATATTGTTTTTCTTTTTATTTTAATCATCACATTAGTTTCTTATTTTTATATTTTATATTGGATTTATTCTTTATCTGACTATTGATTAAGATTTAGTTGAGAAATTTAAATGGCTAATTTATTATTAATCTTAATTTAAGATGACAATATTAAAAGAATAGCTTTTTAATACGCTATTTCTTCTTTGATATGGTTTTAATTAAATTAATACTCTTTATTTGTGTAAATACAAGGTTTAAATAGGCTAATTATCTTTATATCAATGAGGTCAATATGTTCCAACTTAAACGCAAGCTAGTTCTATTAGCGGCTACAACGTCATTATTAGGTTTATCTGCATCAACATTTGCAGCTGATGGTACAATAAATTTCACTGGTAAATTTGTTGATACTACGTGTAATGTTCAATTTGAAAATGGTAATAATACGGCAGCGGTTGATTTAGGTAGTTATAGCGTAACTGCATTAGCTGCAACAAATGATTTAACAACAACCAAACCAATCAAAATATCGTTATCTGATTGTCCTGCGGAAAATAATGCCGTTAATATTGAATTTACATCTAATAATACAAATGCTGATGGTCATACTTATATTGTGACTGGTAGCAATGAAATTTCAAAAACAGATATAGGTGTTGCATTATTTACCGATAATGCTCAAACCTCACAAATCATTCCCGCATCAACACAAATCCCTGTGACTTTAACTGAAACTAAAGGGGATACAACCGTTTACGCTTCGTTCAAACGTATTAAATCAAGCGGCACATTAACTGCTGATGAAGTTTCATCAACTGCAACATTTAATATTAACTATCTTTAAAAACAGTACATACCCTTTGATTTATCAAGGGGTATGACATCGCTTTATAAAGGCTAATTATGCTAAAAACAATAAAATCAGTTTTAATATTATTTACTTTTGGGGCTTTTTTTAACCTATCCCAAGCGAGTGTTGTGCTTGAATCTACACGCGTTATTTATACTGAAGGTAGCCATGAAGCAACAATCACAGTACAAAATCCAGATTCAAATCCTTATCTTATTCAATCATGGATAGGTGATGAGAAATCAGATGCACCTTCAGTAGATCCTTTATTTATTACAACGCCTCCACTTTTTCGTTTAGATGCAGAGCAATCAAATACACTTAAAATTGTGTATATGAAAAATAAAGTGGAATTGGCAAAAGATAAGCAATCAGTTTTTTGGCTTAATGTAAAAGCAATACCAGCATCTGATCCCAATGCTAAAAATACACTATTAATCTCAATTAATAGTCGTATTAAATTATTTTATATTCCTAATGGTCTCTCTAGAGAAGATTTTGATTTAGCATTTAAAGAATTAAAAATATCGATAATCAACAATAAATTACATATTGAAAATCCTACACCTTATTATGTGACATTATCTACATTATCAGTAGGTGATTATAAATTCGATAGACCTGAAATGTTAGCACCAAAAAGTACTTATAATTGGAATTTACCACAAGGTACTAATGGAAAAATAACTTGGAATGCTGTAAATAGTTACGGAGGAGTAACTGAACTAATGAAAAATTAAAAGTAAATTTAAATGATTTTAATTTTTAGATAGATCACGTTATTTTATGAGAAAAATGATGAAAAAGAATAATAATAGATACAGACAATGCAGATTTTATTTGCTTATTTCGGCTATTATTTCTTTATCTTATATTGGTAAATCATTTTCTGATGATTATTTTGATCCAACAGCATTAAGTTATGGTAGTAATCAAAATATTGCAGATTTGCAAACATTAGCGCAATTCTCTAAACCGGGAGGGCAACTTCCTGGTGATTATATTGTTGATATCTATATTAATAATGAAAAAGTAGGTAGTGAGCTAATATCTTTTTTGTTAAACGAGAATGATAACAATATTTATCCAGTTTTTGTAAAGGAACAATTGGTTGCTTGGGGGGTTAAAGTACTAGATAAATCGGATCTAAAAAAATTATCTGATAATGCAGAAATCACTAATCTTGCCGCAGTGATCCCTGACTCTAGTATTAAATTTAATTTTTCACAACAAAAACTCGATATCAGTATTCCTCAAATTTATATAGATAAGGCAGTCAGAGGCGAAGTTAGTTCAAAATTATGGAATGAAGGATTACCTGCTTTATTATTAAATTATAGCTATTCAGGTTCTAATACATGGATAGATAATTTAGATAAAGAACATACCAATGATCAATTTTTAAATTTACGTAGTGGATTAAATTTTAAAGGTTGGCGTTTGAGAAACTATTCAACTTATAACCATAGCAATAAAGATAATAAATGGAATAATATTCAAACTTATCTGAGCCATCAAATTGAACCATTTAAATCATTATTTACTGTAGGAGATGTTAATAGCTCAGGTGAAATATTTGATAGTTTTTCTTATCGAGGAGTTTTACTTGAGTCAGATGAAAGTATGTTACCTCTCAGTCAAAAAGGGTTTGCACCTATTGTTCGAGGTATTGCTAAAAGTAATGCTCAGGTTACGATCCGGCAAAATAATTATATTATCTATCAAACTTATGTCGCAGCCGGTGCATTTGAAATAAACGATCTGTATCCAACGTCTTATAGTGGGAATTTAGATGTCACAATTGAAGAGGCGGATGGAAGTAAACGTGATTTTGTAGTGCCTTTTTCTTCACTAGCAATTATGCAACGTGAAGGAAGTTTAAAATATTCTTTTAGCAGTGGTAAATTTGATTCTAATCTAAATTCTAGAGAGCCTTATTTTGCGCAAGCAACGGCAATGTATGGGCTGCCTTTAGACATTACTGTTTATGGTGGGCAAATTTTAGCAGAAAAATATACCGCATCAGCAATAGGTATTGGCCTTAATTTGGGTGAGTTAGGCGCAATTTCGACAGATATTACTCATGCTAATATCGTCCACAACAATGACAATAATAATAGAAATAACACTAGAGATTCAGGTCAATCCTATCGATTTCAATATTCAAAAAGTATGTTGCAAAGTGGTACGACAGTTACGCTAGCTGGTTATCGTTATTCTACACATGGTTTTTATACGTTTAGTGAAGCAAATAATATTAGTGATATAAATTATAATAAACGCTCACGTATTCAAGCTAATTTAAACCAATCTTTAAGTCATTATGGCAATATTTATTTTAGTACTTATCAGCAAGATTATTGGGGACGTTCCGGGATCGAGCGTAATATAAATGCTGGTTATAATACAAATATTAAAAATATTTCATATGGATTAAATTATAACTATAGCAGTATGCCTGATTCAGATAATGACCACCAAATTGCATTTAGCATAAATATACCTTTATCAAATTGGTATCCTAAAAATACAACTTATTTAACGTCAAATATGAATTTAGCCCAAGGTGGTAGATATAATTTACAAGTAGGCATGAGTGGTGATGCATTAGAAAATAGAAAACTCAATTATGCTATTAGCCAGAGTTATGGTAATCAAGATCAAAATGCCAGTGGCAATGCGCAAGTTTCCTATAATGGTGCCTATGGAAATATTAATGCAGGATATAGCTATGGTTCTCATTATCAACGGGTAGATTATGGTGCTCAAGGGGGAATTGTTTTACATCCATATGGGATCACTTTGTCGCAACCATTAGGAGAAACTTTAGCATTAGTTAGGGCACCTAATGCTAAATATGTCAAAGTTCAAAATGTGAATAGTGTCGCCACTGATAGCCGAGGGTACGCTATTATTCCTTATGTTTCACCTTATGTGCGTAATAGCGTGACATTAGATATTTCTACATTAGAAGAAAATATTGAAATTGTTGGAAATAATAAAACTGTTATTCCAACTAAAGGAGCAGTGGTATTAGCAGATTTTGAAATTAAAAAAGGGTTTAAGGCATTAATTTTACTTACTTTTAAAGAAAAGCCAATCCCATTTGGTGCGATTGCAACATTAGTTAATAATGATCTTAAAGATACACAAATAAATAATACAAGTATTGTTGGAGATAATGGTGTTCTTTATATCAGTGGGTTGCCTGAAAAAGGTCAACTTTATATAAAATGGGGAAATAAAAAAGAACAACAATGCTACGCACAATATTATTTAAATGATATCTCTGAAAATAAAGGGATACAGCAAGTGAGTGCACAGTGCTTATAACAATTAATGGTGAATAATATGAAATCTAATAATGCATTGTTTTTTTTAACTCTATTTATAATTAATTATTATCCTAATATAGTGGATGCAGCTTCAAAAAGCATTGATTTAATGCTATCAGTTGGGCCTATAAACAATATTGCATCTGACAGTGCTATAGCAAATGGAAAATTAATTACAGGAAAGTGGGATACTGAACGAACACAAGCTTATTTTTGTCTTGATACAGATAATAGGTTAGATAAGGAAACAATATATTCTGTTAGGGACGTGAGTGGTACTCAAACAAGATATGAGCGCGAAAATTACGACGTGTTTAAAACTACACATTCAGGTGTTGGGTGGATAATGGCCGTTTCAAATAACAATAAATTAAAATGGCTACCTATAATCTCAAACAAAGAAACTCAAGTTTTTCCTTATACTGGAGGAGGGAGCGATGATTCAGGGATGGGGGCAACTGTAAAATTCGCACTTGTGAAAATACCAGGTCGTTTTCCGAATGGAATTGTTACCTTACCAGCCCAAGAATTAGCCAAAGTAAATTGTTATAGATATGGGCAATTAATTGAAACAGCAACAATTAGATTAAATCCCGTTACAATGGAATTTAAAGCACGTTCTTGTCGTGTTCAAACGGGAACTCAAACATTACAAATGGGTTCCTATACTCGACAAACTTTTTCAAGATTATCAATTGGTGAAAACTTAGAGGCCGGTAAAACGGCTAATATTAGTTTAATCTGTGAAAAGGATGTAGCTCCTTTTGTCACCATTAGTGATAATAATAATATCGGAAATGAAACTAATATTATCTCACTTAAATCACCAAATTCAGCAACAACAGCAAAAGGTGTTGGGTACCAAGTTTTCTTTAATAATACATTACAATCATTAGGGCCTAAAAGTGAGAGTGAAGGAAATAAAAATCAATTTAGAATAAACGATATAACAACATCGAATAATCAAATAGTTCCTCTGACATTACTATTTAAATATGTAAAAACAAATAATACTGTAGTCGCTGGTGATGCGAATGCTTCTGTTACGTTAACTTTTTCATATCAATAATAAGGCGATAGGAATGATGTATATAAAAAATAATTATAAAACCATTATCTTATTGATGAATGCCTTATTTATTGGAAATGCAACCGCAGATGAAGTCGTGATTAACCTGCAAGGACATATAAAAGAAGGTACTTGCCAAGTTGCTAATTATCAAAAGGTGCTTTCTTTAACTGGAGATCAGCAATATATAACTATTCATAACACTTTTCCAACGGTTGGTAGTGCAAGCCAAGCTATTCCTTTTACAATTGAACTAAAAGATTGTGATCCTAAATTAAATATTTCAATTCGTTTTGATGGTGTGACAGTCTCAGGGCACGATAATATATTAATGCTAACTCAAGGTGCATCTTCAGCAGATGGTGCAGGTATTCAAATATTAGATAAAGAAGAAAATCCTATCAATATTGGCGAAAAGACAGCCGTTGCTTTTGATGTTAAAAAAGAAACGGCGTATGTTTTACCCTTTTATGCTCGTTATATTCGTTATAGTAATGATAGAGTAAAAGAAGGTGAGGCAAATGGTAAAGTCGATTTTACTTTTACGTATGATTAAATTTAATAATACTAAAGAAAGCACTTAATAATAGTTTATTAAGTGCTTAAGATAGTTATTATTAGTTACGTACAATAATAGGTTTTTCTTTACGATTAAACCAACTTTCACGTAATTTATCGTAGCTAAGATTAAATGCATAAGTATAAAAAAGGAAAAAGACAAAAAAACCAATTTCTAATAAAAATGCATTCCATAATGACATATTTAATAAAAGTGCCAGTATTGGTAATCCTATGATCACAAAGCTAAATTCAAAACCAATTGCATGTATAATCCGTATTTTTGTTGGTCTTGAGCCTTTTGATAAAGGCCAATAACGATCAAAGATCATGTTATAAAAAAGATTCAATAACATAGCTAATGTGGATAAGACAATAGCGACCGTACCCATCTGAAAAATTGAGCGTTCCAAAAGCCATGCACTAAGCGGTGCCGTTATGGCAATAGCAATCGCTTCAAATGTAACAGCGTGAAAAACGCGCTCAGTAAATGTTTTTTGATATTGGCTCATATCTCACCTCAAATTAATTATTTAACAAAAAACGAGTGCAATTATTGGTGATATTTTGTATATATACAAAATAGGAGCCATCGAAAAAACCGATACTACAATGAACTATTCTATAGAAACTTTGCGTACATTTGTTGAAGCCGCTTCATTAAAATCATTTTCTGCAGCAGCACGAAAATTAAATAAAAGCCAATCTACGGTCAGTAGTACCATTGCTGGATTCGAAGATGATATGGGGTTTGAACTATTTGAGCGAAAAGGACGAGAGTCAACACTGACTTTTGCAGGACAAAAAGTGTTGAGCTTGGTTGAAGATATATTGTCGGCTGATGAACGACTACAGGCATTAAGAATAGAACTATCGCCTGAAATGGAACCTCGTTTAAGTTGTGTATTCTCTGATATGTATCAACCACCTTATTCAGAGCAACTCTTGAAAATTCTAGATAAAGAATTCCCACATCTTGAATTTGAGTTTCTTGTTGCAGAAAATGATGATGTGATTAATATGCTACAAAATAATCAGGCGCATATTGGTATGATGGAATCACGAGTAGAATATCCTGCTGA
Organism: Proteus genomosp. 4 str. ATCC 51469; assembly: GCF_003144375.1. Taxonomy (NCBI): domain Bacteria; kingdom Pseudomonadati; phylum Pseudomonadota; class Gammaproteobacteria; order Enterobacterales; family Morganellaceae; genus Proteus; species Proteus genomosp. 4. The sequence continues at coordinate 127,905 of NZ_PENV01000009.1, forward strand.
TATTGCTTTTGCTCGTTTGCCTGTGAGTGGTAAGTTAGGATTATATGCACATAAAACGCATCCACTTGTAAAAGAAAATAAAATCAACTACCAACATTTAACAATGCATCGTCAATTAAGACTAAGCAGCAGTGCTCAATTTGCTATTAATAGTGAGAAAAACTGGCTAGCACCTAATTATTTATTATTACTTGAAATGGCTGAGCAAGAAATGGGATGGGCAATATTACCCACATGGTTAGTTGAGCAATTTGGACATGATTTGTTAGTCAGTCTAGATTATGAACAATTCCCCAAGAAAATAGACATTGATTTGGTGTGGTCAAGAAGCAAGCCACCAGGAAAAGCGGGATATTGGATGATAGATAGGCTCTTAAAAAATGATCTTCAATTTTCTCTCTAGGTATTAATCAATCACCTTCATTATCAATAGATATAGTGAAGGTGATATATTCCTTTCATAACGTCAGTTCACCAGCCACAAACATTTGTTTCTTCATCCATATCATAACCACGTACAATATTGATAAGATCTTTCACCATTAAACTGGACATATCAGCATCTAATAAATCAGTTAAAAAACTATCTTTATCAACAGAAACACCGTTATTTTTGTTTGTTAATACCAAGGTGAGTTCTTGTGATTCAATATTTACCTTATTTTTTAGCTCATTAACTAAAAGTGAAACTTCTTTCGTTGCAATTTCTGGGATATATAAAATTTTAGGATTTAGAAATATTTTTTGAGATTTTTCTTGGCCATTGGCATTAATCAATTCTAATAAATAGCCTTTATTTTCATTTTCCATATTATTAACCTTCGGCAAGTATTTTAGGATCGACATAAAAATCGACATTAAAAACAGTATCTTCAGTTTTTGCTTCTATTTTGTGCCATGTCTCTGGCGGGAATACACCAAATTCACCAGCATTAATCACTAATGTTTCTGTTGGTTCTGGGCTAATTTCATCTGCATATGCGTAATAAATAATCATTCCTTGCATAACAGACAGCTTAGGATAAACCCCTTGGCGAGTACCTTTATCTAAATGCCTTTCCCAAATTGATTTTGGGGCTGTGTCTTTGGTCCAAAGTGGTGTTGAGCGTACATGGATATAGTGAGTGGGAATAATAATTCGTTCCATTTTACCTCCCTAAAATGAAGAGATTAATTTTTCTATTTTTATCTTAGTTAAGAAGAAAAATTATTGCTGATAATGTAATAAGCTATTGTGCTGTTGAATAAAATCTACCTCTTCTAATAAGGTATTTCAAATGCAATTTTATGAAAAAAAGTGACAATAAAGCTCAAAGCTTATTAATATCTTGTTTTATTTGGTTAAATTATTTTTTAAAATTTAAATTATTTTTTATTTGAAGGTCGTTTTTTAGTCATTTTTCAGGTGTTATTCTCGACGTTTACTCACTAACATAATTTCTTTGTTCTATAATTAATCATGCCTAGGGGATTAATATTTAATTCATTATTTAACATAATTGAGATATCACTATGGAATTAAAGGATTACTACGCCATAATGGGTGTTAAACCTACCGATGATACTAAAACGATTAAAACGGCTTATCGCCGTTTAGCTAAAAAATATCACCCTGATGTAAGTAAAGAGCCGAATGCTGAAGAGCGTTTTAAAGAAATTGCTCAAGCATGGGAAATATTAGGAGATGAGCAACGAAGAGCTGAATATGATGAGCTTTGGGCACATCGTAACGATCCTAAGTTTAAGCAATTTACACAACAAGATTCGAATACAAAAAATCAACAAAGCTTTAGCCAAGAAGATTTTGATGACATTTATGCATCATTTTTTGGCCGACGTTCTCCATTTGAAGAACAGCAGAATTCTCAGTCCTTTAAACAACGCGGACACGATTTAGAACTAGAATTAGCTGTGTTTTTAGAAGAATCACAAGAAGAACATAAACGCACAATTAGTTACCATTTACCGGTTTATAATGTTTTTGGGATCGTAGAAAAAGAAATTCCTAAAACATTAAATATTAAAATTCCTGCAGGTGTTATTGATGGACAGCGTATTCGCTTAAAGGGTCAGGGAACACTAGGTGAAAATGGTGGGGAGAATGGTGATTTATGGCTAACAATTCGTATTGCACCTCATCCTTTGTTTGATATTAAAGGCCATGATTTAGAAATAGTGGTTCCAGTTGCACCTTGGGAAGCGGCATTAGGTGCAAAAATTCCTATACCTACAATAAAAGAAAAAATCTTATTAACTATTCCTGCAGGAAGCCAAGCAGGGCAAAAATTACGTATTAAAGGAAAAGGATTGGTTAGCAAAAAGGCTAGTGGTGATTTATATGCAATTTTAAAAATTGTAATGCCACCTAAATCGGATGAAAAAACACGCGAATTATGGCAACAAATTGCAGATAGCCAGACCGATTATAATCCACGTAAAGACTGGGAGAATAAATAATGGGTCAGTTAACAACAACTATATTTACTGTCACTGAATTTTGCCATCACACTGGAATATCAAATGATGAACTTAAAGAGTTTGTTGCACTTGGCGTGATTGAGCCATTAGAAATTGAAACTCAAGAATGGTTTTTCGATGATAATGCCCTTGTGGTGACACATCGTGCGTTAAAACTTCATAAAGAGCTCGCATTAGATTGGCATGGCATTGCTATCGCTCTAACCTTATTAGATGAAAATGAGCAGTTAAAACAAGAAAACAAGCAATTACGCCAGCAATTAATGCGATTTATAGATGAATCATGATCAATACAATAGCCACTAAACACAAATATGACTTTAGTGGCTATCTTTTATTCCTTATCAATTGATTTTACTAGTTATTTTCCACATTCTTATTTAAACAAAATCATAATACCCATGCTTTAAAAATGAGCAAAATGGCGATGAGATCACATCTATTCATATAACTATTAGGTTATGATTCATATAATTTATTAATTATATCTTTTTCTTGTTTGTTAATTGAGGTTTACTTTTTATAAGGGAAAAACAATGCAGCCGATCCAAATAAATAAATTAATAGAGTGGCGTAGGACTTTTCACCAATTTCCAGAAATTGGTTGGACCGAGTTTGTGACAACGGGCACGATAATTACGTTATTGCGTGACATGGGAGTTGAGGTTAAAGCTGGGCCTCATATTCTTTGCCAAGAAAGTATTTTAGGTCGAGATGAAAAACTCGTAAAAGAAGCCATCAAAATTGCCAAAGAAAAAGGGATCAGTACTGAGTTATTAGCCGAAATGGATGGTCTTACAGGATGTATGGCTATTATTGATACAAAAATACCGGGTCCTACATTCACTTTTCGTTTTGATATTGATTGTGTTTATGTTCAAGAATCAAATGATGAAAATCATCTACCCAATAAGCAGGGTTTTGCTTCATGTCGTTCTGGATTAATGCATGCTTGTGGTCATGATGGACATACTGCAATAGGGCTTGGTTTAGCACATTGGTTAAAACAAAATATTCATGTTTTAAGTGGAAAATACAAATTAATATTTCAACCTGCAGAAGAAGGGGTGAGAGGTGCTAGAGCAATAAGCGACAGTGGGATTTTGGATGATACTGATTACTTTATGGGAATGCATATTGGATGTAATTTAAAAAAAGGTGAAATTGCACTCGATCCTTTTGATTTCCTTTGTACAACTAAATTAGATATTTCTTTAAAAGGAAAAGTAGCTAATGCTGTCGATGAGCCAGAAAAAGGAAATAATGCATTAACTGGAGCCTGTTTTTTAGCTAATGAAATATTAGCAACACCAAGGCATGGTAAAGGCATGACGAGAGTAAATGTTGGAACTTTAATTGCAGGTGAAGATCGTAGCCTTATTCCTAGCTCGGCGAAGATGCAACTGGAAGTACGTGGACAAGATGCTGAAATAACAAAATATTTATTTGATAATATCAAAAAATATACTGCTGGTATCGCATCTTCTTATCACTTGGAAACGAAAATAGAAATTACTGGTGAGGCAACAAATTTTAGAAATGATCTTGAAATGATAAACCTCATGCAAGGGGTTATCGATACACATCCAGAATTATTAAATGTCACATTACCTTTGGGGGGGAGTGAAGATGTCTCACTGATGGTAAGAAGAGTACAAGAGAAAGGTGGAAAAGCGATATTCTTTTTAGTAGGCGCAGATCAAAAAGACGGGCATCATAAAGAAAAATTTGATATCGATGAAGAGGCGCTCTCCATTGGTTTAACACTTTTTACTGAAGGTGTTTTATCTATTCTTAATATACGTAAATAATAGAAAGGTCTCTTCTATTTGCTGATGTTGCATAGAATGAGACCTTAATAACTATTTAATGGGTATTGAAAATAATGAGTTTTTTGGTTGATTCTCTTGGATAAACTCAATATAGAGTTGAGTTTCATGTTCTGTTTTTTTCGATGTAAAGAAACAAATATTGCTCTTAATTGTTGGCGTAATTTTCTTATAAATAACACCTTCCATTTCAATAATAGGAAATGAATTAATTAAACTTATTCCTAATTCATTTTTTACAAATGTTATTGCTGTTTCTTGATCTGAGACTTCAGCAATAATATTAGGTTTAGAGTTTGATTTATGAAGCATTCTGTCAATAACGGTACGGCCAATATTGCTTTTAACTAACGCAATAAAAGGTTGATCATGTAAATCATCTAATGTGAGCGTATTTTTTGTACATAGCTTATGCGATTTAGGCATAGCACAAATAATTTGAGTTTCTCTCATTGGTATTTGTGTCAAATTATAATTACTATTAATTGTCATATTGTCAGTAATGGCAATATCGGCTTGTTCTTTTGCAATTAAAGACAATAACTGTTCACTTCTAGATATTTCCAAATGAACATTAACTTGATGTTTTTTAATAAAAAGAGCAGTAATTTGATTTATAAATCCATAAGCTAGTGTTGGGGGAACTAAAACGCGCAGACTTCGTTTTTTTTCTTGGTGATGAAAATGGCTTAGTCGGCTGAAAGATGCGGCTATGTTGGTGATTTCTTCGTAGAGTAACAGTGCATCAGAGTTAGGTATAAGTTTGTTATTTTCACGAGTGAATAATTGTTTACCACAACGTTTTTCTATCTGATTTAATGTTTGGCTTACTGCGGGTTGAGAAATACCTAGTTGCTCTGCAGCATTAGTCACACTCCCATAGTCGATCACCGTTTGTATAATTTCAAGGTCGCGCAATGTAGCCCACCCTCCTGACCAAGAGGTTCTTTTTATATTAACTGCCATCGTGTTTTTTACTTTAGTCTGTTTATCTTATATACGATTATACCGTTAATAGGATAATTATTAAATAATAGATTAAATAATAGTTATGAAGGAAGCATTAGTGTTTTTTTATTAACACAGATTACTACTGCATTTAATGTATTGTTATTATATTTAATATAACAAACTCTTATTATAAATAAAATGAGTTTAGATTACATTTCTAATGAGTTTAATAACAATACTTTATCTCATTTATATTAAAATATATCCATCGATAAATCCCATTGATATTAATATGATACATTTAATTAAATTTTCATTTCAAAATATAATGACCATTGAGATATAAATCACGGTAATGGGCTCTTTTTCATTGTTAATATTCTACGTCAAATTATCTATCTGGTTTTTTATTTCTTAAGGTATTTAATTGACATACAAATTATAAATAACAAGCAAATGGGGAGTTTTATGTCTTTTTTCAAAAAAGGTATTATTGCCTTATCAATTAATATTGCATTAGTTTCACCTGCTTTGGCCTGTACCACATTATTAGCTGGAAGTGAGGCAACAAATGATGGCTCTTTAATTATTGCGCGTAGCGCAGATAGCGATGCACTAAAAGCGCAACATTTTGTTATTCATCCTGCTAAATCAAACCAAATAGGAACTTACAGTACAAAAGAACACAACGGTGCTAATAACTTTACGTACCCATTACCAAAAAATGCATTACGTTATACTACTGTTCCAAATTGGAAAACACAGCTTCATGGCGCAACAGGGTTTAACGAGTTGGGGGTTGGCGTTAGTGGCACCGAGTCTATTTTTGCTTCACCCAAAGCACTTTCTTTTGATCCTTATGTTGAAGATACAGGAATAACTGAAGATGATATTCCTGATGTGCTACTTTCAAGAGCAAAAACAGCACGTGAAGCAATCGAATTATTAGGAAGTATTATTGAAACACAAGGGGCTGGAGAAGGATTTGGAGTTGCTGTTGTTGATAAAAATGAACTTTGGTATTTAGAAACAGGAACAGGACATCATTGGATTGCACAAAGATTGCCTAAAGACAAATATTTTGCGACAGGTAATCAAGGCAGACTACAAGCTTATGATATCAACAGTGAAGATATATTAGGCTCTAAAAATTTAGTGGAATTTGCGATTGAAAAAGGGCTTTATAATCCTGAAAAAGAGGGAGTATTTAACTTTTCTAAAGCGTATACCCGTGATGATGAGCGAGATCGTACCTATAATGACCCTAGAGTATGGATCATTCAGCAACAATTTAATCCATCGTTAAAGCAAGCCGTTGATGATGGGCGCAATTTTGCTCCTTTATTAACACCAGAAAAAAAAGTGTCTATTGAAGAAGCGAAGACTATGTTGCGTAACCACTTTGAAGGAACCAAACACGATCCTTATACAAATGGATTAAATGGTGAAGAGCCATGGCGCCCAATTAGTGTATTTAGAACTTATGAAGCACATGTAATGCAAGTTCGTCCAGAACTTCCTCAAGAAATAGGTGAAATAACTTATGTTGGGTTAGGTATGGCGGATTTAACTGCATTTGTTCCGTATTACAGTGGATTAAAAGCTTATCCTCAACATTATGGAATAGGTACAAATAAAGCAGATAGCGATTCTATTTATTGGAAATATCGTAAATTACAAACATTAGTGATGACAGACTATCCAAAACTTGCACCAATAGTAAAAAAAGCCTACCAAGAATGGGAAGAAAAAACAGCATTAGAGCAAAAAGAAATGGAAGCTAAATATCTTGCTATGGTTAAAACCAATAAAGCGGGTGCAGATAAAATGTTAAATGAATTTAATTTACGAGTGATGGCGAGTGCTGAGTTATTGACCGAAAATTTAACAAATGAATTATTTACTATAAAAACAAAAGATATTCAAGATGATATTTTCTTTGCTAATAAGTCTAAAAAAGACTAATAGAGAAATGTTGTTTTAAATACAATCTAGACAAAAGATCCCAAGTTGTTGGGATCTTTTTAATAATAGGCGATTAAATAACAGGAATATAGTAGCTAATTTTTTGCAAATATTGCCCACTTTGATCAAGTAATTTATCGTAACTCACAGGCTCTTTTAGTGTATATCGTTCAATATCAGGGCCAGGTCTACGTAATAAATTCATTTTTGGTAATACTTTAGTATATACCGTATAAATAATGTCATCATAACCCGTTAATGAATCTAAAATTTCATCCATATGAAAAGTAATTTCTAGGTAATTACCGCTGGGTAATTCTAATTGTGACATTGCTGAGATATTAGATGCCGTTGATAGCTTTTCTTTATCAACCGCGGTGTTATAAATGTACATGGTGTCATCTAATGTGCTTGCAGATGCTCTGTGCATTGCATATAACTCAGTCGGTATTGTATGCACATCTTTCAAAAATTTACGCCAAAACTCTTTTCTGAATTTTTTCTTGTCTGAATTCCACGTTGAAATGGGTTTGTTATACTGGTGAGACATGCCAGCTAATTTTAGAGAAGGGAAGGTAACGACTTCATATTTGGCACTTAACTCAACAGTTTCTAGTGCTGGAAAAATAAGCTCACTAATATCCCAACCTGGTTTTTTTCTATACTCAGAAGGGGTGATATTAAATTGTTTTTTAAATGCACGACAAAAAGTTTGCTGGGAGTCAAACCGGTATTTCAGTGAAATATCTAGCAGACTGCAACGTGTTATACGTAAGGCATAAGCACCACAAGATAAACGTCGGGCGAGTATGTATTTTCCTAAAGATATTCCTGTATATGCTTTAAATAAGCGCTGAAAGTGCCACTTCGTATAGCCTGATTTTTCAGCAACGATATCTAATGATAAACGTGAATCAAGATTCTGCTCGATCCAAACAATGATATCTTTAACAACATTCTCTTGGAGCATGAATATTCCTATTATTTTTCTCTATCGATATTTTTCAATAAGATCGATTTAATTTATTGAACTACAATAAATATATAGGTGCTAGGATAATAGCATATCGTATAGTGGTAGTTGCATTGAATAAAGTAAAATAGGCGAGTATTAATGTAAAGTTATGTATTGCAAATTATTTGAATTAAATTTGATTTTAAATAAAAAAACAATTGTTGAAGTCATTAATCAATGATTGATGTTTTTATTAAAATTAAGGTTTTATTAAAATAAAGATAGATATTTTTGTTTTCATCAAATACGGAAGTATCCTATTTTGTCTTTAAAAGAAAGTGCCTAGTTTTATTGTATTAGTGAAATTCATTGATTATTTTAGGAGATATGATGAATAAGTTATTTTCTATTTCGGCTATTGCTTTAGTATCATCGTTAATGGCAGCCCCCGCTTTAGCCGCTAAAACGGATACTTATAATTGTGAAGGTCAGAAAATTAGAGTTTCTTTTCCGAATGAACAGCTCACTGTTATGTACTACAACGATGAAATTATTGTTTTACAAGAGGCTGTTGCTGCGAGTGGTGCACGCTATGTTGGTGAAAATTTCCAAATATGGGGAAAAGGGCAAGATGAATTTAACCTTGCTACCATTTCAGAAGATGATGCTATTAATGGACGTGTCGCTGAAGATAAAGGGCGTACGTGTGAATTAGTAAAATAGCTTCGTTGTAGCATTAAAAATAAAAGGGAAGTATAACTTCCCTTTTATTTAAATAATCAGGTTGAATATAAAACATTCCCATACTATACAATGAGCTTTAATATATTTATTATCAATTTAGTAGTTTTTAAAAATAAAAATATCATAAATATATTTATATAACTATAATAATTTAAGTGATATTAAATATATCGGTGTTTTTACTGTTAATTTAAAAAAGAAAAAATAAACTATTTTTTATATTTAATAAATAGTAGAGAAAAATTATTGAATTAAATTAACGTGTTTACAATCATCCTGAAGAGGTGAACCCATTGCGATATTGTACTTAAGCAGTGATAACAGTACCAATAAGCACTTAACGAATGGGGATATTTTAGTTATACTGTTTGAAATAAACATAAAGATTATTCATTTTTTATCATTAATACTACTAGAAAATTTATTGTGAGTTTATATGAAATCTTATCCTTAGCTAGTCTCATACTAGTTCTTAAAAGTTAAATTTAGAAAATAATACACCACTATTTAATATGGTGGACGTTGTGATATTAAAAAATTAATATTAGAATAAATCTAATGAAAGTTAAAAACTCAAGAAAATATAATGTAGTGTTACCTGATAATAGAATTCTAGCGTGGTATGAGTCTGGACCAGAACAAGGTAAACCAGTAGTATTTTGTACTGGTGCAGGTATGAGTGGTCTATTAGGTGTAGATGTTGAATATCTAAATAAGCTTAATATCCGTTTAATTACTCCAACTCGTCCAGGATTAGGTGATTCAACGATCGATCCTCATAAAACGCTAAAATCTTTTTCTCAAGATATTTTATTTTTACTCGAACATCTTAATATTAAAAACTTTGATGTAATGGGATTTTCTCAAGGGGCTGTATTTGCTATGGCACTTTGTTTTTATTGTCATGTAGACAAATTAGTTGTTGTCGCGGGACAAGATCAATTTGATTATCCTGATACACGAAATCAACTCACAGAAGAAGTTGCTAATATGCAACAGCAGGCGGTTAGTGCTCCTGATGTATTAGCTTCTTGGATTAAGCAAAATATATCAGCTAATTGGTTAATGAATTTTATTTTAAATTACAGTGCAGATGTTGATTTAGCTGTTTATCAATCGATAGATTTTCTTCCTGTTTATCAAGAATGTATGGCAGAAGCTTTTAAACAAGGTAATGAGGGATATACTCAAGATCTTCTTATTGCTATGCAGCCATGGGGTTTTTCACCTGAAGACATAAAAACGCCAACAACATTATGGTATGGTATGAAAGATACGAGTACCGTTCATTCTCCTGATTTTGGATCATTGTTGTTTCAACGTTTTCCTAATGCACAACGACATTTATGGCCAGAAGAAGGTGGATCACTTCTGTGGACAAAAACTGAAGATATTTTATTAGCATTAATTGACTAAAACTAAATACTATATTATTGATGGAGTAGATACTGTTTTTTAAAAAAACAGTATCTACTGTTTTAAGTTATATTGAATCGATTTACTTCAGATCTACTGAAAAATGCAAATATAAATATGGACTTTGATTGGCTGGATAATTATTCTTATATTATAATTATTTTCTAAATTGTCGTTTTGACATTTTTTTAAAAATAAATTTGAAAATAATTTGCTATAAACCGAATTATATGACTTAATAGCGCCACTGGTTTGGAAGTACAGACCTATTTATGTTAGTGCAGTTTTAAGTAGTTCACCGTTTAGCGTTATCCATGATACCTCTTCGTTGCGAATTCCTTCAAATAGTGACCATAAGTAAAATCCGAAATCAAACCGCAAACTATGCCTTATGGCAAAATAATTAATTAAAGGAAATCTTATGTCTAATACAATGACTGGTACAGTAAAATGGTTTAACGATGATAAAGGCTTCGGTTTTATCACTCCTAAAGATGGTAGCAAAGACGTATTCGTACACTTTTCAGCTATCCAAAGCGAAAGCTTCAAATCTCTAAAAGAAGGCCAAGAAGTTTCATTTTCTATCGAAAATGGCGCTAAAGGTCCAGCAGCAGCGAACGTAATCGCTCTGTAATATTGAGTCATTATTGCAGTAAATATTGCTTAATGCAGTATTAATACTGATAAGACCAATAAAAACCTCACCTCGGTGAGGTTTTTTTGTATTAAAAACCTCATTATTTTGTTTTAGTTTTTATATAATAATATAGATTTAAAACAATCTTATTAAGTTTATGTAAATATTTAAAATAAATAATTTTAATTATAAAAAATTTGCTTTAATGATTAACTTTATTAGCAAAGAAAATAGTTTAAATAATAATAAAATTCTTATAATGCTGAAATAAAGATAGTAAGATATTGCTTTCTCAATGAAAAGAAAGAAAAAAACTTCATTAGAATAGAAAGATATCAGATAAATCATAAAAAATAATTTAAAGAAAAATATAAAATTAATATTTAATGACTTATCTAAAAAAAATGCTGTCTAATTCAATGTGGCTTAAAAGCTTTTAGTTCTCAAAGGACAAACTAGTGTACGCTAAAAATTTTTTTTCATTGCATCTGTTACACCCAAAATATTTTTTAACTTGGTTTGGTGTTTTTATTCTTTTTCTATTAGTACAACTACCTTATTCTTGGTTACTTTTCTTGGGTAAACGTCTAGGGTTATTATCTCGTTTTTTTGTAAAAAGAAGAGTCTCTATAATAAAGCGAAATTTAGAGCTATGTTTTCCTGATAAAGATCAATATGAAATAAATAAACTCGTCATGGATAATTTATCTTCACTTGGTGTGGCTTTATTTGAAACAGGAATGGCTTGGTTTTGGAGTGATCGCCGATTAAAAAACCTTTTTGAAGTGCAGGGAATATCCAATTTCACAAATGCTAATGAGAAAAATGCAGGGATTTTATTAATCGGTATACATTCAATGTCGCTAGAGTTGGGGGGGCGTATTATGGGGCTTTGCTTCCCAGTTAATGCCATGTATAGACCGCATAACAATAAAGCGATGGAATATATCCAAACTAAAGCGAGATGTCGTTCTGATAAAGGGATGATAGATAGACGTAATTTAAAATTTATGGTTATGGAGTTAAAAAAAGGAAAGGCAATTTGGTTTGCTCCTGATCAGGATTTTGGTTTGAAAGGAACCACTTTTTCACCTTTCTTTTGTGTCGAAAAAACATCAACTTCAAAAGGCGTTGCAATATTAGCCAAATTATCAGGAGCACCTTCTTTGACTGTAACGCTGGTTAGAAACGAAAATAAAGAAGGTAAACAATACAGTTTGATTATTGGTGAGGAGTTGGTTAATTACCCTAGCGAGAATATTCAAAACGATACAGATAGAATGAATAAGTTGATTGAAACAGAAATCATGAGGGCACCAGAACAATACTTATGGGCCCATAGACGATTTAAAACACGACCAGCAGGTGAAACGAGTTTCTATCACTAGTCTGTGTATAAATGAGTAAATAAAAAAAAGACCAACACATAATGTGTTGGTCACAGTAAATACTGGAAGCAATGTGAGCAATGTCGTTGTAAAAAGTTGAGTAAAACACTCAACTATTCACAAGTTAAAAGATAATCATTATCAATTGACTTGTCAACCCTTACGTTTGTATGGATTAATGAAAATGCAAACAAAAGGGATAGAATGGAAAATAAAAAGGTAAGAAAAAGAAGATAAGAAAAAGAATAGAGTTAGCAGGTATATAAGTTAACTATACCTGCTTAATATATTATGACCATAATAGAAAAATACCATTTATATAAATATAGTAATAACTTCTAATGCTCGAAAAATATATACTCATTATTTAATAATAAATAGTTTATCCAAAATATACAGAGATTAATATCTATTTAAAATATAGGATTAGATAAAAAATTAAATTAAATTAAATTAAATTTAATTATATATTATATCCATTATGGCTAAATTTTCACCAATCCAATTTATATTCATTGAACCTTTATTTTCATTTAATTTAGCATTGAACATTTCATTTGGTTCAATTTTATGCTGTATTTCTTCCATTTCAACACCATTCCAGCAGTTTGTTTTAAATATATTCCCGATAGAGTCAATCATACAATTGCCTTCTACTATAGAGCCTGTAAAAGTAATCGTTCCTGAACCAATAACCTTATTATTTGCAAGGGTGGTAGCTGATAATAAAAGTGTTAAACAAGCTCCGATAATAAGATTCTTTTTCATTTTATATTCCTTAATATTATTTTATTGGTCAAATTTAGTAATTGATCTCTTTTGTGAAAGATCTGTATTTTTCGTACTGAATGATGGAGGGAATATTAGAGAAAAAAAATATATCAATCTGTAAAAAAACTTGATGGTTAATGACAATTATATAAATATTTATGAATGAATTTTTGAATACTTCAATAATAGAATAATAATTGAAATTAGAAGTAGCTTACTTAACCATTTGAATGATATTAACTTTATAAGATTATCTTTATTTTCATTAACAAGTTAACTTTATTTAATATGAGTTATATTACTTAATTTTTTCATGATACATTTTGTTGTCAAAACAAAAAATTAATAATTTGAGCTATTTCAAGATGACAAAAAAGTTGTCAAAATATTTCTACGAAGTTACTATAAAAGTCAAAATTATATCTTTATTTGATGATTTCTATTTAGTTGAGTATTGATATTTTAAATTATCACTTTATTATCATTAAAAATAAATAATAAAAAGAGAATAGAATATTTATGCAGAGTTATCATTCGTTATCAGCCCAAGTTTACCAAATAGATAAACCTATAGGATGTAGTTTTGGTGACGTAGAATATTATCAAGAACGTCTTAAGGATGTTAATGGTAAGATTTTAGAGCCTGCTGTGGGAACTGGGCGTATTTTAATCCCTTTATTAAAGGCTGGATTTAATGTAGAAGGGTTTGATCTTTCAGATGAGATGCTTTATTTCTGTATGGAAAATTTAAGAAGTAATGGATATTCTCAAGATAAAGTGACTAAAGATAATTTGTTGACATTCCAAGTTGAGACACGTGTTGATGCAATAATTATTCCGACAGGAACTTTCTTATTGTTAGATAGCGAAACAAAAGCACTACAGTCACTTCAACAATGTTATAACGCATTAAATCCAGGTGGACGTTTGCTAATTGACATTAGTTTGGCGCATACCTTTACTAGAGGCCAATGTTCTAGTCGACAATTCGAAACACCTGAAGGGGATTTAATTACCTTACAGATAGTAAATGCCGAAATAGATTATATTAATCAATTAACAGTATCTCATCACCGTTATGATAAATGGAGAAATGGAAAAATAATTGAAAGTGAATGGGAAGTGTTTAAATTAAAATGGTTTGGTGTGTATGAATTTAGACGGCTCCTTGAATCTATTGGTTTTGGCAAAATAACAATTTCTGGAGATTATCAATATTTGTGCGAACCAAATAACGAAACAGAAATTATTACTTTTGAAGCTTATAAATAAAAAGAAAATAGGATATTGACAATAAGGCCATAACATTATGGCCTTTTTAATGTCATTAGTAGTTTTTCTGCTTTTTTGAAAAGATCAAATGTTGTTTTTGCTATGAATGAAAAAGAAGACAAGAGAACATTAAATCTGAAAGAAATAGTGATTTTATTTGTCAGTATTAAAGTGAGTTCTTAAGATAAAAAAATCCCCGCACTAGGCGGGGAAAAATTAAATATCTATCAGTGATGAAATACTGAAACCAATGGTAAGGGAAAAAAAGATATCAATCTGTAACAAACTTTTAAAAAAAATAATGAAAATAAGTGTGATATTAAAAGTATTTCTTGAAAAAATCATAATTACTTGATGTTTTTATGATGTAATTAATTGATTTTTATTGGTTTTTAATTTGTTGGGAACATTGGATTGGAGTATGTAACTAATAATCATGTTAATTTAACAATAAAATTTATATACATTTATCTGAGAGTATTGATAAATTTCTTAATTTTTAGAACAACAAAAAATACGTATTTATAATTATCTTGGGTAAAAATCAGGCAATGACAATAATTGATTATTGCCTGATTAAAATAGATACAAGAAGATAATAGGGTGTCTATCCATTAACTACCATTGTTTTACATCAATCATATTGTTTGATGGATATACCTTTGCGATATAAGAAGAGATATTATTACGAATATAAGGATTTTTTTCTTCAGGGTACATTTTCCAAGCTTTTTTTAAATAATCCAATAGCTCACTATTGATATAATTTGAACTAGATAATGCCTGAATTGCGCTTAAGCTTATTTCTGCGTTATCAGAGATAGTTAGTTCAAAAAATGCTGAAATTTTATGTTTTAAATTAGCATCATGAGAGGCTGCATAAATAGCACTTCTTATGATTTCTACATTTTGATGAGTAAAGAAAGGTTGAAAGTCCTCAACAAAAATAGTATTTAGTTCTGTTAAAATGTAGCCGATAAAACGCAATGTATCTTCGTGATTGGTTACTTTAAGAATAGAAATAAGACTTTCTTTAAACTGTGCATACTGGTCTTTATACTTGAAGTAAATAATAGAAATAGCAATATCTGTTTTTTCATCATATGGAGCAATTAGTGCTCGTTGAATATGAGGTAAAGCGTGTTTTTTAAAATAGGTTGCTAAGACATTTAAAGATACTTTATATAACTCAATACTTTCGGCTCGTAGTTGCTGCTCTAAAAAATACAAACTCCTATTTGATAATTCAGGTAGTTTTGTTAATGAATTGATAGCATTGACTTTTTTAATAATATCATCATTATCATTGGCAAGACAAAGTAAAATTTCTTCATTACCTCCCATACGATGACCAAACCAACTTGTGTCATAGCCTAAAATAACTTCATCTAACCAACGTTCATACCATTGTGTAAATGATGTCTCATAAGAAAATGTGTAGGGAGTATCTGAATTTACCCAATCAGATGTATATAAAATATGACCTTTATAATCACCATTCAGCACTAATAAAAGATCGTATTCACAACCACAGGTTCCTAAATAGAGTGTACCTTGGTGGAGTCTATCGTAAATATTATCAAATTCTTCATCACTACAATCATCAGGTACATGACATAATGCTTTCCATTCCTCAATATCCATATTAGGGCTAAGTAAGCAGGGTCGTGCATAGTTTTTTATATCATGTCTAGCTATCGCGTCATCAAAAGCGTAGAGCCCATAATAAGGGCCTGCGCCACCATAAGAACCTGTACCACCATGACCAATTCGAGTGATAAAGTTGATATAGTCTTGTGGAAATTTACATCCAGATTTTTTTTGTAACTGATCAGCTTTTTCTATAGAGAGTGGTGGGTTTAATTGATAGTTATGGCTATTAGCGCCAAATTCTTTGTGCTCGTGATCAACAATCGCAACAAGTATTAATTTTTCACGGATACGCTCAATAGGATTATCTGCATATTTCTTATTTATTTGTTCCCATTGCTGTAACGGTGTCAATTTGTTCTCTTTTTCAAAGAGAGATGAAATAAAACCCATAAGTTAAAGTCCCTATTGATGATATGGTTTAAATTTAAAATGTTTATTTAACAATCCGTTATGATAGATAGAAAACCAAATATAAAATGATTTTCTTACTGAAGTTACACTATAAACTATTTTATCTTTAATAAGAAAATAGTATTTTTAGGTAATAGCTTTCTTTATTTATTGTGTAATAAGAATAAATATACGATAGATAAAAAAAGACCAACGCTAGGAGAGTTGGTCAATAAATACTAGAAGCAATGTGAGCAATGTCGTTGTGAAAAACCAAGTAAAATACTCAACTATTCACAAGCTAAAAGATAATCATTATCATTTAATATGTCAACCCCAATAAGATTATGGTCACTATTTATTCACACTAAAAAACCAACAAAATAATTTAGTTGATAGAAACTAAAGTTGGTAATTTGTCAATTATAACAATGAGATCACTTTTTTCTGACTTGGTATTTATCGCATTTTCAATGCTTTTCATTTTTTTTATTTTATTGATTAAATCCTTAGCGTGTCGAGATCGTAAATGTATTGTTTTTTTAACCATGAGTCTTCTCCTTACTTGTAATAACCACTAGCATAATAGTGATAATACTTAAATGCAAATGATAATCAATATCATTTGTATATTTGGGGAGAGAATAAATTCTTGGTAAGATTGTGACATTGCCATATTCATACTTTATGTGCAGATTTTCTTATCTCAGGGCTATTAAAAAATGATAGTATAAATAATAAAAAGCTCTAATAAGGAATTGACGCTATGGCATATGATTTAACAAAAAGATTAGTCATAGGGCTATCTTCTAGTGCGCTATTTGATTTAGAAGAGTCAGATAATATATTTCGTACTGAAGGTGAGGAGTCTTATCGAAAATATCAGCGAGAAATGCAAGATATTCCATTAAATAAAGGTGTTGCATTTCCGTTTATTAGCCGACTTTTAAAACTAAATAATATCAGGATTGATGATCCCTTGGTTGAAGTCATTTTATTATCTAGAAATGATCCTGATACAGGATTAAGAGTGATGAATTCTATTGAACATTATGAGCTAGGGATCACCAGGGCTGTGTTTCTTCAAGGAAAATCACCTCATATTTATATTCCAGCCTTTGATATTGAATTATTTTTATCAGCAGATCATGATGATGTTATACAAGCAATTAAAGCTAATTATCCCGCAGGACAAATATTAGCAGGTCATATTAATGATGATAATGCAGATGAATTAAGAATTGCTTTCGACTTTGATGGCGTTATCGCTGATGATGAAGCCGAGGTTATTTACAAAACTTCGGGAGAATTATCACAATTTCATCTTCATGAAGCCAAAATGGTTGATACTCCTCATAACCCAGGGCCGTTAAAGAAATTTCTACTGCGTATTTCAGATATTCAAAAACTAGAATTAGAAAAAGTAAAGCAAGATCCTAGTTATGTTCCATTACTTAAGATTTCCATTGTTACTGCACGAAATGCGCCGTCTCATAAGCGAGTTATTAATACCATGAGAGCGTGGGGAATTTCTGTTAATGAAGCCTTTTTTATGGGAGGAGTAGAGAAGGCGAATGTGTTAAAGATTTTAAAACCACATATATTCTTTGATGATCAAAAATTACATTTAAAATCCTCGTCTGAGCTTCCTTCTGTACATATCCCATTTGGGATAGCGAACAAAGAGATAGATAATAAATAATTTATTATAGTAAAAAAGGTGTGTGATATTTATATCATACCCTATTTTTTTATTTTGTCTAATGTGGCCTTTATTTGAAATATTCTATTTATATTGTTTTATTTATTTTTTCTAAATAAAAATAAGTGTAAAATTGGATCTATTTTTATAGAAGTAGTATGGTGTTGGATGATTTATATATATTATAAATTAATAACGATTTATAGATATTTTATATTAAGAGGTATCTAACTAATTTAAATAAGGAAAATTGAAATGGATAATAATCATAGATTTTTTTCTGATGATGTATGCCCTAAAACTGCATTATATGGTCAATTTTATGGTGATAATCGCTATGCGGGCCGAGATTATGAACGAAAAATATATAATGGAAATAAATTCCCCAAAACTAAAAAAGGGTTTTATTTTAAAAAGTTAATGAATTTTAAATAATAAAAGTAATAAGCAATTAATATAAAGTCATTTTAAATAAAAATATCAATATTATTTAATATGTGGTTAATTGATATTTAAAAATGAGTTGATGATTGCATAATTCGAGAAAATTACTACGCTCAAAATTTGTAGCGCAGTAAAAATCATTATTAACTTTTCTCAATACCAATCGGTTGATAACCTTGCCATAAAGGTTTGAAATGTTCACCTGAATTATTTGGTATTAGGTGAATGTAGTAATCACCGATTTTGCTTAATAAAATGCAATCATCAACATCTTTTAAATTATCTTTATGTTGTTGCTGGCTATCGACTAAAAGCGTTGTGATGGCTTTTTCTTTAGCCTCATTTGCTGATTGTGCAACAAATAAATCAAATTCGTGTAGTTCAGCTAGGCTTGATGGATGATAACCACCTACATTAACAAAGTATAACTTATTGTTATTGTTGCTAGTCTTATTGCTAAGACTGAGGCTAATATCAAATCCATCAACCCAAGTGATTTCAGTATAACCATCAATATGTACTTTATCTTTGTCACCAAACCATGCATCTCTTAATGCAGGCCAAGCATCTATAGGCTTTTCTGCTGCAACAAATTGAATATCGTGAACTTCGATATTTGACTTACCCGCATTGCCACCAACATAAAACATAAACAATTTCATTATTGCTTCCATTTTTTGTGTTTTTATCGATATGTAATTTATTATATAACCATGTTGAGAGCAAGTGTAAAAAATGAAGATGATTGATTTTATGAACTAAATTATTCATTTTTACTCTAAGCATTTGCTATTAATTTAAAATATTATTTGGGGTAGATATGAGATTACTTATGCTTTTGAGTGTTTTTTTTATTTCTGCTTGTTCATCAACGGGAGCAATAGAATCTCAAGAAAGTAAAAGTCATAAAGAAGATCCATATTCTGATAGCACATTAAATAGTATTAAAACTAATCAGAATATTTATATTGAGCAACAACGTAGTAAAGGAAATTTTTAATCTGTTAAAATAAATGATTACTTCTTGGGCCACCTAAGTGGCCTTTTTATATACAAAAATATAAAATATGGCAATATTAATCAGAAGTTTTTTCAAATTTCCTGTATAAAAGTAAGGTATGCATTATTATTGTAATTGAGGGTATTGAATAATAATTCTATAAAAATAGTAAAAATAAAAGAGAGTATAGGGTAGATGAGCGATAAAAAAGAAAAAAAGTAATGGGATCTTAAGGCATACGGAGCTATATTTATATTCAGATAATCTATGAGATGAGGCTGTAATGAATAGAAAAGAATTAATTAATTATATTAAAGAAAACTATAATGTAGAGCCTGAGTATTTATGGATTAAATATCCTAATTATATAGTTTTTAGGCATAATAGTAATTCGAAGTGGTTCGCAGCTATAATGGATGTTCTAGAAAGCAAATTATTTGATAATGGTAGTAGCGATATAGTCGATATCATAAATTTAAAAGTTATGCCAAATTTAACGGGATCATTACGATTGAAAAAAGGAGTGTATCCAGCTTACCATATGAATAAAGAGCATTGGGTTTCTATTAGCCTCTCATCTGAATTTGATGATAGCGAGTTAAAATCTTTGATTGCTGAAAGCTATAATTTAACACAATAAATTAATAATTTTATTAATATAGCTTACTCAACTTTTAAACACTTTCTAACAATATGAGTTAAGCTATTGTCATATCTTCTATCATATACCTCTTTTCTGATTTTCATCTAACGTTAGTTATTTCAAATGTGCTTACATTTTCTATCTGAGCAAGCTTCTGAGAATGTAAAAATCGGTGAGTATATAATGATAGCTTGTTGGAGAATCATGATTTAATCATGATTAGAAAAAGCCTTTCTTATCATAATAATAGCTACTGCCCCCAAGAATATAATAAAGAAAATAAGTGAATTAAATATTAAAAAATTAATATCATTTTTTTTAATATTCAACATTATCAATAACAAAAACAGAGAAAGTAAAAAGAATTTTTTGTTATTATTAATCATACAATATACGTAAGAAACAAAAATAGATATTAAGAGAAAAGAAAAATAAGCAATAAGAAAAGCAACAAATTCTACACTATTAAAAAAATTATAAGGTACATTTTCTTCATGGAATATAATTGTCAACACTATGGCGGTTGCTATAAAACTCATTGAAGTAAAGATCAAAATAACAAATTTATTAGTATATAAAAAAGATAGTTGTTTAAAATAAATAATTTTTATAGAAACTTCTAAAGAAGATACAAATACAACAATACCGATAAAAAAAATAACAGAAGAAATAACTAGCCAAATAATATTATTATAGCCAAATGTAGATATGCTCAGATAGAGTGATATCGTCAAAGATAATAATGGAGATATAAATGTTAACAACTTTTTGTTTTCTTTTTTGTTATTCATATTTCTATCCATTATAAAAACAACAGGATATCAATTAGATATCGTTAATGATAGCTGAGTGATTATATCACTTAGTCGGTTACATTGAGTATTATTATTTACCGCATTTAGTTTTATTAGATCTTCGATACAGTGAAGTGATTTTTGCTAACTAAGCGGGTTTATTTTATATGAGGCCGTATTTGATTTATCCAACGAGAAGAATATACGACCATTCAAAAATATACTTAATGTGATAACGCTAAGTATGCAGATTATTTTTTCATATTATTGCCTGTATTATTTTATGGAGCTTATGGTTTGATTAGCACAATAAAAAAGATATTACTTCTTTAACCAATAAAAGCTTTTTATATTACGCATCAAGTGTTTCTGGTTTTTTCTCTTAAATAATCATATCGGCCATTTAATTTCATTTTTTTAGTTTGCCAGCAAAATCTTTATTACATAAATTTAGTTAATGATTTAAGCGAAATTATAGCATAGAAACAGGGCGAGAATTGAGCTTTAACTAGGGTAAATCTGATGGGGGTTTTACACCAGTTTTACACCAAGCAAATTTCAGACATAAAAAAACCAACCATAAGCGGTTGGTTTTTCTAAAGAATTTTGGTCGGCATGATAGGATTTGAACCTACGACCCCCGACACCCCATGACGGTGCGCTACCAGGCTGCGCTACATGCCGTTTGTGCCCTGTATATTACTGTTTTTGACTGCTAAAGCAACCCTTTGCTAATTAAGTGACGTAATTTTATACATCACTAATTGTACTAGCGTTCGATAAAGCGTTTTTGTTCGGCAAGAACTTGTAATAATAATTTTAAGTCAGGTTTTGCTGAGCTAATTTCTTTTCCTGATTTATCAAATAAAGCATATCGGCCATGTTTGTCTATTAACAACGTATTATCTTGTAAAAAGACCACAAATGCTTCGTCATCACCGGTGAAAATCCATGGATGATTACGAGTGCTTGCAAATAAATCCTCACCTTGTGAATAGTTATCCGCAGGGCTAATCACACGTAAAACATGTTGCATTAAGGTTGTCATGATATCTTGATGGCTAGTCATTTTATCAATCGACTGTGGTTTCATGTTTGGCCAGTGTACCATTAGAGGTACTTGTGATTGGCTTAAGTTAAAGGTGGTTTTATCAGAAAGCCATTGGTTGTTTTGCTTTTTATCACTGTCTTGATGATAGCTAGAAGTGACAACCACAACAGTATTATCGAGTACTTTGGTTTCTTGCAATGTATTAAAAACGCGCTCTAATTGTTGATTTAATGTCATACGTTGAGACGTTTTATTGGTGTGACCATCAATTTGCAAGAAAGAGAACCAAGGTGTTGTTTGGTTGTTTTTTATTAGCCAATTGCGCCAGCTATCAATGGTGGCATCGTTATTACCACTGCGTGATGTTGGAATAGAAAAATCTGATAGCACAGCTTGTTTAAACAATGGTGTCTGAAAACCATTTGTTGAGAACATTGCTAATTGATAGTTTCGATAACTTAAGGCATCAAATAGTGCGGAGTTTTTTCTGCTACTCAATACACTATCTAAATAAGAAGGTGAGATACCATAAAATAAACCAAACAATGCCGTATCATTATCAATACCTGATGAATAATGATGGGTAAAATTGAGATTATGTTGTGCAAACTCTTGCAAGCTTGGTAATTCAGGAACTTCCTCATTACCTAAACCATCAACAACGATAACTAATAGATTATAAGAATATGTTTCTTTTGAGTAAATCAATGGTGCAAGAGGGTAGGTAATACCTTGTGCGGCTGGGTTACCTTCACTGATCACTCGTTGTTCATATTCTGATTGATTAATAAAACCATGGCGCTCAAGGAACTTACGTGCAGTCATCGGGTAGGATAATGGCAAATTGGCACGTTGCATTGTAATCGGACGATAAAAATTAGCATCAGCCCAAATTGACATAGAGTGAGATAAGACAAAACAAGTAATAAAAACACCAGCTAATGGTTTACCCCATCGCTGACGGTTTAAACTGCGTAATTTTTGCCAACTCCATGTTGCAAAAAGCATCTCAATAAGAAAGATAATAGGAATGCCAATAAAAATAAGTTGCCATTCACGAGCCATTTCACCTTCATCTGGATTAATGACTAGATCCCAAACAAGTTGAGTCAGATGAAGCTGAAATTGTTGGTAAACAGCCATATCAAAGATAAGGATTGTGAGTCCAGCACTGGCGAGAGCACAAGAGATCACTCTAAGTAGCCGTTGAGATACGACTACAAAGGTAAGTGGAAAAAGGACAAGAATATAGATAGCAAAAACAATAAAACTAAAGTGTCCCATCCAACTTACAATTGCGTAAAAGCGACCCGCGAAAGTTCCAGGCCAATCTGAAATAAACAGGTAACGGCTTCCGAGCAATAAGCTTAGAATAATATTAAATAGCGCAAACCAGTGACCCCAACTGATCATTTGGGATACTTTTTCACGATAGGACTGAGGTCTCGTTACCATGTCTATAAATAATTTTTCTATGTTTATTAGTGAATATTGCCTTCATCAATTGAAGCACGCAATGCGTGAACAAAAGAATCAGCAATCAGCATCCGTTGAGCAGGGGCAATACTTGTATTAATTAAGTTTGTCACCATGTTCCCCAACACCATCAAAGAAAGATCTGTAGGAGTATGATGTTTTTCAAGAACGCTGACAAGTTCTGCTAATAACTGCTCAACTTGTTCATCACTATAACGGGATTTTTGTGGCATAAAATCAGAATTCCTACTAAATGAATAAAACGCTATATATTACCGTATTGTTGGGTCTTTTTCCGCTATTAAATTAATTAATTTTCCCTTGATACTGAAAGTGGGGAGTGTTTGAATACGCGCATGAGAAAGTGAAGGAATAAAGAGGACGACCATGAGTCTAGATATTAGTCAGTTAGTCTTACATCAGCTTATCAAGCGAGATGAGCAGACATTAGAAGTTGTGTTACGCGATTCAGTATTAGAGATTGAACCTGTTGTTCAGGAAATGATTGAAGAGTTGCATCGTGTCTACAGTGCAAAAAATAAAGCTTATGGTCTGTTTAATGAAGAAAGTGAATTAGCGCAAGCATTACGTTTACAGCGCAAAGGTGAAGAAAACTTTTTAGGTTTTTCGCGTGCAGCCACTGTGAGATTAAAAGATGAATTAGCAAAATACCCCTTTGCAGAAGGGGGAACCGTTCTCTTTTGTCATTATCGTTATTTGGCGGTGGATTATCTTTTAATTGCTGTATTGAGTAGTTGCAATAGCATGTGGGTGAATGACAGTCTTGATGTTTCATCAACACGCTATCTAGATATTCCTCATGCAGATATTATTGCTCGTATTGATTTAACTGAATGGGAAACGGCTCCAGACTCTCTGCGCTATTTAACTTTCTTAAAAGGTCGGGTAGGACGCAAAGTCTCTGACTTTTTTATGGACTTTTTAGGTGCTCAAGAAGGTTTAAACGCTAAAGTTCAAAACAAAGGTTTATTACAAGCTGTTGATGACTTTTGTGAAGCTTCCGAAATGGACAAGCAAGCACGTCAGACTTGTCGCGAACAAGTATATAGCTACTGTAATGAGCAATTACAATCTGGTGAAGAAATTGCCTTAACTGAGCTTGCTGAAGAGTTACCATCTTTGGGTGATCAAAACTTTGTTCAATTTACCGAAGAGAAGGGCTATGAATTAGCTGATACTTTTCCAGCTGATCGCAGTACCTTACGTCAATTAATGAAATATTCTGGTAGTGGCGGTGGATTAACTGTTAATTTTGATGCGAAATTATTGGGTGAAAGAATATTCTGGGATCCTGCAACAGATACACTCACGATCAAAGGTACTCCACCTAATTTACGTGATCAATTACAGCGTAGAGCATCAGAAAAATAATTACCTAGTAGAAACAAATAACGCCACATTAAGTGGCGTTACATGCTCGGCGTCCCGAAAAATAAAGCTCGAAGGGTGGCTTATTAAGCGCGCAGGAAGTCAATATGAGTAATTTTTGGCTTATACTCGTGACGTTGCACTGCTTTAACTTTAACTTTAGTTTCTTTACCATCGATTACCAGGTTAACGAAATCAGAATAGAATTCAGATTTGTGTTCTTGGTTGATCACTTCGTTGTGATCTAAATCGATAGCGATTGGCTCTTCATTTCCGCCATAAACGATAGCAGGAAAACGGTTAGCCACACGCAGGCGGCGGCTCGCACCCTTACCCTGCTCTTTACGTACAGTTGCATTAATAGTTAACATCTTTTTTCTCTTATGAAAAAGAAAGAAAATACATACTTGTTACAGGCGACCCAGCAACAAGCTCGAGATTTGGTTTATCTAAAAATAGATAAAGCGGGGCGCATTTTAACGAAAAAGTCCACTAACAGCAAATATAAATCCAGATTAATACAAGGTATCTGCTTTTCGATAGCGCCCGGTATAGTCAAAAATCTTATTTCTTATCTTCCAAAAATGCTCTTTTTTACCTTTATGAGCGACAATAAAATCAGGATGACGTAATAAATCGAACTGCTTAATAATATCATTAGCATTATGCCAAATAAAAGGAACGCCGGGTGCTCTCTGGTGTTCACGCAGAAACTTCAACTCAAATACTTTACGTTGTGCAGGGGTGGTTAAGCGAAAACGCTCTGATACTGAGGTGCCTTCTTCATCATAATAATTGATGTCTAACCATTCTCCTTTAGCATCATTCCCAGATTGAAATTGCATGCCACCACAGCGCAAAACAAGTGCTCCTTTTAGCTTTAATGCGGCTTTAAGCATATCATCAGGATCAACTAATATTTCATCACAGTGAACACAACGACGTGCTGCAATATCATTTTCTTCATTACAATGAGGGCATAATTTAAAGCGAAAGCGGAATTCACACTGCTGTTTTTGTCCATGTTCATTGAGTTCCCAGCCTTGGCAGCGTCGACCATAATGTTCAATAATATCGCCATCAGCATCGACTATTCCCCAAAAAGTATTAGCAAATTGGCAAACAGGGCAGAATACTTGCACAGGTTTGCTATTAGGGTTGGGTTTTTTAGTGCCAACTTCAGGAAGATAAAGATCATGAGGATTACCCGCATAATCTAAAATCAGACATTCGGTTTTTCCTGCAAATAATCTTAATCCACGTCCTACAATTTGTTGATATAAGCTGACTGATTCTGTTGGGCGTAAAATGGCGATTAAATCAACATGAGGTGCATCAAAGCCTGTTGTTAGCACAGCAACATTGACCATATAACGTAACTGTTGCTGTTTAAAACGTGAAATTAGCGTATCTCGTTCATGAGAAGGCGTATCCGCACTTACTAATGCCGCTTCATCTTGAGGCAAAAGAGAAAGAATTTCTTTTGCATGTTCAACGGTGGCTGCAAATATCATGACACCACGGCAGTTTTCTGCATATTCAATAATCTGTGAAACAATATGGGGAGTAATACGTTTTTGTCTTTTTATTTCACGATTAAGATCTTCTTCATTAAATATTCCATTTTGACTTGTTCGGACTTGGCTAAAGTCATATTGCAAAATAGGCATATCTAATCGAGTTGGGGGTACTAGAAAATGATTGCTTATCATATAACGTAAAGGCAATTCATAAATACAATCACGGAAAAAACACTCTTCATCACCTCTAATCATTCCGTGATAATGATATTGATAAATCCAACCCGTAGGTAAACGATAAGGTGTTGCAGTTAATCCCAAGATCCGTAATTTGGGATTAATGGATTGTAATTGTTTAATAACTTGTTGATATTGGCTATCTTTAGACAAACTAA
This sequence comes from Proteus genomosp. 4 str. ATCC 51469, assembly GCF_003144375.1. Lineage (NCBI taxonomy): Bacteria > Pseudomonadati > Pseudomonadota > Gammaproteobacteria > Enterobacterales > Morganellaceae > Proteus > Proteus genomosp. 4. The sequence continues at coordinate 154,768 of NZ_PENV01000009.1, forward strand.
TACGATGACATTCATCGATTATAAGAAGCGAAAATGTATCATTAAATTGTGATAAATTACGTGCAACAGATTGCACACTACCAAAAACAACTTTTCCGCTACTCTCTTTTTGTTGTAAGCCTGCGGCATAAATATCCGCGGATAGACCATAAGCTTCATATTTGTTATGGTTCTGTTCGACTAATTCTTTTACGTGTGCCAAGACTAAGACACGTCCTCGCGCTCTTTTAGCAAGTTCTGCGATAACTAAACTTTTTCCTGCACCGGTGGGTAAGACTATCACCGCGGGTGTATTGTGTTGACGAAAATAAGAGATTGTCGCGTTAACGGCGTCAAGTTGATAAGGTCTGAGTGTAAATGCCATAACTCTACATAAGAAATCAAACAGGGCGTCAGCGTAGCATTTTTTTATAGATAGCGCGAATAAGGTAAGTGGTGTTTGATAAGTAAAGGATGTAATAGTTTATTTATAAATTAATTAGTTGTTTTATTGTTAATATTCATTTTTAATAGATACCTCATATCAGATGGTATTCATCCATTTTTCAGAGAAATTCATGCGATTAGATAAATTTTTATCCCAGCAATTGGGGATTAGCCGTAGCTTGATACTTCGTGAGTTAAGAGCAGGGCTTGTAACAATTGACGGTGAAATGGTAAAAAGCGGTTCCACCAAAATAGCACCAGAACAAGAAGTGGCTTATAACGGCAATGTGTTAACCCAGATTTTAGGGCCTCGTTATTTTATGTTGAATAAGCCTATTGGCTATGTGTGTTCAACAGATGATCCAGTTAATCCAACTATCCTTTATTTTATTGATGAGCCTCTGGCATATAAGTTACATGCCGCTGGACGTTTAGATATTGATACAACGGGGCTTGTATTATTGACTGATAATGGTCAGTGGTCACATCGTATTACAGCGCCAAAACATCATTGCGAAAAAACATATCATGTCACACTGGAAGAGCCAATTGCTGAAGGTGTTGCTGAACAGTTCCAAAAAGGTGTGCAACTGAATGGCGAAAAAGATCTGACTAAACCCGCTAAATTAGAAATTATTACACCTACAGAAGTGAAACTCACAATTAGTGAAGGTAAATATCATCAAGTAAAACGTATGTTTGCTGCTGTGGGTAATCATGTCAGCGCATTACATCGTGAGCGTATTGGGGATATTACATTAGATGAAACTTTAGCTGAGGGCGAATATCGTCCATTAACAGAAGAAGAGATCAACAGCATTCACTTACCTCAATAATTATTATCTGTCCTGTCGTCTTTGGGAGTTTATCTGCGTGCAACAGCAACGTTCGTCGTACCTTAGTCTCATTTTAATATTGGGACTTATTTCCATGCTTATGCCATTGGCTATAGATATGTATTTGCCAAGCTTACCTACTATTGCACAAGATTTTGGTGTGCCTAGCGGTAAAGTGCAAATGACATTAAGTATCTATATTTTTGGTTTTGCTATTGGGCAACTCGTTTATGGTCCTATGGCGGATAGTTTGGGACGTAAGCCTGTCATTTTGGGCGGTGTGATTGTTTTTGCTTTTGCCTCTAGTGCATGTGCATTATCTGAATCTATTGATATGCTAATTGGTATGCGTTTTCTCCATGGCTTTGCGGCAGCTGCTGCGAGTGTGGTTATTAATGCATTAATGAGAGATATGTTCTCTAGAGATGATTTCTCTAGAAGTATGTCTTTCGTTGCATTGGTGATGACGATTGCACCTTTATTAGCACCATTACTAGGTGCTTGGGTGATGAATTGGTTTTCATGGCATGCTATTTTTTGGAGTATTGCGATAGCCGCAGTAATTGCGGGTGCATTAATTGCATTTTATATTCCTGAAACCTTACCCAAAGAGCGCCGTCAGCGCTTTAGCTTAAGAGTAACATTTAGCCAATTTATTAGTTTGTTTAGAACTCGTCGTGTTCTTTGTTATATTCTGGCGTCAGGTTTTTCTTTTGCCGGTATGTTCTCATTTCTGAGTGCAGGGCCTTTTGTTTATATCGAATTACACGGTATTCCATTCGATCAATTTGGCTTGTACTTTGGTTTTAATATTATCTTTTTAATTGTCATGACAAGCATAAATGGGCGATATGTTCGCCGATTTGGTGCGTTGAAGATGTTGCGTTTAGGGCTAACCATTCAATGTATTATGGGGATCTTTCTATTATTAGTTGTTGCCCTTAATTTACATTTCTATTATCTCGTTGTGGGAGTAGCGATGTATGTTGGTGGTATTGCAATGATCACATCAAACGCCATGGCTGTTATTCTTGATGATTATCCACATATGGCAGGAACGGTTTCTTCTTTGGCAGGAACTGTACGCTTTGGTGTTGGAGCTTTAGTTGGAACGGCTATTGCTATGTTCCCAGCAAAATCAGAATGGCCAATGGTAAGTGCTATGGCTTTTTGTGTGCTATTTGCTATGGGCTTTATTTTACTTGCGCGCCGTTACAAATAAGAATATCACGCTATAAATAAGAGAAATTTATAGCGTGCTTCTCCTTTTTCTCCTTTACTTCCCCTGAACAGACCGCATTTTCCTCTACTGTACTTCATGAATCGTTTCAAATTAGTGTGCTTTTTTGATTTGAATCAATACTCAATGTTGTTGTTTTGTTAAATTAAGTAAAATTTATTTTAATAATCATCTATTATTGTTTTGTTGGTATGAAACATAGTGATAAAAATTGATGAATTGTTTTACTTGAATGCGTAATATTTTATACAATTATTTTATATGGTTGATAAAATGTTAAAAAAATGAAAGAATAATTGAAGAGATTAATCATCGTAGAAATGAATACGTACAAACGCTAAGCTAAATAAATGGTTTGATACGTCTCTTCGCTTTTTTTGTAAAATAATTGTAATAATTATGTTTTATGATTAGCAAGGTTTTAATATGACGTGTGAGCAAGTCAGTTCAAACTCGTATTGATGATGTATTAAATTAACGTGTTGATGAAACAGGATTGATTTGTGGATAATGTACAACTTTCGGTAGTTCATAAGCTGCCGCTGAGTTATCGGTGGCTAGCAGGCTTTGCAGGTACAAGAGTAGAGATACTGCCTGAAAATGATGCTGGAAAGCAAAATACACTGATTGGCTTAAAATTATTAAGTCATGATGGTATGACACTGGATGAAGCAATACAGAATTTGCGTCAGTATCTGAGTAATCTCCATATTGATAGCGTTGTGATTGAGTGGGATGGCGTGCCATGCCTTTTTTTATGTAGTGATGATGAATGTGCAGCGCTGTGTTGCTTAAAGAATGCAGGTGTTGCCATTGCTGAACCATTTCCAACAGCGTACTCTTATTTATAACATTACCTATTGTTATAAAACTGACGTGATGATTGTGTGATTTACAAAATGACGAAAGAACACAAAAAAGCCTCATTATTTGATAATGAGGCTTTTTATTTGCAATAAGATATAAGGGAATAAATTATCTTAATACACTTTTCGAAAAGTTGTTCTCAGCAAGAGTTGCATCATTGTTTTCTATAACACGTCTTGCCGCATAAAAACGCTTATTCCAGTAGACATTAGACATTTCTGACACTGTCACACCGTTGCTGGTGGATGCGTGTACAAATTTATCATTTCCAATATAAATACCAACATGGCGCATAGTACGGCCTGTCTTAAATAGAACTAAATCACCTGCTTGTAATTTTGATTTGTTAACCTGAGTACCTGAGAATTGTTGGTCTGAGGTTGAGCGAGGTAGTTCTACGCCGAATTGGTCAAGGAAGGTCCTTTGTACAAAGGCAGAGCAGTCGATGCCTTTTTTAGTATCTCCGCCTAAACGATAAGCGACGCCTTTCCAGTCTGCATATTGGTCAAGTATCTTAGATTTTATATCGAGATTCTTCACCAATGATTCAAATTCATCTTGAGATGCTTGGGAAATAGAAGTGCTTGATGATGTATTAAGTGGGGTAGTGCTTGAATTCGCTAAGCGTGAATTTGCGTTCTGTGAGCTACAGGCCGATAGCGTAGCTACAACAATGAACGCCGGTATGAGCTTAAGCATCCTCATATACGGTTTTGTTCTCATTGTGACAGATTTCCCTTACATCCTTACGTGCAGAAGCGCACCTAAATTATTCACCAAATAACCAGAGAATATAGTGTAATTTAACTCTGGCAACCCTATTTCGCGAAAAACGTGCTCTAAAGCACGTAAATATCCACATTAAACAATAAATAATGAGGAAACCAGAAAAGTGTACAGAAATAGGCGTTAAATGGCGAGAGAAAAGAAGCTTAATTTACAAAACATTAGATAATAAAGTGCTAATACTTAAAATAGATCTCATTTTGTCATCATAATATCATTTAAATGTCAAAAAATGACCAAAAGAATAAGCGCCATTATGTTTGCACTTATTCTTTTTTAATTAATCAGAGGTGTTTTTTCTTTTATTTTTTAAATGGAAGATATTTTTCTAATTGTCTGACAATAACATCTGATAATGGTGTGATTAATAACCAACTTGTTGTGATTAGAGTTAAAGAAATAGAACCCACTAATATATCAGAAGCCCAATGCGCACCAGCCATTACTCGTGGTAATGCGAACACAACGGTAATAAGTAGTGCCCATAAGAAAGCACGGAATGAAAGATAACGTAATATAAAGCTACAAAAGATAAGTAACATTAAGCCATGATCGCCAGGGAAGCTGTCACCAGAGGCATCTTTTGTTGGAATTCCAGTTACAACACCCACTCTATGTGCATCTTGAAAATAAAGTGTTGGGCTAGGTCTTTCTATTGGAATGTTTTGTCCAATTTGATTAATCAGTACAGCGCTGATCACCATCACTAATCCTACAATTATAAGATGGCGTTTACCTTTATAATCTTTTTGACGAAAAGTATTGTAATAAAGTGCGCCCATAGCTAACAAAATGACTAAATCAAATTTTCTATTATTAACGTAAGCCACAAAAGTTGCGAAAAAAGTATCAGGTAAAATATGTTGATTAAAATAATAAAAAATATGGGTGTCTATTGATAGCCAAAATCCATGTTGTGCAGGAAGATACCAAGAGAGGAAAATAATGAGGCCCACTAGGTTAAGTAGAAAAATAGCGAGGGCTTTTTGGTAAAAATTAGAAAGTTTCATAGTAATCAAATGACAAATTTCACATGTTTTTGGTGATCTAGATCACAATAAGTTTAAGTTTAAGTTTGATTATAGGACTATAGTCAAAATAAAAAAATATATCTTTGCAATTTATTGCTTAGATAAATGTTACCCATTCGTTTCGTTTTTGTTATCTCTATTCGTTCTTACTTAACTTAAATTTAGAGTGTTTTTTCTTGATAGTCTTAATTTGAGCGTCTTATAATTTTTTTCTATTCTTTAATTAAAGATAAAAATTAAATAAATAAAGTAACAAGCCGATATTAGTTATGACTTTAATAACATATTGGCTTGTCAGATTTCTACGCCCAATAATCAGAGGAGATTAGTTTTGAAGAAGCTTTATATTGCATCTATGTGCTTGTCTTTATTATTAAGCGCACCTTCATTTGGTAAGGAAAATAAAGTTATAGGCTCCGGAACAATCACTTTTGTTGGTGCGATTGTTGAGGGCAATTGTTTAATGGATACAGATAAAAATACCTTTAAAACAAAGTGTTGGAATGGTAGTGAAATGCAAGAATCTCAATATAAGTTAGAAAGGAATAAACAATTTAGCTCGAAATTGATTAACAACAAAGGTTCTATGGATATTAAGTGGATTAATGACAATTTAGCTATAATGAATATTGTTTATAATTAATCGCATAAGATTAGAATAATAACAATAATTGTATTAATTAAATAAAATTTTAATGCTTTTATAAAAAAGTTATTAAAGTTACAAATATTTGACTTAAGTTTGATCAACGTTGATTTCTTATTTATAAACATCGAACACTTATATTTGATAGACATCAAATATTCTTCTTATGTCTATATGAATGTCATATTTTATTGCTATGATGAAAATATGTCGGGTAGGTGTGATCCTCATACCTGCTAGCGCAAACAAGAAGTGAGGTCGTTATGAGAAAATATCTGACCGTAGTATGCAGTCTTCTCGTTTCCAGTTCGATATCATTAGCTTGGGCATCTGATCCCATGCAAACAACAGGTCAGATTTATCTGCGGGGTGCGATTGTTGATCCTGCGTGTGAAATGAATTTCACATTAGATAAAGCTGAATACCAGTGTTACAAACACAACAAAGTGTTTACATCTACTCAATCCATTGTTCCTGCTTCTTTTGATAAATCCCAACAAATGATTATTTTGCCTCAAGATATGGGCCAAGCAGAGATCCGTTGGATGGATGATACGCAAAAAAATGGCGTTATTGACGTTCAATACTTTTAAAGCATCAATGGGTTGCAGATAAAAGTAACAAAGATAAACAAGTCAAATAATCGTTTGTCACATTGGGTTTCTTACGATTATCTGACCTATTTAGAGCAACATTAGCAATACGCTAATGAGTCGATGTTTTGACTATTGATTAGTCAGCTCGTCCCATATAGCGACGTTCTGCAATATGGATACGCACTTTATCGCCAGTAGAAAGGTACTCAGGAACCTGAATAACTAATCCTGTTGGTAATGTTGCCGGTTTAGTACGCGCACTTGCTGATGCACCTTTAATACCTGGAACAGTTTCAACAATTTCCATATCAACAGTTTGTGGTAGCTCTAATGCTAAAACCTGACCATCCATTGTTAATACTTGCATTCCCGCTAAGCCTTCTTCAGGAATAAACAGTAATTCGTCTTCGATTTGATCTTTTTTGAAGGTATAAGGAGTGTAATCTTCGTTGTCCATAAAGATATACTCATCACCATCAATGTAAGAAAAGCTAACAGCACGACGAGTTAAGTTGATGGTATCAACCATATCATCGCCTTTAAAACGTTCTTCTACTTTTTGGCCTGTACGGATATCGGTAAAACGCATTTTATACAGAGTACTTGCGCCTCGAGCACTTGGTGCTTGAATGTCGATATCTTTTACCAGTAATAATTTGTTGTTATAACTAACAGCCATACCACGCTTAATTTCATTGGCTTTTGCCATATAAAACCTTCCATTAAATAACATTGATGATAATGGCGACAAAATTACTCGCAGTGCAGAAACTTGGCAAGTTATTCACGTAATTTTTTTATAAGATTTGATGAAAAAATAAAGCCAGCAATGCTGGCTTTTAGTGAAGTGATTAGCGGTAGATAGGAAGAAGATTAAAATTTGCTAAAATATGTGCACTCGCATTGATGATGCCAAACAAAATAACAAATCCAATCATAAACATACCACCTGGAGCCTTAAAGCTCTGACCTTGATGACGTTGGCGACTGGCCTTTGCCATTAAGGCTGGAATAATTGCAGCCCAAATAGTTGCTGCGAGTCCTGCAAATCCAATGGCATATAAGAAACCATCAGGGAAAATAATAGCTAAAATAGTCGGTGGTATAAACGTCACAAGTGCAGATTTAAATCGACCACTTCCTGTATTGGAAAATTTAAAGAAATCCGCTAAGTAATCGAATAATCCTAATGAAACACCTAAGAATGAGCTTGCTAATGCCATATAAGAGAACAAATCTAGTAACAGTGATACAGTCGCATTGGCAGTTGTTGAACGCATTTGTGCTAATAAATTACCAATATTCCCACCATCAGCAATGACTTGTTTGAATCCTTCACGAGGAATATTACCTTGTACAACAAACTGCCATAAAATATAAATTGCCAGTGAAATCAGTGTACCAATCAACAAGCTTTTCATGACGGCTTTGCCATCTTTACGGTAATACGTTACTAAGCCTGGAATATTGCCATGATAGCCAAATGAGGTCAGTAAGTAAGGGAGTGCAGCTAAAGCATAAGGCAAGTAACTCGCATTACTTTCATTTGTATTAAATAACACAGGCATTTTTACTTCTGTAAATAATCCACCAATGGCTAATACAAACGCAATTACCATACCGCCAATTAAAATGGTGCTTAATCTATCCACTGCACGTGTTGATAACCAAACAAAGAAAGCAACAATTAATGCAAAGACTAAGCCCGCAATAGCTTGCGATACACTGATGATGCCTGCAAAATTTTGTACGATAATGGAGCTACCCGCAGAAATATAAGCGTAAGTTAAAATATAAAGCACAAACGCAATGGAAAGCCCATTAATAGTGCTCCAGCCTTTTCCTAATAGATCTTTGGTGATGGTGTGAAAACTTGAACCTAGAGGATAATGAAGATTCACTTCTAAGATCATTAATCCCGACATAAATAGGCAAAACCAAGTATAAATTAACAAAAAAATAGACCCGGTAAACCAGACACCGGAAGTCACAATCGGAATGGAAAACATGCCAGCACCGACAGCGGTGCCTGCAATGATCATTGCGCCACCAAGTATGGATGGACGCTTTGTTATTGATGTGACTTCTGACATAAGATGTCCTTATTAAATTGACTCAGTGTACTAGCTTGATGGTGTAAAGAATACACGTTTGTATTCAGAGTGTAAATAGAGGTTATTGTGCTTTATAAAAGAAAAAAGTGAGTAAAAATAATACAGTAGAAGGAGGCGATCATATAAATCAATAGATTAGTGTAAGCATTATCAGAAATGATAAAGAAATTGAGAGTTAAATAAGTGTTTTTTTAAGCAAGATTAAACGTTGAAACCATTATTCTGAACAAAAATTATTCAGAATAATGAGGGTGATAGGAGAAAGTTAGCCTTGGTAAAATTGTTTATTTTTCCATAATGTAATGGAATTACGGCTGGCTTCAAAATGAGGTTCAGGTAAATCATTCGGAGAACACCAGCGGATCTCAGAACATTTGTCTGGCTCCATTAATTTGGGCTCATCGCCTTGGTATTGTGCAATCATGCAAATAGAAACTGTGTGTTTGCCTTCTAATTGGTAAGTTTCTAAGTTATTACTAATACCAATTACTTTAGGTGATGTAATAGTAATGCCAATTTCTTCTTTTATTTCGCGAATGGCACATTGTTCAAAAGTCTCACCATCATCGACATGACCACCAAAAATTGACCAATAAGGTGCGTGTGTGCCACAGCGTTTTCCTAATAACACTTCACCTTTTTCATTTACAATAATCACGCCAACACCGACCACAACTGACATTCTAGGCTCCTTATTTTTTATATAGTTATTGATAATGGATAGCTAAGTCATTTTTTATGAGCGTTATTGTCCTTGGCAAAGAGTAAGAGTCAAGGAGAACTGATGCAATTTCACTGAATTAAAGGTTAATTAGTGCTATATATAGCCCCTAAATATTCATAATAAAAACGATTGGAGAGTAAAGACATGAGTCGCCGTGTCGCTACGATCACTTTAAATCCTGCCTATGATCTTGTTGGTGCTTGTTCAGCGATTGACGTAGGTGGTGTTAATTTAGTCCGAACAGCTGGACTTAATCCCGCAGGGAAAGGTAATAATGTCGCGAAAGTCTTACGTGATTTGGGGATAGATATTACCGTCAGCGGATTTATGGGACGCGAAAATCAAGAAGAGTTTCAGCATTTTTTTAGTGAAAATGGGATGGCTAACCGTTTTTATCTGGTATCTGGCCGTACACGCATTAATGTGAAATTGACGGAAGGAAAAGGGCAGGTTACTGATTTTAATTTTTCAGGGTTTACAGTATCACCACAAGATTGGCAACGCTTTGCAGTAGACTCACTTAATTGGCTGGGGCATTTTGATATGGTGGTTGTTAGTGGCAGCCTACCGAATGGTGTTGATCCTGAAGCTTTTACACAGTGGATGATTAAATTAAGGCAGTTGTGCCCTTGTATTATTTTTGATAGTAGTCGTGATGCATTAGTGGCGGGATTAAAAGCCGCACCTTGGTTAATAAAACCGAACCATAGGGAGTTAGAAGCCTGGGTTGGACATTCACTGACTGAAATGACAGATATTATTAAAGCAGCGCATCAATTGAGGGATAAGGGCATTGCACATGTTGTTATTTCATTAGGAGAAAGAGGGGCATTATGGGTAAATGCTTCTGGTGCTTGGCTAGCTAAACCTCCGTATTGTGATGTCGTAAGCACTGTGGGAGCTGGTGATTCGATGGTTGCGGGATTAGTTTACGGTTTATTGATGAGCCAAACTAGTGAACATACGCTACGTTTAGCAACGGCCATCTCTGCGTTATCTGTGAGTCAGCCTGATGTTGGAATTAAAGATAGAAGTCAACTTGCTCAGATGATGACTAAAATTGAGTTAACACCAATTAAGTAATGCTCTTTGCGGTTTATTTTGAGATAAACCGCAAAGAATACCAAATTTAGGCTTGTTGTGATTTTAACCAGGCAATTTCATCAGGCCAAATATCAGGATTAATTGTTTCTAAAATTAGTGGAATACCATCAAAACGCTTATCCTGCATAATATAGCTAAATGGTACTTTACCAATATTACCTTCGCCTAAGCTATGGTGACGGTCAACTCGACTTGCTAATTCACTTTTAGCATCATTTAAGTGCATCGCTTTTAAGTATTGAAAACCGACAATTTTTTCAAATTCTGCAAAGGTTTTTTCACACTCTTCATGGGTTCTTAAATCATAACCAGCAGCGAAGGTGTGACAAGTATCAATACAAACACCAACGCGAGATTTATCTTCAACACCGTCAATAATCGCCGCAAGATGTTCGAAACGATAACCCAAATTAGTGCCTTGGCCAGCTGTATTTTCAATAACAGCAGTAACATTTTTTGTTTTTTCTAAAGTGATGTTGATTGACTGAGCTATTTTATGTAAGCACTTATCAACATCAATTTTATTTAAGTGGCTACCAGGATGAAAATTAAGTAATTCAATGCCAAGTTGTTCGCAACGTTGCATTTCATCTAGAAATGCGTCTCTTGATTTTTCAAGCGCTTCTTCTTCAGGATGGCCTAAATTAATTAGATAACTGTCATGGGGTAAAATTTGAGAAGGGCCATAACCATAAAGTTCACAGTTCTTTTTAAATTTATCAATGACTTCTGTGGATAATGGTGCGGCTTTCCACTGGCGCTGGTTTTTAGTAAAAAGAGCAAACGCAGTGGCTTTGATTTCATGTGCGCGTAATACCGCCTGATCAACACCACCAGCAGCACTGACATGTGCGCCAACAAATTTCATTATTTCTCTCCTTAGATTTATTTTACACCATGATAACAAACATACAGCATATAACATCATATTGAGGTGATAAAAGCAAAAAAGCGCAACTAAGAATAGTTGCGCAATAATGAAAAGTGCTTCTCAAGGCGAAATTTTAAAGGTGATGAATTTTTATCGATATTCTTATTAAGACATCAACACAGTTTGAATAAAGATATTAATTATCACACCACCAAGGGTTAACCAGAAGAATAAGAATAAAGCTAACAATAACGGTTTGACACCAGCTTGTCGGATAGCGCTAATATGTGTTGTTAAACCTAATGCCACCATTGCCATTGCTAATAGAATGGTATCGATAGTTACAATGTAACTAACAATAGACGCTGGAATTAAATTTAAAGAGTTAAAGCCAGCCATTAAAATAAAAAATACGGCAAACCAAGGAATAGTGATTGGGCTTTTTTCAGCTGCTTGTGCGCCATTGTTTGCCTTGCTTTTCTTTTTACTTAAATAAGTTGAAAGAATAATTAAGAATGGTGCCAGCATCATTACGCGGATCATTTTACTAATAACTGCTGCATTTTCAGCGTCAGGGCTAATTGAGTGTCCTACGGCAACGACTTGAGCTACTTCATGAATGGTTGAACCTGAAAAAATACCAAAGGTTTCTTCTGTAAATGGTAACCAGCCAGCAAATGCATTTAAGTGATAGAACCAAGGATAAAGGAAAATACCAATAGTCCCAAAAATCACAACAGTAGATACCGCAACAGCTACTTGGCTTGCTTGTGCTTTAACAACCGGCTCTGTCGCCATAACAGCCGCCGCACCACAAATACTGCTACCCGCACCAATTAAGATCACTGTTTGTTCATCTAAGCCGAAATATTTTCGACCAATCCACATTGCAATAAGAAACGTCGATGTCAGCATAATTGCATCTATAATTAAACCCGTTGCACCCACATCGGCAATTTGCTGAAACGTCAGCCTGAAACCATACAAAATAATACCTGTGCGTAATAAATAGTGTTTGGCGAATTTGACGCCTTCATCACTATAAGGTTTTGCAACAGGATAAAGCGTATTACCAATAATAATGCCGAATAAAATCGCCAGCGTTAATGCGCCTAACCCCATACTAGAAAACCAAGGAATATCACCAACATAAATAGCAAGCGCAGTTAATACACCTGTTAGTAATAAACCAGGAAGCCAGCGATAGACTGGAGTAAAACATTTTTTCGCCAATGTAATAGGTTGACTTTGCTCTGACATAGAAAAACCTTGCTTATATGAATTTCGCATAAGCATATAACAATCAATCTTATTTATTAAACTCATTATTTTTATAATAATAACCAGTAAAAGTAATATGCGTGTATTTTCTTAAATGTACTTGGTATGTTACTGGTTTGTGGATAGTATGTTATTACAATGATGGCTCAAAGGTGGAATGGACATGCGAATTACGTTGCGGCAACTGGAAGTCTTTACTGAAGTTCTCAAAAGTGGTTCTACAACGCAAGCATCACAACAGCTTGCTCTATCTCAATCTGCTGTCAGTGCTTCTTTAACTGATCTAGAAAGCCAATTAGGGGTACAGCTTTTTGATAGGGTGGGAAAACGTCTTGTTACGAATGAACATGGTCGATTACTTTATCCCAGAGCATTATCTTTACTTGAACGTGCAATCGAAGTTGAACAACTATTTCAAGCAGGAAATGGTGCCTTACGTATTGCTGCAAGTACCACAATAGGTAATTACATTCTTCCAAAAATGCTGGGTAATTTTCATCGTAATTATCCTGATATTCCATTAGAAATGAGCATTGGTAATACAGAAGAAGTCGTTAAGCTCGTGAGTGAATTCAGGGTTGATTTGGGATTAATTGAAGGTGCTTGTCAAAGTTCTGAGTTAATTAGTCAAAAATGGCTCCTAGATGAAATGGTTATTTTTTGCTCACCAGATCATCCTTTAGCTAAAGCAGCAAAAGTGACTTTAGCTGATTTACAATCAGCACCTTGGATCTTGCGAGAAAATGGTTCAGGGACTCGAGATGTTCTTAATCATCTTCTTTTTGCTTCTTTACCAGGCTATCGCATTGAAATGGAATTAGGTAATTCAGAAGCGATAAAACACGCAGTTATGTATGAAATGGGTATCAGTTGTTTATCTCGTCGAGTTATTGAGGAACAGATTAATAACGGTTCATTAAAAGAGATAAAAGTAGAAGGATTGGCATTACAACGTACCTTATATCTGGTTTATCATCGCCAAAAACATGTGTCTGATGCACTGAAAAAATTGCTGACATATTGTAATGCTGAACACTTAATCGGCAATTTTTCATAAATTGCTAATAATTGACGCCCGATTATGAAGGTATCTTATAATCATGGATACTTGCTATTCACGAACGACAGATTTGCTACAATCCTCGACAGAAAAGTGAATATAAAAGTGGAATGTTATGTCAGAACAACAAAAAAGTACTGCTAAGTCGGGCGCAGTACAGCAGACTTTGCGCCGAGAATTAAAGGCGCGACATTTAGCGATGATCGCTATTGGTGGTTCAATTGGTACAGGACTTTTTGTCGCATCGGGGGCTACTGTTGCTCAAGCAGGGCCAGGTGGGGCATTACTCTCTTATGCTTTAATTGGGCTGATGGTCTATTTTCTAATGACAAGCCTTGGTGAGTTAGCCGCATTTATGCCCGTATCCGGCTCTTTCTCAACTTACGGTTCTAAGTATGTAGAAGAAGGCTTTGGTTTCGCATTAGGTTGGAACTATTGGTACAACTGGGCAGTTACCATTGCTGTTGACCTTGTTGCTGCACAATTAGTGATGCTCTATTGGTTCCCTGATGTTGATGGTTGGATCTGGAGTGCTCTATTTCTTGGCGTTATATTCTTGCTTAACTATATCTCTGTAAAAGGATTTGGTGAGGCTGAATATTGGTTCTCTTTGATCAAAGTTTCCACTGTGATTATCTTTATTATTGTGGGTATTGCGATGATCACTGGTATTATGAAAGGGGCTGAAAACGCAGGCTGGCATAACTGGGAAATTGGAGATGCACCTTTTGCAGGTGGATTTGCAGCCATGATTGGTGTCGCAATGATTGTTGGTTTCTCATTCCAAGGTACAGAATTAATTGGTATCGCGGCGGGAGAATCTAAAGATCCAGCTAAAAATATTCCAAAGGCTGTGCGTAAAGTTTTCTGGCGTATTTTGTTGTTCTATATCTTTGCTATTTTAATTATTAGCTTAATTATTCCTTATACTGATCCAAGTTTATTACGTAATGATGTTGGCGATATTAGCGTTAGCCCATTCACGTTAGTCTTTAAAAATGCTGGATTACTGTCTGCTGCAGCAATTATGAATGCTGTCATTTTAACGGCGGTTCTTTCTGCGGGTAACTCAGGCATGTATGCCTCAACTCGGATGTTATTTACACTGGCAAGAGAAGGCAAAGCACCAAAATGTTTTGGCAAATTGTCTAAAAATGGTGTGCCACGTAATGCACTTTATGCAACAACTGTTGTTGCGGCCCTGTGTTTCTTAAGCTCAATGTATGGAAACCAAACTGTCTACTTGTGGTTATTAAACACGTCAGGAATGACGGGTTTTATTGCATGGTTAGGCATTGCAATTAGTCATTACCGTTTCCGTAAAGGTTATGTAGCACAAGGGCGTGATTTAAATGATTTACCTTATCGCTCCGGTTTCTTCCCAATTGGTCCAATTTTTGCCTTTGTACTGTGTCTAATTATTACATTAGGTCAAAATTACCAAGCGTTTTTGGAAGATACAATTGATTGGTATGGTGCTATTGCAACGTATATTGGTATCCCATTATTTTTGTTAATCTGGTTTACTTATAAAATTGTGAAGAAAACTCGTTTTATTCGTTATAACGAAATGGAATTTCCAACACATATTGCGAATAAAAAATAACCGATAATTCAGTATATTAAAACGCCCGTTTTGTGATCTAAATCACATTAAAACGGGCGTTTTTTTATTTTCCAATCTAATCATTATAGAAAATATACAAAAGCTTCAATTATATTAGCAATCGTATTGATAATTATTATTATTTGCTTTATTGTTAGCGCGTATTTAATTTGTGAACTAATAAAATAACAGCGCTATTGATTGTAAATATTATGCTAAATGTAATGAGCCTGATAATAATTAGTCCTCTTATCTCTCAGTATTACAGATCAATAGCCTATCGCATTGTAATAATTTACACAGCGAATATGTTTCACCGTATAATAATTTGGCGACTCATTTCTTTGTTAGATAAATTGTCCCAGATTGATAATTTGCTTCATAGCAATAAAAAGCATCTGATGAGTTGTACGGTATGCTTTTGCCAACGTAAACGCAGGTAAGAGCAGAAGAACGTAAAAAAAGACTAGGTACAACAATTGATATGAGCATTATGTCAGAGCGACTTACCGCAGAAGAACAAGCAAAAAACACATCCGATAATGTAAAAGTACATTATCGGAAAATGATGAGTAAGCGCATGTTATGGTTAGGTGTGATTGTTTTAATTATTTGTGGTTCGGTGGTGTTAGATTTCACCATGGGGCCTTCAGGTTTATCGCTAGATAAATTATTAACAACACTGTTTCAGCCTGAGCTTGTTGATGCAGGTTCAAGAGTGATTGTATGGGATATTCGCTTACCTTATGCCTTAATGGCAGTGGTGGTAGGTATGTCGTTAGGGTTAGCTGGTGCAGAAATGCAGACTATTTTAAATAACCCTTTAGCAAGCCCATTTACATTAGGTTTATCAAATGCGGCATCATTTGGTGCGGCATTAGCTATTGTGCTCGGTATTGGTATTCCCGGAATTCCTGATCAATGGTTTATTTCAGCCAATGCATTTCTTTTTGCGTTGTTATCAGCCTTGTTATTGGATGGAATTACACGTTGGACTCGTGTTCCGACATCTGGTGTTGTACTTTTTGGTATTGCCATGGTGTTTACTTTCAACGCATTGGTTTCAATGATGCAATTTATTGCGACAGAAGACACTCTTCAAGGACTTGTTTTCTGGACAATGGGAAGTTTAGCGCGTGCAACATGGGTAAAACTTGGTGTTATGGCTGGGGCTTTTGCTGTCATTATGGTGATTTCATGGCTAAGTTCATGGAAACTAACCGCATTGCGATTAGGTGAAGACAGGGCGATTAGCTTTGGTATTGATGTAAAACGCTTAAGATTAGGCTCATTGTTACGGATCAGTATTTTAACGGCACTGGCTGTTGCTTTTGTTGGACCTATTGCTTTTATTGGGTTAGTTGCACCTCATATTGCCCGTATGATGTTTGGTGAAGATCATCGTTTCTATTTACCAGCAAGCGCATTAATCGGTGCTTTAGTTTTATCATTGGCGTCGATTGCATCTAAAAATTTAATACCTGGTGTTATTATTCCTGTTGGTATCGTGACATCGCTGGTGGGTGTGCCATTTTTCCTCAGCATGATTTTACGTCATAGAGGGAATATCTAATGATTGAAGGATTAAAAATTCAAGATTTTAGCGCTGGCTATGCTAAACATCTCATCATTAAGGCACTTGATGTTGAGCCATTACCTAAAGGAAAGGTTACCGTACTATTGGGGCCAAATGGGAGTGGAAAATCAACATTATTAAGAGCATTAGCTGGATTAAATAAATCATCAGGTGTTGTCAGTTTAGATGGAAATGATCTAGCTTCGATGAATTTCGCACAACGAGCTCAAAATGTCGTCTATTTACCACAAACATTGCCAGCAGGTGTTCATTTACATGTTTTAGAATCCATTATTGTGGCGCAGCGTGCTTCCGGTGGATTACATAATGAACATAGTGAAGCTCAGGTAATGCACCTATTACGTCAATTAGGTATTGAGCATTTAGCGTTACGTTATTTAGATGAGTTGTCGGGTGGCCAAAAACAATTAGTTGGGCTTGCACAATCATTGATTAGACAACCCTCTTTATTATTATTAGACGAGCCGTTGAGCGCATTAGATCTTAATTACCAATATCATGTAATGGATTTAGTCGCTAAAGAGACACACCGTAGAAATATTATTACTGTTGTTGTTGTCCACGATATTAATATCGCCTTACGACATGGCGAACATGTATTAATGTTAAAACAAGGGCAATTAATTGCGCAAGGTGCACCAGATAAAGTTATTACAGCACAAAGCCTTGCTAATGTTTACGGTGTTCAAGGTAGATTGGAATATTGTTCACAAGGAATACCTCAAATTATTATTGATGGTTTAGTGGATAAAATATAGAGAAGTAAAAGAGAAAAGAAATAAATATAGGGATGCAGTAAATAGGGATATAAAAATAATATTAAAATAACCAAGGGTAATTAAATTATTACCCTAATTTCTGAGCAATTGTCGATCTGTCCATCTATATAAAACGTAAAGAATATATATTCTTGGAGAATCGGGAATGGTAGTGTTAAATAAAAATAAAATCGCGCTTAGTGTTGTTGCTGCAATTGCATCTAGTTTTGTTATGACTGCAACAGCTGAAAATGTAGAAAAACTACTTGTTACAACTGCTTCTGGGTTTAAACAAACCGTTGAAGATGCGCCTGCATCGGTTTCTGTTGTTACTCGTGAACAATTAGAAACTAAGTCTTATCGTGATGTAACTGATGCGCTAAAAGATGTTCCTGGCGTATTAGTGACAGGCGGTGGAAGTAGTTCTGATATCAGTATTCGTGGTATGGATCCAAAATATACCATGATCTTGGTTGATGGTAAGCGTGTTGCCTCGCGTGAAACGCGTCCTAATAGTGATAACTCGGGTATTGAACAAGGCTGGTTACCGCCTTTACCTGCTATTGAACGTATTGAAGTTGTTCGTGGTCCAATGTCTTCTTTATATGGTTCAGATGCAATGGGTGGGGTTATCAATATTATCACTCGTAAAGCGCAAAGAGAGTGGAACTTTAGCTTACGTGCAGATACCACATTAACTGAACGTAAAAACGAAGGTAATACGGGACAAGGCAGTTTCTATGCTGCAGGACCTTTGGTTGAAAATCTTTTAGGTTTAAAAGTTCAAGGCCAATATTCACATCGTGGTGAAGATAAACGCGTTGATGGTTATAATCGTCAAATTATGTCAAGTGGTGGTGGTACATTAAGTTGGACACCTGATGAGCAAAATACGGTTGAGTTTGAATTTAAAAAAGATAATCAGCATCGTGATTCTCGAGTTTGGTATTCTAAATCTGCTGAACCGAGTCGAGGTAAACCAGCTGAAAGTAGCTTTACTGATTATGAACTAACCCATTATGCATTAACTCATGACGGTGTCTATGACTTTGGTAGCATGAATACTTATGTTCAGCGTGATGAAAGCCGTAACCCATCTCGTAAAATGGATTATGACGACACAATAGTGCGTAATCAGACGGTCTTAATGCTCGGTGATCATACTTTAAGTGTAGGGGGGCAATACCGCTACGAAGAGCTAAAAGATGAAGGGAATCACTTAGAAGGTAATAAGTTAGATCGTTATAGCTGGGCGTTATTTGCTGAAGATGAATGGGCAATGACTAACGATTTCGCCTTAACGGGTGGCTTACGTATGGATAAAGATGAGAACTTTGGTACTCATTGGACTCCTCGAGTTTATGGCGTATGGCATATGGCTGATGAGTGGACGTTAAAAGGTGGGGTTTCTACTGGTTATCGTTCACCTGATTTACGTCAAGCAACAAATACATGGGGTCAAGCTACTGGTGGTGGTCGTTCCGACGGTGTTATTTTCGGTAATGCTGATCTGAAACCAGAAAAATCAGTGACTGAGGAAATCAGTCTGATTTGGGATAATCGAGATAATCTCAACGCAAGTCTTACTGTCTATAACACAGACTTTAAAGATAAAATCATGGAAAAACGTGTTTGCGACAAAGATTCATCGAGAAAATGTGAAGCCAGTGATGGTTTTGGTCATGTTTATGATTTCGTGAGCTCACGCGTAAACGTTGATAAAGCCAATATGCGCGGTATCGAAGTGACAGGTAACTGGACAATTTCACCAGAATGGAATTTAGCCGCTAACTATACCTTTACTGATTCAGAGCAGAAGAGTGGTGCATTTAGTGGTAAACCACTGAATAAACAGCCTCGCCATATGGCAAATGCAACCCTAAATTGGGAAACAACGCCAGAAATGGAAACATGGGCGCGTATTAACTTCCGTGGTAAAACATCGGATTATTTATCACGCACCAGTATGGCTAAAGGTACGCCATCTTATGCATTTGTTGATGTTGGTACTAGCTACAGCTTAACCAAACAATTAAATGTAATTGGTGGTGTTTATAACGTATTTGACCGTCGTATTGAACGTGATAACTTTGGTTCAACCTTAGAAGGTCGTCGTTACAATATTGGTCTGAACTACAACTTCTAATTAATTACCCTCGGTTTGTGTCATTAAGACTCCACTTGTGGAGTCTTTTTTTATGATTCATTTCTTTTTATTTGTTCAAAATTAATACTGGAAAATTTAAATATTGAGGTTTATATTTAGCACATAAATCATCTTATCAATCGTTTTATTCTGACTACTAGATTGTTATTTCTACGTATTATTTATCGTTTTTTCCTTAATTTGTTTAACTACATTTTTATTGTGCGAAATAGACCTATAAAAACCAGGTGTTTTTTATTAAAAAAATGTTTTTTTGAAAAATAGAAATGGTTTTTAACAAAAATATAGCATTAATCTTATTAATGTATTTTAAATGCTTTATTTTGATGGTTTGATATTGATAGTAATTCTAAATTATCTATTAGTCTTTATTTATCAATTGGTTGACAGGTTGTTTTTTTAATTTCAATTCCATCTTCCTGAATGTTTACATCTTAGTGTTTGTGATAAAATCACAATAATTGTTAATTAAATGTGGCGTTATATGTTGACTTAGTTTGCGAATTGAAAAGATCGTAAAAAAAGAGGGCTTTTTGATGAAAATGTATTGCTATTTAAGTCTGAGACGTGCAAAATGCGCCCACTAAAAATATGACTGATGCGTTTAAAGTGCATCGGTTTTTTTTTGCATTTTTACTTATTACTACACCAAGAGGTCAGATTCATTTGAGTCTGAATAGATAACATAATTTGATTAGCAGCCAGCCCCTTAGAGAAAGGGTTGTCATGATAGAGGAATGCTAATATGGTACAATTATTCTCTTTCGCAGTCGGGCCAAACGGCACCTGCGGTAATGATGACTACGGAGCACGGCGTCTCCTGAACACATACACATCCTTAAAAACTTCATTCTATTCTGTTTATAGGCAGATGCGAAGTCTTCCCAGTAACTGTCGGTTGAGTTTATTGAATACTCAAACCGAAGTTATGGGAGGGTTCGCGAATGTCAGATAACGTCATCTCCTCTATCGGCACTAACCAAACCGGTGCTAACAATCGAGTTCAACTACGTAAAACCTTGACACTAATGCAGGTAGTCATGATGGGGCTTGCTTTTTTACAGCCTATGACTATTTTCGATACATTTGGTATCGTTTCTGGCATTACCAATGGTCACGTAGCAACATCGTATGCAATTGCTTTAATTGCAATTTTATTTACCGCAGTAAGTTATGGAAAATTAGTTAAGCGCTTTCCATCAGCTGGCTCGGCGTATACTTATGCTCAGAAATCCATGAGTCCTTATGTGGGCTTTATGGTGGGTTGGTCATCTTTACTCGACTATTTATTTATGCCAATGATCAACATTTTATTGGCGAAAATCTATTTACAAGCAATATTCCCGGGCGTTGAACCGTGGATCTTTGTATTT
The DNA here is from genome assembly GCF_003144375.1 of Proteus genomosp. 4 str. ATCC 51469. Taxonomy (NCBI): domain Bacteria; kingdom Pseudomonadati; phylum Pseudomonadota; class Gammaproteobacteria; order Enterobacterales; family Morganellaceae; genus Proteus; species Proteus genomosp. 4. Next base: position 175,851 of record NZ_PENV01000009.1, read on the forward strand.
GGTTTAGTGGCTTTAATGACGTTCTTTAACCTACGTGGTATTAACGTTGTTGCTAACTTAAATACAGCAATTGTTATTGTGCAAGTTGCAGTAATGGTTGTGTTTGTAGGGTTACTTATTCACGGCGTATATAATGGAGAAGGTGCAGGGGAGTTATGGACCTTTAGACCATTTGCGTCTGTTGATGCGCAAGTCATACCTATGATAACCGGAGCAACAATACTCTGTTTCTCATTTTTAGGTTTTGACGGTATCAGTACATTGTCAGAAGAGACGCCAAATGCAGGTAAAGTTATCCCTAAAGCGATTTTCTTAACAGCGCTGATTGGTGGGATTATCTTTATTGCGGTTTCTTACTTTTTACAACTGTATTTCCCAGATATTTCACGATTCAAAAACCCAGAAGAATCACAACCAGAAATAATGCTGTATGTTGCAGGTGCTTTATTCCAGTCCATTATTTTAGTGTTCTCTTGCGTAACAGTATTAGCGTCTGGTATGGCGGCTCATGCTGGTGTTGCTCGTTTACTTTATGTAATGGGACGTGATGGGGTATTCCCAGAGAAGACATTTGGTTACGTACATCCTAAATGGCGTACACCTGCATTTAACGTGCTATTGGTGGGTTTCTTAGCGTTAGGTGCCGTGTTCTTTGACTTAGTGACTGCAACTGCATTAATTAACTTTGGTGCGTTAGTTGCGTTTACTTTCGTGAATCTATCTGTTATTTCACAGTTCTATATTCGCGAGCGCCGTAATAAAGGGTTAATGGATCATATTAATTACCTGATATTACCTATTATTGGTGCTGCGACAATGGGTGTCTTGTGGATAAACCTCGAACCAGGCTCTATGGAGTTAGGCCTTGTCTGGGGTGCAATTGGCATACTTTATATGGTGTGGATCACGCGTCGTTTCCGTCGTCCAATGCCGCAGATGCCAGAAAAGTAATATTCTACGAATTGTCATAATGATAAATAAAATGGCCTCAGAAATGAGGCCATTTTTTTGTATTGAATAAACAGTATTAGAATTAAATAGGATAATAAATAACCAATTAATTGGTTTATATACAATAAAATTAAGTGAATTTACCCATTCAAATAAAAAAATTAAAAATAATTTTATGTGGTAACTAAGTTTATTCTTAAGTATTTATAACTAGGTTTATTTACCTATTTTAATTAAATTAAATAATTTTTCATATCAGTTTGAATATGTCTATATATATGAAAAACAAACTTTATATATAGAAAATATATATTTTTACTTTTTTTAGTATTATATTGATACTCAATTAAAGATTAGTTAAATATCCTAAAAATAAAGAAAATACTTTATAAATAAAGTGTTTTAAATAATTATCATTATGCAATCTCAACTTACTTTATGAGTAAACTTTGATTGTTGTGCTACTCTTTAATTAGGATTAGAAAATATATTTTCTTAATTCACATCTAATTAAGATGATTAAGAAATAATACTAATTCCAATAGGCGATTTATTTAAAAAACGAAAGGTAACAATATGTCTTTAATTAAGAAAGTTGCTCCGTTTATCGTGTTGTCTGGATTTATGGTTGCAGGTAATGCTTTTGCTGCAACACAGGGTACAACTGTGTCATTCGAAGCATTAATTCGTGCCGCAAGTTGTGATGTTTCTTCAACAACAGAAGGTTCTAGAATTGATTGGGGTACCTTCACAAGTGATGAAGTGACTGGTAAAAACGTCGGTGATCAATTAGGAGATAACAAGACGTTTAATTTAGAGCTTTCTAATTGTACAGCAGCATTAGCAGCTGATGGAACAATCAATCTTTATGCTCGTGGTAATAAATCAAACTTTGATTCTGAAATGTTTGCTAACGCAACAGCAGCTTCTTTAGCTGTAAAATTGTTAGCAACAGCAAGTAATACTTTAGTTAAACCAAATGTTGAAACAGGTCTGGTATTAGGACAAGAGATCATTAAAGACGGTACTGGTCGTATTCCGATGACTGCTGGTCTGTATTTAACAAATGGTGCAGTAACAAGTGATGAATTAAAAGTACCAGTTACTTTTACTGTTGCTTATAACTAATATTACTTAATTTTTAGAGGCTCTATCTAATAGAGCCTCTCATTAAAGAAGAAATATAATGATTAAAAATACAAATAGAATAAGAAAATTTTTTGTTATTTTACTAATGATTATATCACCACTTGCTTATTCCAAAGGTGTGGGTTTAAATGCTACACGAATTATTTATCCTGAAGGTGAGAATAGTGTAGGTGTTATCGTTCGTAATGAAGAACCAAAAATAAATTATTTGGTACAAGCCTATATTTCCTCTGATGAAAATCCAATTGTATTTCAAGTCACTCCACCTCTTTTTAGAATTAATAGTTTATCAAGACATGAAGTAAAAATTTATGCCATGAGTAATTCTTTACCGAAAGATAGAGAAAGTATTTTTTATTTTCATGCAAAGATGATCCCTGGACAAAACAATAATTCTGACACAGCGGGCTTAAGTGTTGGATTTGATAATGTCATAAAGCTTTTCTACCGACCTAAAAACTTACCGATGACATCAGAGGATGCGCAAAAGAAATTAGGATTTAGTGTGGAAGGAAAACAATTAAAAGTAGTCAATAATTCCCCTTATTACGTCAATTTTGCTGGGTTCTCTGTCAACAATATAAAGCTAGATGTTAGTTTGGCCAATAACAATGCCATGATCGCGCCTTATAGTTCGATAAAGTATGCCTTACCTACAGGTGTAACTAAAGGAAGTGTTCAATGGCGTACAATAGATGATTTAGGTGGATTTAATGAACATAAAGCCACATTTTAAACCAATTGTATTGGGCGCATTATTAACTTGTATCTCTTTTTATGGATATAGTGCTGTTGATGACTCTGCGGTTGTAATAGTAAAAGGCTCAGTAACAAAAGGAACGTGTGCTTTTACTTTATCAGATCAAGCGGTGAAATTTTCTCAATCAACATTAATGCAAAATGTTGATGAAATAGGTGTAAAAAAGGAAAACAAAATACCTTTTTCAGTTAATTATCTTTGCCAAGATTATGTTGATGAAACACCTGATATGGAAGTTATTATAAAAGCGGGATCAGGAACACAAATTGCAAATAACAAAATATCGCCAGTGAATAATCCAACTAATGCGGGTTTTGCTCTATACGATTGTAAAGGTGAGCATTGTTCTTTAGTTAATTTTAGTGCTGGAACAAGTTCTGTTTATATTACAACTGGAAATGGTAATAAAAATAAAGATTTTGAAGTCGAGCTCGTTAAGAAAGACAGTTCAGCGGTTAATCCCGGTACGCTAAAAGCAATATTAGCATTAACACTTATACAACCTTGAGAAAGTAAATATGAATATATTTCTATTGAAAAGGAGTTTGTTAAGTTTATTTATTACACCAGCACTATTTATTAGTTTTAGTGCTCAAAGTATTGAATTTGACTTTAAAGTGACCATTGATAAACAGACCTGCAAGCTCTCAGTTTCAGGAACAAGTAACAATGAAGTTGATTTTGGCAGTATTCAGTCGAATAAAATTAAAAATAATCTTATAGAACCTATCCCGATAAAGGTATTGCTGAGTGATTGTAAAACGAATGACTTTTTTGATACTTATGTGACGATGAAGGCAAAAAGCACTTTAAATACGATTACTTTTAATGATGATCTCAATAAAAGTTTTGGTATCAGAGTATCTAGTAAAAATAATGTTGCTCAATCTAATACTAATGCGGATTTTTTTAAATCTGAAGATACGGTTTGGAATAACATAAGTAAAGATAAATTAGAAAAAACACTTTATACCTATGTCAAATGCAAAGATCCCACAGTTTGTGATCCCGAATCTGGAGAGTTTTCAGCAACGCTAACTTTTTCGTATATCGTTGATTAAGATATTATATGAATAAATTTATTATAAAAGTTTCCATTATTTTAATATTAGCTTTTAGTTATTGTAATGCTAACGCTCAAGGGGTTAGTTTAGGCAAAACACGCGTTATTTTTTCTGAAGGTAGTTCAAGTGAAAGTGTATATATTTCTAATGATGATAATCAACCTTATTTAATACAAGCTGGCGTTACTGAAAAAATTGATGGAAATTTGTCATCTAATTTTATCGTTACTCCTCCTGTATTTCGTTTAGAAAACAAGAGCGTATCATCTTTACGTATTTTATTAAAAGATACTCAAGATTTACCTAATGACAAAGAATCACTCTTTTATTTGAATACAAAAATTATACCCTCTACTAAACGACCTAATGAGAGTGAATCACAGGAATCAAAATTAGTATTAATAACTAATTTTGTGATTAAAGTAATTTATCGACCTGAAAATATAGCAAGGCCTTCAGAACAAGATTACAAAAAAATTTCTATTAAAGAACAGGAAGGAAAATGGTTTTTAGATAACCCAACTCAATATTATATGACATTAACATCAATTAAAGTTAATAATGAAAAATATAACAAAACTTTCTTGTTAGCACCTTATAGTAAAACTGAATTGGTAGAGGTATCAATAAAAGAAGCTAGTTGGCATGTAATTAACGACTATGGTGAGTTATCAAAAGAATTCGAATATAAGGACTAATGAAATGAACGTTTTAAATAGTCGTGTTTTTTCTATTATTACTTTGATATTGGTTTTTTTTTATTGCCAATTGGCATGGTCTGCTAATAATGCATTTGAATTTTCATTACAAAGAATGACATATAATGAAGGTAGTAAAAGTATTTCTATCGGCTTAAGAAATAATGAAAAAAAAGCGTATCTCGTTCAAGCTAGTATGAGATGGTTAGATGAATCTACGGGTTTACAATTAATTGATAAAAAAGAGAATCCTCCTTTTATTTTAACTCCTCTGTTACAAAAAATAGAACCTGAAGAATACTATGAATGGGTAATTAAGTTTACTGGCTCAGAAAGTGTATTACCAACAGATAGAGAGAGTGTTTATATTTCTCAATTCAGATTAATACCATCCACATCTGAAGAAACTCCAAATGTGCAGATGAACTTTATTAGAGCATTAAACTTTAAAGTCTATTATCGGCCAAAATCTCTTGAAGGTATAAAAATAAAAGATGCAGAAAAAAAATTATCATTTTCAATTGATGATAATAAAATAATAGCTAAAAATGATTCACCTATTTATTTAGCTTTTAACGCAATAAAGATAAATGGAAAAGAGATTGAACTGCAAGAGTTATCGAAAAACGTACCTCCATTTGGTACGCAAGAATACTTATTTTTGAATGAAAAAAATATTACATCTATTCATTGGCAAGTATTAGATGAGTTTATGTTCCCATTAGATGAAAAAATGAAAACAGTAAATTAATAAATTTATAAAAATATATGTTTTTATAAAGCTAAATATTAAGAGTGTAAAAATGAATAAATCAATGGCAATGTTTAGATACAGTTTTTTTACATCACTTATTTTGTTCTCATTTAATTCTTTTGCAGAGGATTATTTTGATCCCGCTTTACTTGATGGACAATTAGGTGCATCTGCAAATGAAATTGATTTAAGCCAATTTTCACAAAAAGATGCATTACCTGAAGGTAAAATATCTTTATTAGTTTATGTCAATAATAATAACAATGGTGAGTTCATCATTAATTTGGTAAAAGGGCCTAATAATAAAGTGGTGCCTGAAATAACCAGAGAGTTATTAGATGAATTAGGTGTTAATACTAAAGTAATACCTAAGTTAAACATGTTAAAAAGCGATCAAGTGATTTATGATATTAATGAATATATTCCTGACGCATTAATAAAAGTAAATTTATCAGAATTAAAACTAATCACTAGTTTTCCTCAAATTGTTATGTCCAATGATGCCGTTGGCTATATTGATCCAGCTTCTTTTGATAGTGGTGTTTCTGCCATGTTTATCAATTATATGTTTAGTGGAGGACATTCTTCTAACGATAGCCATTTTGATAAAGTTAATAATAATGGAAAACAAAAAAATGATAATTTCTTTGCTCAACTAAGAGCTGGTTTTAATCTTTATGATTGGCGTTTACGTTCGACAATGACACAGACTTATACCCGAAATTCAAATAATGTAGAGACTCAAAGTAATAATAGTAATAAATTTTCTAATACATATCTTTCTCGTAATCTTTATTCTTTACGCTCGGAATTTATTATTGGTGAAACTACAACCGGAAATGATGTCTTTGATAGTATACCAATGAAAGGTATGCGTTTAGTTTCTAACGAACAGATGTTGCCAGCGAGTCAACAAGGTTTTGCTCCAGATGTGAGTGGGATTGCTCAATCTAATGCCCAAATTACTATCCGACAAAATGGGAATGTCATTTATCAAACTTATGTTGCACCCGGCGCATTTAAAATAACAGATCTTTACGCGAGTGGCTCAGGAGGGAACTTGGATGTCACAGTGAAAGAAGAAGATGGTTCAGAAAGGACATTTACAGTTGCTTTTTCATCATTACCCGTAATGTTAAGACCGGGTGGTTGGAAATATGAAATTAGTACTGGGCGATTTGATGGCGGCACAACGGTTGGTTCTAAAAAAGCAGATTTTCTGCTTGCCAGTGGTATTTATGGTCTACCTCATGATGTCACTCTTTATGGTGGGTTATTAGGTGCGAAAGATTATTACGCTATTTCTTCTGGGATAGGAATTTCATTAGGTAATTGGGGTGCTCTGTCTACAGATATCACACATGCTCATGCTGATTTTAATACAATAGGCTCCCAAAATGGGCAATCTTATCGATTCCGTTATTCTAAGAATATGACCACAACAGGAACCTCTGTTGACTTAACGGCATTACGTTTTTCAACTAAAGATTATTACGATTTTAATCAATTTAATACTGAAGATTATCGGTTAAAAGACGGTACTTCACCGTGGTTAGGTGAACGAGAAAAAAGTCGTTTTACAACGTCATTATCACAATCATTAGGCAAGTACGGTAGTATTTATTTATCTGGTAGCCGTTATAATTATTGGGAACAAGATAAGAATGTTACCCAACTTACGACAGGCTATAATGGCAATATCCATGGTATTAACTTTGGTGTTAATTACAGTATTGATAGAATAAAATCAGATGATAGCTGGCCTGAAAATAGGCAAATTAGTTTTAATGTGAGCGTTCCATTTAGTGTATTTAGTAATTCGCCTGCGCTCAGTAATTTTAATAGCACTTACATGATAAACCATGATAATAATGGAAGAACTAACCAGCAAGTTGGTTTATCTGGCAGTGCATTTGATAACTCCTTATCTTATGGTGTTTCTCAATCTTGGGCTAACCAAGGCCAATCTAATAATGGCTCAGCATATGCTAATTATTCAGGTAACTACGGTACATCCTCTCTAAATTATAATTATTCAAGTGACTATTATAACGTTAATGGCAGCATGAATGGTGGTTTGCTTTTACATTCAGGTGGTTTATTGCTGGGTAGAAGTATGGGAAGTAGTATGGCCATTGTTGAAGCACCTGGAGCAAAAGGCACTGAATTAAGTTCAGGAAATGGTGCGATAAATGGACAAGGATATGCGTTATCACCATATCTTACAGAATATCGCCAAAATACAATCGCATTAAATGTTAATACATTGCCTGATAATACGACTCTACAATCCACATCTCAAAATGTAGTTCCGACAAAAGGCGCTATTGTTAAGGTTACCTTTAAAACAAAGATTGGCTTCCAAGCTATTTTAAATCTTTCTCAGAACAAAAGTGTTGTCCCATTTGGCGCTATTGCTACGTTAATTGATGCTGATAATCCTAATGATTTGAATACAGGTATTGTTGGTGAAAATGGTCAGCTTTATATGAGTGGACTTCCTGATAATGGCAAGCTGTTAGTGAAATGGGGTAATAAAAATCAACAAAGTTGCAACGTTTCATATAGTGGCTTAAGTAATATTGAAGTCAATAGCAAGCAACCAATAAGAATTTTATCTCTTTCTTGCCAATAAAAATAACCCTTATTTTATAGGTGGATGCATAACAATGAAAATGCGTAATTTAATGATGGCATCACTGACGTCAGTATTAATGACTTCGTCATTTAATGTTTTAGCTGGAACAGATATGGGTGCGATGACATTAAACTTAACTGGGGTGATTGATATGAATATTAGTCCCACTCAAGTTCAATATATAAATGGTACATTGACTGGGACTAGTAGTTTTCCTGGGAGCCCTGTTTATGATGATAGCAGTAACTCTTCTTGGGATACTAAGTATGCGATTATTTCATTAAGTCAGTCAAAAACGAGATGTGACGCTACATTTGTTTCTAAAGTTCCTGGGCAAACTAATAAATATGGCCTGAAGTTAACGCATGCCAATAATTCAAGGACTGCAGTATATGTAACACCACAGTTTAACTTCAATGTTAGTTTATCTAGTTTTAGTTCTAATTATCAAAGTGCTTATTCAGGACAATTTTTTCAGGTGAACACTAATCTTGTTGATAAAGAATCATCTGATATTAATGTATGTTTTGTGCCATATAATTATGCGACAGCAACAGTTCCTGGTGGCGGTTCAAAAGTTGTTAGTGTCACAACACCAAGTTCATTTCCTGTTTATATTGATGCTAATTTAACGCCTGGTAAGTTAACGTATAAAGGCACTCCTTTTTATGTAGGTAGTTTTGGCCGGATTGGTGCTGGTGACTTTTTTGCACAAGTTAACGTAATTGCAGATGTAACAGTAAAACGTTCTTGTGCTGTTACAGGTGTATCTAATCAACAAATTAATGAAAATATGACATTTACAAATGAAGTCATTAAAGACTCTGTATTTACATTATCCTGTGGCGGTACAGGTAACCCTGTAAATATGTCAGCGGTGATTAAAGAGGGAAGCTTAGATCCAAGTAATGTAAATAAATTAGTCTTAGCACCTATTAATGGCACTGTATCTAACAAAAAGCCTTGGGTTATAGGATTGCCTTATAAGCAAACTTCAACACCGAATTTAAAATGTGCTGATGAAAATAATAACAACTTATTAAAGTTCAATAATACAGATATTGAGCTAAGTGGAACCAATATGGGAAATAATCAACCTGATATATTTGGTATCAAATGGGCTCTTTGTAAACCAGAGGGTACAAAAGCAGGTGAATATCGCGGAAAAGTGGATGTGAATATTTTTGTCCGTGGATAAATAGAGTAATTTAAAAAAGAAAAAAGTGGATCTTAGTATCCACTTTTTTTATGGAAGATATTTTTATTTCCACTTATTTAATTTAAGGTTTTATTTTAACTTGAATAAATATTTCAATAATAAATAAATTATTTTAATTCAAGTTATTTAAACTAAATAAATGACTATAATTTAATTTAAAGTAAAATTTATTTTAATTTTTATAATTTATTAAGATTAACATTAATTAATTTATTAAGTAATTTTTGTGATTACATAAGGCTAATTGTTTAACATAAGTTGATTTTTTTAATCTTTACATTGTCAAGGTTACGGTATTTTATTTGTTATTCATTTTTTGATATTTACTTTATATATTTTAATATCAATAATGTTAAAGATTAGATGTACCCTAAATAAATACAATTAAAATCACACACTCTATTTATTGCACAATATGAAAAAAATTATACTCTTTTTAAATTTATGGGTGTTTTTTACGCTCTTTAATACTCCCATATCTTCAGCTGATGCTTCTGAAAAAGCGACGGAAATCTTTAATCAGCAACAACAGCATAATCAACGTCAACAAGAAGCGCTTTACCAACAATTAACACCTGAAATACCTAATATATATTTTGATATTAGCAAATATGAAGAAACAGAGAATAAAACAGAAGAAAAACTTTGCTTCCAAATAGAGCACATTGAAATAACAAATACCGAAGTTATTCCCCATTGGGTTAATTTACCCCTTTTTAAAACTGAATTTATAGGACAATGTTTGGGGGTAAAAGGAATAAACGCTTTAGTGACTCGTATGCAAAATCGGTTATTAATGCATGGGTGGATCACCACGCGTATTGTTGTACCTGAACAAGATATTAGTCGTGGAACTTTATATCTAACAATAGTTCCCGGCATTATTCGCCATGTTAAGTTTACTGATGACTCTGATAAATACGCCTTGCTGTATACCAGTATGCCTGCACATAAAAAACAACTACTCGATTTGCGAGATATTGAACAAGGGTTAGAAAATCTGCAACGATTACCGGTTGTTAGTGCAGAAATGGAAATAAAGCCAGGTGAAAATGCAGGTGAAAGCGATATTGTGATAAAGCGAAAACAATCTCGTTTCTGGCATACTTCATTGTGGATAAATGATGCCGGATCACCTGCAACAGGGCGTTATCAAGGTGGTTTAATGTTAGCACTAGATAATCCTTTAGCGCTGAGTGATTTGTTTTATTTATCAACAGAACGTGATTTAGACTTTGTTGGTAGTAAGAATAATCAAAATATTATGGCGCATTATTCAGTGCCTTTTGGCTATTGGTTATTCGATATTAACGCCTCGAAATATGATTACTCTCAGACTGTAGCAGGCCATATTAAAGATATTCTCTATTCAGGAGAAAGTGATAGCGTTAATGCAGGTGTGTCATACATTCTCTTTCGTAATCAAAATAGTAAAACAACATTACGTTATAGTGTTCAAGCTAAAGTATTACGAAATTATATTGATAATACCGAAATTGAAATACAACGCCGGCGAGTGAGTCATTGGCTAGTGAATCTCTCGCATCGTCAATATTTTAGCTTTGGGACTTTGGACGGTAGTATAAATTACCAAAAAGGAACTCGCTGGTTTGGTTCAATGGCGGCTTACGAAGAAAAGTATCTTGATAATTACTATGCAACAGATAAAGCGAATATTTTAACGTGGCGCGCTGAATTAGATATTCCAATATCTATTGGCCAACAGCAATTTAAATACCAAGCAAGCTATCGTAAACAAATGACACACGATGCATTAACCCCCATTGACCAATTTGCAATTGGTAATCGTTGGTCTATTCGTGGATTTGATGGTGAAAGAACGCTCAGCGCAAATGAAGGTTGGTTTTTACAAAACACATTGAGTTGGCGATATCCTGCAACAGAACAGTTTATTTACCTTGGTGCGGACTATGGTGAGTTAAAAACAAATACGGATAACCCTCGATTATTAGGTAAACATCTTGCTGGTGGTGTTGTGGGTATAAAAGGTTCGTTATTTTCATCCACAATAAAATATGATTCGTTTATTGGCACACCATTATCTAAGCCAGATGGATTTAAAACAGATCATGTTAATTTAGGATTTAGTATTAACTTTAATTATTAAAACACAGTATTAACTCAAATATTAAATAAAAAATAATAATTAAGTGAAATTTTATTGTCTTTTTGACAAGGAACTTACATATGAATAAATTATGTTATCGTGTTATTTATAATCGTACTCGACAATTAATGGTTGTTGTTTCTGAATTAACTAAATCAAGTGGTGAAAATAATAAACGAAATAATATTATTTCATCGCCTATTCGTACATCACTTAATAGTGTGGCCTTTATTTTACTATTAATGCAGGGATTAGTGAGTTTTTCAGCACAAGCAAGTCAAATTATTGCTGATCAACATGCGCCTCAAAATCAACAAGCAACGGTATTACAAACAAGTAATGGAATTGCTCAAGTTAACATTCAGCAACCGAATCAACATGGTGTTTCTCGTAATCAATTTACGCAGTTTGATGTTGATAATAAAGGTGCAATTTTAAATAACAGTCTGCAAGATACACAAACTCAATTAGCGGGCATGGTAACCGGTAACCCTTGGTTAGTTAAAGGTGAAGCTAAAGTTATTTTAAATGAAGTTAATAGCCAAAATCCAAGCCAATTAAATGGTTTTATTGAGGTTGCAGGTCAACGTGCTGAAATTATTATCGCGAACCCAGCGGGGATCAGTTGCCAAGGTTGTGGCTTTATTAATGCAGTAAATACCACATTAGTTGCCGGTAATGCACTAACGCAAGATGGTGCAATTACTGGATATGAAATTAACAATGGTAAAATTGTTATTTCAGGAAATGGATTAAATGATACAGCGAGTGATTACACGCGTATTTTAGCGCGAGCGGTAGAAGTAAACTCACGTCTTCAAGCTAATAAATTAGAAATTACCACAGGGAAAAATATATTAGATAACGAAGGTAATATTGTAAATCAGGATGACAAGGCTGAAAAACAAACTGACTATGCAATCGATGTTGCACTGGTTGGTGGTATGTATGCTAATAAAATAAAGCTTGTTGGTACTGAACATGGTGTAGGTGTACATAATGCTGGAGACATTGGTGCTGATATTGGTGGTTTAACTCTTAATGAAAATGGGAAGTTAGTTAATAGTGGTAAAATCCAATCTTATTCAGAATTAGATATAAAAACAACGAGCCTTAACAATCAGGGATCTATCGTTGGTAAGCAAAACCTAAATGTTACTATTGAAAACCATTTAGCAAATAGTGGTACGTTACAAGCTAAAAATAATATTCAAGTTGATGCAAAAGGAACTGTTTCTCAAACGGAAGCAGGTAAATTTCTTGCACAAGAAAATATTCAGATTGATGCTAAAAATTATTTGGCAGAGAAAAAAAGTCAGTTAGGTGCTGGCGTTGATAATAACGGTAATATCTCAAAATCTGCAACGTTGAGATTAAATATAAAGGATGAATTAAATTCTGCGGGTCAACATTTAAGTAGTAGTGATATTGCTTTTAATGCCAAGAGTATTGATCTTTCAAATAGTCATACTCAAGGTAAATCACTGCAAGTAAAAGCGACAGAAAGCCATGTAACTTCTGACTCAGCTCAGGTTAATGCTGAAAATATAGTGCTTGATGCGGGTACTTATATCTCAAATCGCCACGGTGAAATTAAAGGTGAGACAGTTTCACTTACAGCACCTCAATTGATTGATAATACCAAGGGGAAAATTACACAAACAGGCTCTCGTGAATTATCTTTCAATGCAAATGAGTTAAATAATCAACAAGGTGAAATTAATGCACAAGGTGTGCTGACGTTTAACAACCAAATATTAAACAACCAAAAAGGAAATATTCAAAGTCTAGGGAATCAATTAATAGTAAAAGCAACAGAACTGAATAACCAGCAAGGTATTATTTCTTTACCTAAACAAGGGCTATTAGCTATAGAAGCCCAACATCTTTCTGGAAGAGAGGGAACATTATTATCAGCGGGCGACTTATCTTTACAAGGTCAACTGCTTGATTTAGAAAAAGCAACAACGCAGGCTGATAATATAACTATTACTGCAACTAATCTGAATCATGATAATGCGACCTTAAAGCAAACAGGTGATAAAACAACCTTTATTACAGTTAAACAAACACTCAGTAATCAACAAGGCAAAATTCAGACTCAGGATCAGTTAACGCTTAAAGCAAGTATAATTAATAATAATCAAGGCGAAATCAGAACATTAAATAATGATCTTGCTATAACAACACAACAAAATTTGATCAATACTGAAGGTAAATTAATTGCAACTGCCCAGAATAAAATCAATGCAAGTCAATTAGATAATTCCAAAGGTCTTATACAGGCTAAAAAAAATATTTCACTTACCTTAATGAATGAGCTGAATAATCATTCAGGTAAGATAATCACGTCTGAAGATAGTCAACTTCAAGCTGGTCGATTGATAAATGAGCAAGGTGAAATTGGTGCGAACACATTAAATATAACGCTGAATAACGAAGCTAATAATAAAAAAGGCATTATTCTCGCTCAAGATACGCTCCATTTTACAGCAAAAGGTATCGATAATAGTGAAGGCAGTATCCAATCTGAAAGTAATATGTGGATTGATACCAAAGGATATACATTAAATAATCAAAATACCCAGCATTCAGGCGGTATAATTAGCCGTATTGCATTAAATTTACTAACAGGAAATATCAATAATATTCAAGGTGTTATTAATGCCAGCAAAACCATTGACATACAAGCCAAAACAGTCAATAACCTAAAAGGGCAAATAGCAACTAAGGCGAATTTTACTGCTGAAACTCAAGGCTGGAATAATACTTCAGGATTAATACACGCATTAAATATTACAATAAATACTAATAAACAAAAGTTTATTAATCAGGATACACAAGATAATCAAGGTATTCAGGCTAGTCAAAAACTACAATTAAATACGGGGGTTTTAGATAACCATAAAGGTAATATTGGCGGAAAAGCCGTATTGTTAACAACAGAAGGGCTAGATAACGGACAAGGTATTATTGATGGAAAAACGTTAGATCTGAATACAGGTAAATTTACTTTGATTAACCAATTCGGGAAAATAAGTTTAACTGAAGGTGCAGATTTAAAAACGGGTGAAATTAATAATCAACAAGGGTTAATTATTACAGGTAAAGATTTAACAATTAATAGCCATCAGCAAATAATCAATAATCGTGAAACAAAAAAGAGTGGTGGTATTGTTAGTCAAGGGAAGTTAACACTAGAAAGTGGTGAGCTTGATAATCAACAAGGGCAATTGCTTGCTAAGCAAGCAATAAACTTAACTACCCAAGCTGTAAAAAATAATACAGGTAAAATTGTTAGTGAATTATCGAGTTTAACACTTAAAGGATTATCGTTAGATAATACTCAAGGTCATCTCTTTTCTTCTAAAAATTTACTATTAACGTTAAGTGATAAATTGACTAATCGTTTCACGAAAGAAAATGACCAAGGTATTGAAACACATGGTTTATTAACGATTAAAAGTGGAAATATCGATAGCACTAAAGGACGTATTGTTTCTGGTGACAAATTAATATTAGAAAGCAATGATCTGATTAATCAACAAGGAATTTTGGGTAGTCTAAATAATAATTTATCTATTACTAGTAAAGCAATAAATAATGATGATGGCTCAATCAGCGCTTATGATATTAATATTAATACACAAGGTGAAAATTTAAGTAATCAAAGCCAACAAAGTAGTAGCCAAATTTTTAGCAAGCATAACCTTACGATTGAAAGTGGTGAAATAGATAATACTAAAGGTAAATTAGTTGGTAAGAATGCAATTAATATCACGAGTAATGGAGATTTAAATAACCAAAAAGGTCAAATATCCAGTATTCATTCTTTAGATATCACGACAAAAATCCTAAATAATACTCAAGGGCAGATTTCCTCAAATAAAACTATCACAGTAACTTCCGATAATAATATAGATAATACAGAAGGAAAAATAGAAGGACGTGATAGTGTTAGGATCGAAAATAGTGGACAATTTAATAATACATTAGGTCAAGTTATTGGGAAAAATAGTGTTAGTCTTTTATCAAAGGGTGATTTAATTAACTACAAAGGGCGTTTAGGGAGTGAAAAATCATCAGTAACACTAAATACCTATCAAATTGATAATCGTTATGGCGTTATTTCAGCACAAGATACTTTAGCATTAGATACAAATAAATATGGTATTAATAATACTGATACTAGCCAAAGTGGTGGTATTGTTAGTCAAAAGAATATTATCTTAAAAAGTGGTGAATTAAATAATGAAAAAGGTCATTTAATTGCTAAAACTGACCTGAATATTAATGCTTATCAGCAAAAAATAATTAATAATAATGGAATTATATCTGCTGATAATGGTCTGTTAACAGTAGACTCAACGGCTATAAATAATGTATCTGGGTTAATTTATTCTCTTAAGAATATGCTTGTTAATACTCAAGGTCATGATATTGACAACAGCGATACTGAGAATAATAAGGGGATATTGACTAAAGGAAATTTATTATTAAATGCAGGTAATATTTTTAATGTGCAAGGTAACTTAAGTGCTGAAGGCTTAGTAAAGATAACTTTTAATATATTAAATAATGAACAAGGAAAACTTGCTAGTCTACAAAATAATCTAACCTTAACAGGAAATCAGCTTAATAATAACAAAGGATTAGTTTACGCATCAGAAGAACTCAAAATAATACTAAAAGAGTCACTCAGTAATAATGAAACAGTTGATGATCTAGGTATTATTAGCCATGGTAATATTGAAATTACAGCGAAAAATTTTGATAACCAACAGGGGCGTTTGATCGCCAAAAAAGACAATCAACTAACTTTTAATGAAATTAATAATCAGCAAGGTACAATAGCAAGCCAAGCTGGAAAATTAATAGTAGATAGCCAATCATTATTCAATTCTTCAGGATTAATAAGTGCTTTTTCCTTATTAGATATTAATACCCACAAACAGAAAATAGATAATCAGCAGGGTGTAATAGTTAGCCAGTCTGACAATATCACTATCAATAGTGGTGAAGTAATTAATAATTCAGGTTTAATCACGGGAATAAATAATGTAGAAATTAACACCCATGATCAACATCTTGATAATAGTCATACAAAAGAGAGTGGAGGTATTGTTAGCAAAGGAGAGTTAACGATCCATGTAGGTGATCTTATTAATGAAGATGGAAAAGTAATATCGACGACAAAACAATCTCTTTTTACTCAAGATATTAACAACAAAAAAGGGAAAATTGGGAGCCAACAAGAGAGTGTTTCTATTGAAAGTCTAGCTATTAATAATCAAAATGGATTAATTAGTGCTAATAATAATCTAACTATTAATACTCAAGATAATGAATTTGATAATAGTAACACTTTATCTAATGCTGGAGTGATTAGCCAAGGCACACTTAATTTATTTACAGGGAAATTAAATAATCAATCTGGATATCTATTTTCTGCAAAATCACTATTACTTAATAGCCTTGGATTGAATAATCAAAATGGTGAAATTGCCAGTCAATCTAATGGCCTTAAATTAGTAACACAAGCACTAAACAATCAAAAAGGGACACTTTATTCGGCAGGCTCTTTCTCATTAGATACTCAAAATAATCAATTAGATAACAGCCAAACTTTGACTAAAGGCATTATTAGTAAAGGTCCGTTGATACTAAAAACGGGTAATATAATTAATACTCAAGGACGATTAGTTTCGGACGATAACGTTAATATCACAAGTGGTAAATTGATTAATAACCAAGCACAACTTGGTAGTCAATATGGTAAGTTAAATCTGACCACAGCAGAAATTGAAAACAAGAAAGGTGTAATTACTGCGAAAAATGACTTAATCATTAAAGCACAACAACAAAAAATTAATAATCAAAATGGAACAATAAGTACCTTAGCTAAACTGGTTATAAATAGTGGTGATTTGATTAATCACTTTGGAAAGATTGCTTCTAATCAATATGCTGATATTACAGCAAAACAACTCGATAACACAAAAGGCACTATTGCAAGTAATAGTGATAAGCTGAAATTACAAACAAAAGATGTTAATAATAATCAAGGTCTGATTTATGCGGGAAAAGCATTAACAATTTATGCTGATGGCGAATTAAATAATACTGAAAATAAAGCGACTGCAGGTATTGTTGCTAAAGATGATCTTAACCTGAAAGTTAAACAACTTAATAATCAGGAAGGATTAATTTCAGTAGTAGGAAATTTAGATCTAACTAGCCTTGAAAAAATTAATAACCAACAGGGATTAGTTACTGTTGGAGGAAAAACAGATTTAACAACTCCCCAATTAAATAATTTCCAAGGGAAAATATCATCTTTGGGTTTATTAAAAATAAATCATGGTGATTTTTTATTCAATAATCGTGAAGGCAATTTAGTTTCTTCTGATAATATTTGGCTAAAAAGTGGAATATTAGATAATCAATACGGTAGCATTACTGCAAATAATACAGTAACGATTAATAGTGCTGATTTACAGAATAATCAAGGTACGTTATATGCAAAATCGACTTTAAACGTTAATGCTCAAAAATTAGATAATACAGAAGGATTATTACAGTCCGATAATCAGTTATCAATAAATACCAATAAAAAAACACTAATCAATACTAAAGGTAGCATCATTAGTGGTACGGAAACACAATTAAATGTTGGTACTTTAAATAATCAAAAAGGCTATATTCAAGCCATTGAAGAGCTAAATATTCAATTAAATCAACAAGCATTAGATAATCAACAAGGAACGTTATTATCCCAAAAAGATATTATTATTCAAGGAAGTAGTGTAAATAATAAAGACGGAAGTATTGTTAGCGGAAATAATACAAATATTACGTTGGAGCAAGGTTTTAATAACCAATTAGGACAAGTTCAATCTCAAGGCTTATTAGTCATCAATGCTCAGAAACTAGATAACCAACAAACTCAAAATGATGAATTAGGATTAAAGGCAAGTAATATTCATATTTCAACTAATGAACTTCTTAACCATCAAGGTGTTATTCAGGCGAGTGAATTATTAAAATTAATACCAGCGGAAAAACTAAATAATCAAAGTGGTTTGATTTCCGCAAATGAATTAACTATAGGTGGATCACCAAAAAATAACTTAGCCATTGATAATAAAAAAGGGCTGTTAGCTGCAACGGCACAGCTTCGTTTATGGGCTGAAAATTTAACAGGTGATGGTGACGTTATCTCGGCAGGTAAAAGTGAAATTCAGCTCAAGAATGCTTTTGTATTAGATGAAAATGCCACAATTAAAGCTCAAGATTCATTAATATTTTCTTCAGAACAAGAAATTGATAATCGTGGATTTATTTATGCAGGTGAGCAACTTTCACTGCAAGCAACGAGCTTCACTAATTATGAACCTGTAAAAAATAATGAGATCGTTACAGCGCGTATTGCAAGAAGTGTTGATGAGTATGAAAAACGTAATGGTGAAGTGAGTGCTAAAAATCTGGCGATTACAGTATCAGATAATCTGCACAATACAGGATTGATTGATGCCTTCGGGGGAAATCTTTCCTTAGTTGCAACGACAATCTATAACCAAGTTGGTGGTCGTATATATGGCGATAATATTTATATAAAAAGTCAGCAATTTGATAATAGTGCGAAACTTGATGAGATTGCACCCGTATTAGCATCTCGTGAAAATTTACAGCTTTTCAGTAATAAGATAAATAATCGTAATCATGCCCTGATTTATAGTGGCGATGATATGGCAATTGCGGGTTTTGATACCAAAAATCTGTCAGAAAGTATCGCTGCTGATGTCCTTAATAATGAAAGTGCATCAATTGAAGCAAATGGGAATTTATTTGCTCATGTTTCAGAAATTAATAATCGTGATCTCTATTTAAAAATAAGTGATCCTGAAAAAGTGTCTGAAATTCCAATGTATCAATTTGGTGTTGATTACAGTAGTGATAAATTTGACGCTGATGATGAAAAAATTTGGTACAACATAAACACTCGTGAACATTTATTAAATATTAATGGTAGACAATATAAAGATTTTTATGAATTTAAATATAATATCATTACAGAAGAATCTAAATTATTACACCGTGATCCTGCATTAATATTAGCGGGTAAAGATATTACACTAAAAGGTGATAATTTAAACAATGTAGATAGTCATATTATTGCAGGTGGAAAACTGATTATTGATGGAATGCATATTAATAATCAGGAAACAGCTGGACAACATATTGAATACCATGAAGGTACAGCAATAAAGCATAAACGCCCAGGTAAGCGTAAAGCTGGACGTAAGAAAAAAAGCAGTTCGACTTCAAGTACTCATTATGGGCCATTTGAGGTGGTTACTGATTTGCCATTGGGCTTATTAGAATATAAAGAAAACAGTAATCAAACGTCAGATAAACGTCCAGAAGCAAGTAAAACTGATGAAGTTATTATATCGGCTAAGCCAAAATTTGGTCTTTTAAATATTAAAGAAAAGAGTATTGATGTTCATACTGAAAATATTGCTTCTATTACCTTAGATAAAGGCACCGAAAAATTAGCTAATGAATTGTCATTAACACAACATAAAGATAATTTATTAACTGAACAAAATGATTTTATCTTATCAGGGCAGATCGAGACCCAAAAACTTGATGAAACTATTGAGCAAAAAACGGCTGAAAATAAAGTTTTAAAACTAGGTGATGAAGCATCTATTATTGAAATTAAACAGACTGAAATTAATCAGCCAAATTTAACCCTACCTGAAATAAAATATGTAGATAAACAGCCTTTAGTGCAACAACCTATTGGTAAAATTATTACAGTACCTCAATTGGATAAACCAACCGAAAATAAAACTATTGAGGTTAATATTCAAACAGTAGCGCCAATATTGAAATTACCTGAGAATCGTTTATTTAACTTAAATAAAGGAACGGATAGTCAATATATTGTTGAAACAGACTCTCGTTTTACCAATAAAAGAGAGTGGTTAAGCTCAGATTATATGCAGAATGCATTATCGGTTGATCACAATAACACACATAAACGTATTGGTGATGGTTTCTATGAACAACGCATAGTACGCGATCAAATTATTCAATTAACGGGTAATCAATATTTAGATGGGCATAATGATAATGAGCAGCAATATCATGCATTGATGGATGCAGGTATTCGTTTTAGTGAAGAGTTTGGTATTAAACCGGGTGTAACACTAACACCAGAACAAATGGCAATGATCACGGCTGATATGGTGCTATTAACCAGCAGGGAAATCACTTTACCTAATGGTTCTGTTGAAAAAGTGTTGGTGCCACAAGTTTATGCCAGAGTATTACCTGGTGATTTGCAAAATAGTGGCGCATTGCTTTCAGGTAGTGAAGTTATTTTAAATAATATTCCAGAGCTGAAAAACCAAGGTACTATTTTAAGTAAAAATGGATTACAAGCATCAACAGATAATTTAATAAACCAAGGTCTTATAAAAGGAAAGACGGTTGATTTAACAGCGTTGCATGATATTAAAAATGAGGGTGGCCAAATTGCAGGGCAGAGTCGTGTTAATTTGCAAGCGGGTGATTCTCTTATTAGTACTGCAACAATAAAAGGTGACGAGACTAATCAATGGATAAATCGTGGTGCTGCCATTTATTTAACTGAGCCCGATGGCGAAATTGCATTAAAGGCAACACGTAACTTAGAACTGACGGCAACAGATATTTTAGCCGGTGGTAATAGCCAAGTTTTATTAAATGCAGGTGAAAATATTGAGTTAGGAACTATCAATACGGTTCGCCAAGAAAATATAGATTGGGATAGTAAAAACTATCTGCATAAAACGACGCAAGAAGAGATAGGCTCTCGCCTTTATGCGGGTGATATTACATTGCAATCGGGTGAGGATATTCATCTGACGGCAACAGATATTCAAGCCACAGGACTGTTAGGATTACATGCAGGTAATGATATTTCGCTAAATAGTGGTTACTCCTCAATTGATCAAATTGCCCATAGTGTCACAAAAGACAAATCGTTTGGTTCATCGGAAACACGCACTACGCATGCTGAAATTCATAATAAACAAGCAACAGGCTCTCTATTAAAAGGGAATGAAATTTCGGTTTCTGCAGGCAATAATTTAACGGCACAAGGTAGTGAAATTATAGCAACACAAGATATTAATCTTGATGCAGGTAATCAATTATCACTAACAACGGCACAAGAATTAGAGTTCCAATCTTATGAAGAAAAGATCAAAAAATCAGGCATTGGCAGTACTGGGGGGATTGGTTTTACTGTCGGGAAATCAACTTTTGAACAGCTGAATAACAGTGATGCGATTACCTATAAAGGCAGTGTAATCGGCAGTACTGAAGGTAATATTCACATAAATTCGGGTGATGCTCTCACTATAGACGGCAGTGAAATGATTGCCAAAAAGGAGATATCTCTTACTGGGGATTCTGTTGATATTTCTTCTTCTGAAAATAGCTATACCGAATTAAGTCGAACTAAAAGTAAACAAAGTGGTGTGACGGTTGCCCTAAACGGTACGGCAGGAAGTGCCATTAATGGCGCTATTGCGGGATACAAAGCCGCCAAAGAAGCCGACGATAGCCAAATTAGTACCTTACAAAGCATCAAAGCAGGGCTTTCGGGTGCTCAAGCGGTGGGGGCTGTGGCGTTAGATAATGCCCAATCAGGTACAGATAATGAAAGCACAACGTTAATTGGCGCTAATGTTTCTTATGGTAAAAGTTCTTCTGGATCAGAAACTATACACCAACGAAATATTGCTCAAGGCAGTAGTTTAAGTGCAGGTGAAAGCCTCTCTATTACCGCAACAGGCAAAGAAACAGGCGATATCACTGTTACGGGCAGTGAACTGCAAGCTGGCAACGATCTCTCGTTGATTGCTACCCGTGATATCACTTTACAGTCAGCACAAAACCAAGAAACAACAGACAGCAAAAACGAAAGTAAAAGTGCTTCTGTTGGCGTTGGTGTGACGGTGGGCTCTGGCGGTGTTGGCGTTAACATTAATGCCAATGGTAGTCGAGGTAAGGGATTTGAAGAGGGCGATCATACTTATTATACCAATACGACGCTAAATGCAGGGCAAACTCTTACCTTACAAAGTGGTCAAGATACAACCCTAAAAGGCGCACAAGCTCAAGGTGATAAAGTTATTGCGAAAGTGGGTGGGGATTTACACCTTGAAAGCCAGCAATCCATTGATGACTACAAATCGAAGCAATCGAGCGAAAGTGTGGGTGGTAGTGTCAATGTGATGGGCACACCGGGAGGTTCAGCCAATATCTCGTTTAGTCGCGATAAAATGGACAGTAAATACCGTTCAGTGGAAGAACAGACCGGCTTATTTGCAGGCAATCAAGGATTTGATCTTACCGTGGGTAAACATACCCAACTTGATGGTGCGGTGATCAGCAGTAAAGCCGATGCAAAAAATAATCAGTTAGATACAGGTACATTAGGCTTTAGTGATATCCATAATTACGCAGAATATAAAGTTGAGCATCAATCTGGTGGTGTAAGTACTTCAGGTGGCGTTGAAGGGAATATGCTGGCGAATATGGGCCATGCGTTAGCTATGGCAGGCAACCATAGTGACAGCGCTGAAAACACCACTCAATCTGCGGTATCACAAGGGACATGGATTGTGCGTGATAGCGATAATCAACAGCAAGATATCGCACAATTAAGCCAAGATACCGATAATGCTCACAGCACGTTAAATAAAATTTTCGACAAAGAGAAAGAGCAAAACCGTCAACAAAAACAACAATTAGTGGGCGAAATTGGGGCGCAGGTTATCGACTTAGCAACCACGGTTGATACTATTCGTGGCACGAACCAAGCGAAAGCTGATTCAAAACTCGATAATCTTTCTGATACGGCCTACGACAATCTCTATCAAGCCCTTTCAGAAACCAACGATAACGTCACCGAGCGTGATATTCAAAATCACCTCTTCCAGCAAGCATTACAGGATTATACCAACCAATCTGACTTTGGTACTGGGGGGAAATACACCCGTGCCATCCAAGCCATCACCGCATTTACGCAAGGTGTAATGGGCAACAACATTGTTACCGCGATTGCTAATGGTTCCGCGCCTTATCTTGCCAATGAAGTGAAAAACCAAATTCAAGGTAACAGTGTTGAAAGTGATATTCAGCGCACCATTACCCACGGCTTACTGAATGCCGGTCTTGCTCTAGCAAAAGGTGAGAATGCCTTAGTACAAGCCTCTGGTGCAATGACAGGGGAAACAGTGGGTATTTTATCGCACTCACTTTATGGCAAAACCCCCGAAGAACTCACCGAGACTGAAAAGCAGAATATAAGTGCATGGGCA
>NZ_PENV01000010.1:0-5148 GCF_003144375.1 Proteus genomosp. 4 str. ATCC 51469
TTAGTACCACGCAGCAGAACACCTACGTTCTCACCTGCACGACCTTCGTCAAGTAATTTACGGAACATTTCAACGCCAGTACAAGTTGTTTTAACTGTTGGTTTGATACCAACGATTTCAACTTCTTCACCAACTTTAACAACACCACGCTCAACACGACCCGTTACTACTGTACCACGGCCTGAGATTGAGAATACGTCTTCGATTGGTAACAGGAATGGTTTGTCAATTGCACGCTCTGGTTCTGGGATGTATGAATCCAGTGCTTCTGCTAATTCAACAATTTTTGCTTCCCACTCAGCTTCGCCTTCCAGTGCTTTCAGCGCTGAACCACGGATTACTGGAGTGTCGTCACCTGGGAAATCGTATTGAGACAGAAGTTCACGAACTTCCATTTCTACTAATTCCAGTAACTCTTCATCATCTACCATGTCACATTTGTTCAGGAATACGATGATGTAAGGAACACCAACCTGACGACCTAACAGGATGTGCTCACGAGTTTGTGGCATTGGGCCATCAGTCGCAGCAACTACCAGGATAGCTCCGTCCATTTGCGCAGCACCAGTGATCATGTTTTTAACATAGTCGGCGTGACCTGGGCAGTCTACGTGTGCGTAGTGACGAGTTGGAGTATCGTATTCTACGTGTGAAGTAGAGATGGTGATACCACGAGCTTTTTCTTCTGGTGCGTTATCGATTTGATCGAATGCACGAGCAGCACCACCGTAAGTTTTAGCTAAAACTGTAGTGATTGCAGCAGTCAGAGTTGTTTTACCGTGGTCAACGTGGCCGATAGTACCAACGTTAACGTGCGGTTTTGAACGTTCAAATTTTTCTTTAGACATTTAAATTGTCCCTCTAAGACACGGAATCGGTGGTTACACCACATCAACCAAGCAGTAAGTAAATTAGCGATTTGCTATTGCTTGTTAAGATTTTAATCAGGGAGGCAAGAACATGAAGGAGTGGTGCTGATAGGCAGATTCGAACTGCCGACCTCACCCTTACCAAGGGTGCGCTCTACCAACTGAGCTATATCAGCACATCTGGAGCGGGCAGCGGGAATCGAACCCGCATCATCAGCTTGGAAGGCTGAGGTAATAGCCATTATACGATGCCCGCAGAACTCGGCTACCTGACTTAAAATCAGCTTTGTATTCTACTCAAGTGTTTACTATTTGAAAACACTTAAGTAAGGAATTAATGGTGGTGGGAGAAGGATTCGAACCTTCGAAGTCTGTGACGGCAGATTTACAGTCTGCTCCCTTTGGCCGCTTGGGTATCCCACCAACTAAATTTTAATGGTGCCGGCACCAAGAGTCGAACTCGGGACCTACTGATTACAAGTCAGTTGCTCTACCAACTGAGCTATGCCGGCTAAGTGGTGCGCATTCTAGGAGGACTTTCATCATGATGCAACAAAAAAATTGCGATATTTGTTCTTTTGCTTAGATTTTGTTCACTTTTGATTGAATTGTTGATTTTTTAGGAAAAAAATGACCAAAATGACAACAACAATTCAAGATAAATTCAAATTCTAATTTATCTTTCAAGCCCTAAATTTATTGCATTTAATAAATTTTTAGAAAAAAAATTAATTACGCACTCACTAGTCTACGCTAAAAAATAATTTCCATGTCTATTTTTTATACTTTTTTTACAAATTTATTCAGTTCGCGTCAAAAAAAGTAGAAAAATTTTAAAAATATCTACGCCAATGAAGCATGACTCGTTATGATGCTGTTTATTTTTTATCGGATACGGGTGTTTTAAACAGCCTGTCCAACCTGCGAAGACTAGGCAGATGTTGGCTTATGAATAACAAAGAACGCTTTATAACCCCTTATTTAGAATTTGACAGAAAGCACTGGGCAACGTTAAGAGACTCTGTTCCTTTAACGCTAACAGAAAAAGAAATTGCAGACTTAAAAGGAATTAACGAAGAAATTTCCATTGATGATGTTATTGAGATTTATCTTCCTCTTTCGAGATTACTCAATTTTTACATTAGCTCTAACCTACGCCGTCAAGCCGTCTTAGAGCAATTTCTTGGCACAAGAAGCGCTAAAATTCCATATATTATTGGTATCGCGGGTAGTGTTGCTGTTGGTAAAAGTACAACGGCTCGCTTGCTACAAGCACTTTTAACGCGTTGGCCAGAGCATCGTAAAGTAGATTTAATTACTACTGATGGTTTTCTTTTACCTAATGCAGAGTTAAAAAAACGCGGGATAATGAAGAAAAAAGGATTTCCTGAATCCTATGATATGCATAGCCTTGTCTCTTTCGTTTCTGATATAAAATCAGGTAAGAAACAAGTGACAGCGCCTGTCTATTCTCATTTAGTATATGACATCATTCCTGATAAGAAACAGGTTATCGAGCAACCTGATATTTTGATTCTTGAAGGATTGAATGTATTACAGAGCAATCAAGATTATCCGCATGATCCACATAATGTTTTTGTATCAGATTATGTAGATTTCTCTATTTATGTTGATGCAGAAGAAGAATTACTAAAACACTGGTATATCAGTCGCTTTTTGAAATTTAGAGAAGGGGCATTTACTGATCCTGAATCGTATTTTAATAATTATTCTAAATTAAGCAGAGAAGAATCTATAGAAATAGCCTCATCCATTTGGCAAGAAATTAATGGATTAAACTTAAAACAAAACATCTTGCCAACAAGAGAGAGAGCAAGTTTGATCTTAACCAAAGGCCATAATCATACAATTAGCAATGTTAGATTACGTAAATAAAACTGAACAATCATTTGCTGATTTCTTCTAGTTCTAAATAGATTTAATAATATAAATAACAAAAAAGCTTTCCGATTAAAGAAAGCTTTTTCCATTTCAGACATTCGACGCAATTCAAAACATTAAGATGCACTTCTTAGTGAAATCTCACCACCTATATAAGGTGTAATTTTACCATCTTGCTCTAAAAGTAAAGCCCCTTGATCATTAATACCTTTAGCAATACCAAAGATTTCTTTTTCGCCAATAATCAGTTTTACACGTCTATCCATAAAGTTATCTAAACTTTTCCAACGTTCTATAAAAACAGACAACCCTTGTTTTTCAAACTGGATAAATGCTTCTCTTAATGCATTAGTAATTTCACAAGCAAGTTCATTTCTGTCAATCTTAATACCAACTTGCTCTAAATTGATCCATTGTTGGTTGATAACTTCATTTTGATTTTTACTCATCGCAATATTGATGCCAATACCCGTTACAATATGAGCAACATCACCCGTCTTCCCTGTTAATTCAACAAGAATACCTGAAAGCTTTTTATCATTTAAATAGAGATCATTAGGCCATTTTACTTTAACGCCATTTGCGCCAAGTTTTTGCAATACTTCAGCCATAATAACGCCGACAACCAAACTCAATCCTATTGCAGCAGCAGGCCCTTGATCGAGTTTCCAATACATACTCAAATATAAATTTCTACCAAAAGGCGAGATCCATTGGCGACCTCTTCTACCTCGTCCAGCAGACTGGTATTCAGCAATACATACATCACCTGATTTTAATTCGCTAATACGTTGGATCAAATATTGATTTGTAGAATCTATAACAGGAATAACGCTAGCAGGCTCACCTTTAATATTCTGATTCACAATATCTGCGTTCAATAAATTCATTGGCGCATCTAATTGATACCCTTTTCCGGCAACCGTCTGAACGTCAATACCCCAGCTACGCAATGTTTGAATATGTTTATTAATGCCTGCTCGAGTCATTCCTAAACTTTCGCCTAATTGCTCTCCTGAATGAATATTTCCATCAGCAAGAATTTTAATTAATAATAAAGGAGTTGGTGTTTCTTTCATGAAATAGCATCCACAGCATTGATTTCGCCATATTTGCCAATAAAGCGAACTTCTGGCTCTAATTTTACACCGAAGCGTTCTGAGACTTTCTGGCGAATATATGCGGCTAAGTTCACAATATCCTCACCTGTCGCGGAGCCTTCTTTATTAATAAGTACCAGTGCTTGTTTAGTGTGAACTGCCGCACCACCAATTTGATGTCCTTTAAGACCACATTGATCAATCAGCCAACCAGCCGCAAGCTTCACACCATCTCGCTGCACATATTGAGGACAAAATGGATATTCTGTTTTTAATTGTTGTGCAATACGAATATCAACAATTGGGTTTTTAAAAAAACTTCCAGCATTACCCGTTACTTTTGGATCTGGTAGCTTGCTCGTTCTCATTAAGCATACAGATTCGAACACATCCTTTGGTGTAACAGTTTCTAATGATAATTTTGATAAATCACCATAAGTAAGAATAGGTTCCCATTTTTTACTTAGTAGTAAACCGACAGCAATAATAGCAAAGCCTTGCTGATAATGATGTTTGAAAATACTGTCGCGATAACCAAACTCACATTCTTCATTTGTTAATCGACTAATATTGCCTGTACTTAATTCAACAATATCAACATAGGCACAAACATCTTTCAGCTCTTTACCATAAGCACCAATATTTTGTATTGGCGCAGAACCAACATTGCCTGGGATCAACGCTAAATTTTCTAGTCCATAGATATTTTTTTCTAACAGATATTCAATAAGCGCATGCCAACTCTCGCCAGCTCCAACATGAACAGACCAATATTGCTCATCTTCAGTAATTTCAATGCCAGCAATACAGTTACGGATAACAATACCATTAAAATCTTCAGTAAATAGTACGTTACTACCGCCACCTAGAATAAGGGTTGGTAATCTCTTCTCATGGGCATTTTGCCAATATGTACAAAGCTCATCTTTATTATTTGCAGTTTCTATTTGGTGAGCTTTTGCTCTCAAACCAAATGTATTAAATGCTTGCAATGAAACCGATTCTTTCATGAAAGTCTACCTCATTTAGCTGATAGCTTAGTTTAACAGTCAAGCATCATTGAGGATAGCAAAGTGATAAGTGATTAGAGGAGAGAAAGTATATTTGTGTTTTAAATGTCTTAAACGCAAAAAAGCCAACCCATTGGGTTGGCTTTCTCGTCTTATTTAATGCCTGGCAGTTCCCTACTCTCACATGGGGAGACCCCACACTACCATCGGCGCTACAACGTTTCACTTCTGAGTTCGGCATGGGATCAGGTGGGACCGCTGCGCTAT
>NZ_PENV01000011.1:0-188217 GCF_003144375.1 Proteus genomosp. 4 str. ATCC 51469
CGACTATATTCCTTAATATCGCTCCCTCTTATTAGAGGGAGCGTAAACTAAATTGAACTCGAAAGGATCTTATTTCGCTTTACGAGCTTCGATAATAGCCTGAGCGACGTTGCTAGGCGCTTCGTTGTACTTCAAGAACTCCATAGAGTATGAAGCACGACCCTGAGTTTGTGAACGCAGGTCAGTTGCATAACCGAACATTTCAGCCAGTGGTACTTGAGCACGGATGATCTTACCGGTAGGCAGATCGTCCATACCTTCAACCATACCACGACGACGGTTTAAGTCACCGATAACGTCGCCCATGTAATCTTCTGGCGTTTCAATCTCAACTTTCATGACTGGCTCAAGCAGAATTGGCTTAGCTTTCATGAAGCCGTCTTTAAATGCCATTGATGCGGCAATTTTAAACGCGATTTCTGAGGAGTCAACATCATGGTAAGAACCGTAATGTAAACGAGCCTGAATATCCACAACAGGGTAACCTGCTAATGGACCAGATTTCAGCTGTTCTTGAATACCTTTATCAACAGCTGGGATGAATTCTTTAGGAATTACACCACCAACGATATCGTTGATAAATACGTAGTTCTCTTCACCACCTGCTGGTAATGGAGACAGGTCGATAACAACATGACCGTACTGACCACGACCACCAGATTGTTTCGCGTGCTTACCTTCGATATCAGTTACTGTATCACGAATAGTTTCACGGTAAGCAACCTGTGGTTTACCTACGTTCGCTTCAACTTTAAATTCACGACGCATACGGTCAACTAACACGTCTAAGTGCAGCTCACCCATACCAGCAATGATAGTCTGACCAGTTTCTTCGTCGCTTGATACGCGGAAAGATGGATCTTCTTGAGCCAAACGGTTCAGAGCGATACCCATTTTTTCTTGGTCAGCTTTAGTCTTAGGTTCGATAGCAACAGAGATTACTGGCTCTGGGAATTCCATACGTTCTAAGATGATTGGTGCATCAATTGCACATAAAGTATCACCTGTAGTTACGTCTTTCAGACCGATAGCAGCAGCGATGTCGCCCGCACGAACTTCTTTAATTTCTTCACGCTTGTTAGCATGCATCTGAACAATACGGCCAAAACGTTCTTTTTTGTCTTTAACCGGGTTCAGAACTGTGTCACCTGAGTTTACAACACCAGAGTACACACGGAAGAATGTTAAGTTACCAACAAATGGGTCAGTTGCGATTTTGAATGCCAGTGCAGCGA
The DNA here is from genome assembly GCF_003144375.1 of Proteus genomosp. 4 str. ATCC 51469. Lineage (NCBI taxonomy): Bacteria > Pseudomonadati > Pseudomonadota > Gammaproteobacteria > Enterobacterales > Morganellaceae > Proteus > Proteus genomosp. 4. Next base: position 1,236 of record NZ_PENV01000011.1, read on the forward strand.
ATGGCTCATCGTCGCTTGAATGACGTTCTGCTGGAGTATCTTTACCGTCTGGTAACATACCGTTAATAGCAGGAACATCTGTTGGTGCTGGCAGGTATTCAATTACCGCATCCAGCATTGCCTGAACACCTTTGTTCTTAAATGCAGAACCACAGGTAACCAGGATAATTTCGTTATCTAGAACGCGTTTACGCAGAGCAGCTTTAATTTCTGCTTCTGTCAGCTCTTCACCGCCCAGATATTTGTCCATCAATTCTTCTGATGCTTCAGCAGCTGATTCGATTAGGTTGTTGTGCCATTCTTCAGCTAAATCTTGCAGATTTGCAGGAATGTCTTCGTATTCGAAAGTAACACCTTGGTCTTCTTCATTCCAACGGATTGATTTCATTTTAATTAAATCAACAACACCGGTGAAATGTTCTTCAGCGCCTACTGGAATTTGCAGTGGAACTGGGTTTGCTGCCAGACGTGTTTTGATTTGTTCAACAACACGCAGGAAGTTTGCACCCATACGGTCCATTTTGTTAACGAACGCGATACGTGGTACATGATATTTGTTAGCCTGGCGCCATACTGTTTCTGACTGAGGCTGAACACCACCAACTGCACAGTAAACCATAACCGCGCCATCAAGAACACGCATAGAACGTTCTACTTCGATTGTGAAGTCAACGTGTCCTGGGGTGTCGATGATGTTTACACGGTGAGGCTCAAACTGTTTAGCCATACCAGACCAGAATGCAGTAGTTGCTGCGGATGTGATAGTAATACCACGTTCCTGCTCCTGCTCCATCCAGTCCATTGTTGCTGAACCTTCGTGAGTTTCACCAATTTTATGGTTTACACCGGTATAAAACAGAATACGTTCACTTGTAGTGGTTTTACCGGCATCGATGTGCGCACTGATACCGATATTACGGTAACGTGCTATGGGGGTTTGACGAGCCATTTTTTCCTCTCTCGTGGGCGTTCAATTCAGGTAAAGGACAGCAGAGCTGTCCTGAAAAGAGTTGCGACAACTACTTCGTGGATTACCAACGGTAGTGTGCGAACGCCTTGTTTGCATCTGCCATACGGTGAACGTCTTCACGTTTCTTAACAGCAGCGCCTTTGTTTTCAGCCGCATCAGATAATTCATTTGCCAGGCGAAGAGCCATGGATTTATCACCGCGTTTACGAGCAGCTTCAACAATCCAACGCATTGCTAATGCATTACGACGAACTGGACGTACTTCAACTGGAACTTGGTAAGTTGAACCACCAACACGGCGGGATTTAACTTCCACAGTAGGACGTACGTTATCTAATGCGATTTCGAACGCTTCCAGTTCAGTTTTGCCTGAACGCTGAGCCAGGGTCTCAAGCGCATTATATACGATAGATTCTGCAGTAGATTTTTTACCGTCTACCATCAGAATGTTTACAAATTTGGCCAGCAGTTCTGATCCGAACTTAGGATCTGGCAGAATTTTACGTTGACCAATTACACGACGACGTGGCATGGAAATACTCCGTTTAAATTCAGGGTTGTCCAAAACTCAATGAGTTTATTTTGACATTAATAGTGAAAAAATGTTTGGCCTTACTTAACGGAGAACCATTAAGCCTTTGGCTTCTTCACACCGTACTTAGAACGAGCTTGTTTACGGTCTTTAACACCGGAACAGTCCAGCGCGCCGCGAACAGTGTGGTAACGCACACCTGGTAAGTCTTTAACACGACCACCACGGATTAAGATTACGGAGTGCTCCTGCAAGTTGTGGCCTTCACCACCGATGTAGGAAGAAACTTCGAAACCGTTAGTCAAACGCACACGACATACTTTACGCAGTGCTGAGTTTGGTTTTTTTGGAGTGGTAGTATATACACGAGTACATACGCCACGTTTTTGCGGGCAAGCTTCCAGAGCTGGAACGTTGCTTTTAACAACTTTCGAGCTACGAGATTTGCGCACCAGCTGGTTAATAGTTGCCATTTAAAAAAAGCTCCTGGTTTTTGCTTCGTAAACACGGATTTGAACTCTGTCTTGTCAACAAGACAAAACATGAGGACGCAGAATTTTATTGCTGACGGGCTCATGTGTCAAGAATTATACAGCAATTCTACGCTCCCCAATGAATTTGTTGGGGGTGTTTTACCGTTAAATCGACAAAATCACCATAACTGATGAGTTTAATATGATGAGATACTTGATCTTTTAAACCTCTAGCTAAAACATCATCAATTAATGCGTAAACTGAAATTTGCTGTTGAAGACAATATTTTAATAAAGGATTGTCCTCAAGAACTGCCAGTACACCATCTTGTATTAACAAAACATCATCTTCTTTTGTCAATAAAGATAAAAAAGCCTCTAAATCACTTTGATAAATAGAGACGGAATAAGTATACAACATAACCGTTCAACCTTCCTGCCTAACTTCTGTATTAAAAGCGTAATACCACATCATATTCACTCAATTTTTGAGCAATATCTTGATGTGATATCACTTGTGCATCCAACACAAAAGAAGTTTGAGAGGATAATCCACGATGAGCCACGTCTTGGTGTGATATATAGACATTTGTCACATCATACAAGGGGAGCACTTTAAAAGTTGCCGCATGATGGCGTGATAACACTCCCTCAGGCTGTTGATTTTCAACTAATTGAAACACACCATCTGAGATAAAAAAAACACCAATATCTTCTGTTAACGCAGAGGTTGCGAGTAAAGCGTCCAAACCTTCTCGTCCAGCACTATTACCGTGCGGTGCCTGTGTAAAAAGAAATGCGATTGAATTCATTTTTTTCATTAAAATTGCACCACACGCGAACAAGTCAACATCGCTTGAGCAAGCGAACCCAACCCACTGAGTTCAAATTCCGTTGCCATATTATGATTATCAATTCCCTGCTCTTTTGCCTGTTCCTCATCAATAATTCCTCGACGTAGCGCAGCTGCAACACAAACATGTAAAGGAATTTGGTGTTTTTTCGCCAATGCTATCCACGCTTTGGGAAGATCGAATTCATCATTTGCGGGTGACACCAATTTATTAGCATTTACCACCCCTTCCCGATAAAAGAAAATTTGCGTGATTTGATGCCCTTTTTCAAGAAGGGCATTGGCGAATAAATAGGCACTTGAAGATTGTTCAGTGCCATAATGAGGCCCTGTTACCACTAAACAATATGTCAAGGAGCTCATAATGTTGCCTTACTCGCCATTTTTAAACTGGCGAATATAGAGATAAACAGTATGTTTTGAGATATTCAGTCGATCAGCAACTTGGTTAATGGCGTCTTTGATATCAAAAATACCTTTTTCATAAAGACTCAACACCACTTGTTTATTTTTTGCGTTGTTGGCTACTTCACGATCATTATTCACTTCTTCAATGGTGAACTCTAATGTTTGAGCCACTAAATCATCAACAGATGAAGCAAAGTTAACATCAGAAGCAACTTCATGCGTTTCTTCAGGAATAAAGGTTTTGATTATTTCAGAGAATGGAACATCAAGGTTCATATTAATACACAATAAACCTATGACTCGACGTTCACGATTACGAATCGCAATCGTGATCGATTTCATCAATGCACCACTTTTCGCTCTAGTAAAATAAGCCTTTGAAAAACTTGAATCTTCATCTGTGATATCATGTAACATTTGTAATGCCAAATCGGTAATTGGAGAACCAATCTTACGACCAGTATGTTCTCCATTCGCGATTTTAACCGCTGAACATTTCAAATCTTCCAGAGAGTGCAATACGATTTCGCAATGGTTGCCGATGAGCATAGCCAGACCATCCACGGCTGCTTCATAGGACTTCAATATTTCGTGATCAGTTTGAGTAAAAGGTCGGCTATCTAGTTTTTCAAACTCGCTGCTGTCACCATTAAATAACGGGCTAGACATTTGATTATATAATCCTTAAAGGCTTTAATTATGATAATGACTTGAGGTTCTATTTTTTATAACGATTCGTCACTGCGAATCAATTTAATATTAAAAAATTTTAAATATAAAAACTGAATTAGGGCACAATTCTGACGTTAGATCGTCAAAAGATCTACGTCAAGTGCCTTAGAATAAGAGCTTTGTCATAGGTCACAGCTTTTTTCATTTTTCTTTATCTTTTTGTATCAACGCCCTCTATATTTTTGAAAATTCCATTTTTAAACAGGGGTCTGGATAAAGATTGACACTATTAGATAGATTACCTATATTCCAAGTTATTGTTATTTTAACGAGTGATTAATCCCATGAATATACTGATGATATGCCAATCTCAGCAAACTTCATCAATAATGGGGTTAATTTCTGTTGCTTCTATGCCTATTGAAACTCTCTCTCCACCACCTCCACCTGTGAAAGTGGTTGTAGTCAATACAACGGTTATTGTTGCAACTTACATCGCTTGATCTATTTAATCGGCTTAATCGCGTATTTAACCAACAGGCTAGATTGATGTGTTATTTACGTTTATTTATTGATGTTTTATCAATCGCCAACCATGACTAAAAATAATCAAGCTATCTTACTGCTCATTTTACAGGTGTATCATCATGTATTTACGTCAATATTGGGCGAAATTCGGCCCAACGACATTATTTGTTTTATTATGGAGTAGCGGTGCTATCTTTTCTCGCTGGGGATTAGATAATGGTAGCTCATTTGCTATTTTGACTTGGCGTTTTATTATCGCTTTGGCATTTCTTTCTTTTTTGTGTATTCAGCGCCATCGCTTTTTGCCACCGAAAGGAAGCCGCTTAAAAACAGCGTGGGTAGGTTTATTAATTATTGGTGGTTATTCTATTTGTTATCTTTTAGCACTCGCTAATAGCATTACACCAGGAATGTTGGCCACTATTATGGGTGTTCAGCCGATTATTACATTATGGATAATAGAACGTAATTTTACAGCAACACGACTATTAGGGCTTTTAATCGCTTTGGCTGGATTAGTGTTAGTGGTTGCCCAAAGTTTATTTAATACAGCCCTCTCATTGACAGGGATGATTTATGCGTTAGTTGCACTGCTTTGTATGAGCTTTGGTGCGATTTCACAAAAAAAATTACAATTAGCACCAATGGATGCTTTGCCTCTGCAATATGTTGTTAGTCTGGTGCTGTGTTTGTTATTTGTGCCATTTCAATCATTTGATGCTTCATTCGATATTGGCTTTATCATTCCTGTTCTTTGGTTGGCTATTATCATTTCTGTTGTTGCTCAGTTACTGTTATATCGCTTACTCACAACGGGTAATTTAGTTAACGTGACTAGCTTATTTTATTTAGTACCGGGAGTGACAGCATTAATGGATTACATCTTCTTGGGTAATACAATGTCTTTACTCAGCTTAGCTGGGATGGGCGCAATCATTGTGGGTTTGCTATTTGTCTTTAAAAAACCAAAAGCTATTCTTGTTGAAGAACAAGTAGATTAATATTATCCATTCGTAAGCTATGTATATTAATGAACTTTTTAATAGAAATAAAAATGCTGACATTAATGTCAGCATTTTTTCTTTCGTGATAAGTGAATTACTTATCGCTTTCAACACTCAGTAATTCAACTTCAAATACTAATGTTGAGTTAGCTGGAATACCACTTGTTGCGCGTTGGCCATAGCCTAATTCTGGTGGAATAACTAACTTGATTTTACCGCCTTCTTTGATGTATTTCATGCCTTCAGTCCAGCCTGGAATAACACTTTTTAGGCTAATTGTCAGAGGCTCATTACGATCATAAGAGCTATCAAATTGTTTGCCATCAATTAACATACCTTTGTAGTGTACAGTAACGCGATCAGCATCTGTTGGTGTTTTACCTTTACCAGGGTTTTCAACTAAATACAGTAAACCTGATTTTGTTTTGACTACACCTTTTTCAGCAGCAAATTCTGTACGGAATTTATCACCTGCTGTTTTATTCTCTGTTGCTTCTTTTTCCATTTTCGCTGTAGCAGCTGTACGAACTTGATCTTCAAAAGCCGCTAAGGTTAACTCAATCTCAGCATCTGATAATTTTGATTTACTGTTAAATGCATCCTGAACACCTGCCAGCAGTTGTTTAGAATCTAAAGTAATACCAATATTTTTTTGCTCTTGTAATGCAGCTTCCATGTAGCGACCCATCGACGCGCCTAACGCATAGGCATTTTGCTCATTTTGAGTTTTAAATGCGCTATTTAATGTTGGCACTTTAGCGGTTTCTTCAGCAAATGCTTGAGGTGCGCTGAATGCGAAAGCTAAACTTGTTGCCAGCAACGTCGTTTTTAATAAAGATTTCATCCCATTCTCCAGTATATGTTAGTGAGTCGCTACGTTTTACAAACGAAGATCATAGATCTTCACTGAAACGTTTTGCATCACATCTTGCTGTCATTGCGGTATGAACTCGCCATACTTCAAGTTATATATGCGTCTAATGACCCATTCACTTGTCGCTTAGCTGCACCTCGAAATATTTAGAGTAAGATCTATCCGCAGGTAGCAATTTTATATGAATTTAAAAAATTTGCCGACACTCTTAACAGTTAATGTTAGGATTTTTGTCAGCACAGAGTGTTATCACATTAACAAAATAGTCTTTTATCTCAAACCAGATTTATGTCTTCCTGTGTATATATCAGTAAATAAGATTAAATTTCACGATTTCGTTAGTCTCATTCGTCGTAATTCGACATTTTAAAGGAGGAAAAACACAATGGATATTAAGGAAGTAGAGCAATTGCTCATACAATTAGAAAGCAAAGTTGCTTTCCAAGATGCGACTATTGAAGAGTTAAATCAGGTGGTCACACAGCAACAAATTGAAATTAGTCGTTTTAAAGAAGCATTAAAAATTGTCACTGAACGCTTAAAAACATCTCAATCCTCAATAATTGCAAGACCTGAAGATGAAACACCGCCCCCACACTATTAAGTGATAATTTTCTTTTTAGCGTAATCAGAAAAAACAAAAAAGGAGCGCTTAAACGCTCCTTTTGATCTTTCTAAAGAAAGATTAGTGTTGGCAACCGCAACCGCCATGACCGTGGCCGTGACCACCGTGACCATGACCTTCGCCACCACAGCATCCACCTTCTTCACCGTGAGAATGGCCATGACCATGACCACCGCCACAGCATCCGCCTTCTTCACCGTGACCATGGCCACCACAACATTCGTGCTCTTCTTCTTCACCGTGTACGTGACCGTGTGCTAATTCTTCTTCAGTCGCTTCACGAATTGCAACGATTTCAACATGAAATTTCAGGTTTTGGCCTGCTAACATGTGGTTACCATCAACGATAACTTCGTCACCTTCAATACCTGTAATTTCTACTGGTACTGGACCTTGATCGGTATCAGCAAGAAAACGCATGCCAACTTCTAACTCATCAACACCAACAAAAACATCTTTTGGTACGCGTTGAACTAAGTTTTCATCGTATTGGCCATAAGCATCATCAGAAGCCACTTCTACGTCGAATTTCTCACCGACTTCGCGACCTGTTAATGCATTTTCTAAACCACTGATTAAAGAACCACGGCCATGCAGATAGTCTAACGGCGCGCTCACCGTGGACTCATCAACTAAAACACCGTCTTCTGATCTTACTTGATAAGCCAGACTAACTACCAAGTCGTTTGCTACTTTCATGACATCTCCTACATACCCGTGGGCAAAATTTTCCCGATTGTAACGAAAAATAAATCTTCTGTATCGGGTTATATCAAAAAAACCTACAATTATTGTGGTGTAAAGATCCCGATGACCTGTTCATTTTCACGAACAAGTGAATTAACTTCATCCTCTGTTTGCCGTTGCTGATGGCCACATTGAGCACATTCCACAATATCAACTTTATCTTCGCGCCACATTTTGAGTGTGTCTTGAGCTTGACAGTGTGGACACACAGCACCAGCGATAAAGCGTTTACGGGTTGCAGACATGGGGTCAGTTCTCCTGTTTATCAATAGATCTTTTTTCTTTACTTATTTGAGGAATTTCCTCTGTTAAAGATTCATCCCAAATATCCGGTTGGTGATGTTCTTGACGAATTTCTTCACTAAAAAGTTCTTCAAGCTCTCGCCTTGCTTCTTTTACACGAGAAACATTGGAAACTTCTTCAGGTGATTCATCCATCAGCTTTCTAAGCAATTGCATATCCAAACGACGAAAATGCTGTTGTGCTCGATAAGCTTGATGAGGATGCATACCTAATTCAATTAATGTCTTACGCCCTAGTTCTAAAGCACTAGAAAATGTTTCTCTGCTAAAATCTGTTACACCTGCTTTAAGTAATTCATGAGCCTCAACACGCCCTCTTGCTCTGGAAATAATATGCAAATTAGGGAAGTGTCGCTGACAGAGGTGAACAATTTCCATCGTCGCTTCAGGTTCATTACTAGTGATTACAATCGTTTTTGCGTGTTCCGCACCCGCCGCTCGTAATAAATTGAGATCAGTAGCATCACCATAATAAACTTTATAACCATATTTACGCATAGTGCTTAAACTTCCCACATCATGCTCTAAGACGGTGACGTTAATCTTGTTAGCCATCAATAAGCGCCCTACAACCTGTCCCATTCGACCAAAACCAACAAGAATGACTTCTGGATGATTGTTTTCAACAAAAGGCTGTTCATCTGTTTTAGGCTCATTATAACGGCGAGATAATACAGCGTCTGTCATTTGCATCACAAGTGGCGTTGTCATCATAGAAAGCGTGACAACCACCAGCAATAATGCCATTTGCTGACTATCTAATACGCCCATTGTCATTGATGTTGAAAAAACAACAAACGCAAACTCACCACCTTGACTTAATACTGACGAAAACTGTAAACGTGTAGAAAAGCGTAATCCAGCTAACCATGCAATACCATAAAGTATCAGTGCTTTAACAATGACGAGAATAAGCACACCCAGTAAAACCTCAGGTAAATAGCGCCATAAGATGCCTATATCTAAAGACATGCCGACAGAAATAAAAAAGAGGCCCAGTAACAAGCCCTTAAAAGGCTCAATGGAAATTTCTAATTCATGCCGATATTCTGTATCAGCTAATAATACGCCTGCAATAAAGGTTCCCATTGCCATTGAAAAACCGAGTGTTTCCATAAAAATAGCCGCACCTAGCACCACTAATAACGCGGCAGCAGTAAAGACTTCTCTTACACCCGATTTGACAACTAAACGAAACAGAGGACGTAATAAATAACGCCCACAAACCAATAACGCAGCAAAAGAGGCAACTTTTAATCCAATACGATACCAATCACTGCTAGCCGTTTCCCCTGCAAGTAGCGGAATAACGGCGAGAATAGGGATCACTGCCATATCTTGGAATAACAGAACTGCAAAACCTAACTGCCCGCCTTCATTATGATTCATCCCTTTTTCACTCATAAGCTGTAATGCCATAGCCGTTGAAGACATCGCAATACCTAATCCGCCAATAATGGCGGCCTGCCATGAAAAAGAGGTTAAAACGAGAATAAGTCCTGAGAAAATAGAAGCAGTAAAAACCACCTGCATTGAACCGACACCAAAAATAGCGCGTCTTAATTCCCACAACTTGGCTGGATTTAGCTCCAATCCAATAATAAACATCAAAAAGACCACACCAAGTTCAGCAAAATGTAAGATGTAATCGACATCTTTAAACAGCCCTAACCCCCAAGGCCCAATGGCAATACCCGCAATTAAGTAACCCAGTACGGCACCAATTTTAAGGCGTTGTGCAATCGGCACCATGATCACCGCTGCACAAAGGAAAAAGAGAACCGCTTTAATCATCCAGTTATCTTCCATTAGACATGCTCCCCTTCAAGTGGTGAACTTAACCAATGGCGATAAGCTTCTCCAATATGTGTCAATGTCGTTTTAGACTGTTGCCTTGCTGAATACACAATCATGGGTGATAACCAACGCATACCACACATTTCTGCCATTAATTCAAAAGGACGTAATAATTCTGTGAGTGTGTAGTGATTTTTTCCATTATGTTGGTAAGCATATTCAGGTTCACCTGTGGTCACAACACAGCGGAATGCTTTCCCTTTTAAATGTGACCGCCCACTTTCATTTGCAAAAGGACGTGTTAGTACCCTGTCTTGCCACTCTTTTAATAATGCTGGGCAACTATATGTTTGTAACGGAAATTGAAAAATGATCACTTGATGTTTGCACAACAAGGATTGCTCATGGTGTATATCAATAAAAAAATCAGGATAAGTAGCATATAAATCATGAATAGTTATATTCTCTAGATCCCTCACCGCCTTGATTAATGCTTTATTAGCAATGGATTGGCGCGGCTCGGGATGAACATACACCAGTAATACATTTGATGCGTTTGACATCATTCCTCCTTACAAAACGTGTCAGAAACCATTTTTTCCGTTACCATGCACGCATTGTGACCAACTGTTACGAACAACTTACTCTATATATTAATTTACATACTCTTAATAGACGATATTTATGATTGTTTTTTCTTCTTTGCAAATTCGCCGTGGCGTCAGAGTGTTACTGGATAATGCCAGTGCAACCATTAATCCAGGGCAAAAAATTGGTCTAGTCGGCAAGAATGGTTGTGGTAAAACCACATTACTTTCTTTATTAAAAGGTGAGCTTCAAGCGGAAGCGGGGAATGTCACCTTTCCCAGTACTTGGGCTATGGCGTGGGTTAACCAAGAAACACCTGCACTTGATGTACCAGCAATTGATTATGTTATTGATGGTGATAGAGAATATCGCCAGTTAGAACAACGATTACAAAAAGCTAACGAGATAAATGATGGTCACGCAATTGCACTTATTCACGGGCAATTAGATACAATTAATGCATGGACAATTCAATCTCGTGCGGCAACCTTACTAAATGGCCTTGGTTTTAGCCAACAACAACTAAACGAGCCTGTAAAATCATTTTCAGGTGGTTGGAGAATGCGCTTAAACTTGGCACAAGCGTTAATTTGTCGCTCTGATTTACTATTACTCGATGAGCCAACCAACCACTTAGATTTAGATGCTGTTATTTGGCTTGAAAAATGGCTAAAAAGCTATACTGGCACCTTAATTTTGATTTCCCATGACCGTGATTTCCTTGATCCGATCGTGGATAAAATCTTGCATATCGAACAAGAAAAAATCTTCGAATATTCAGGTAACTACTCTTCGTTTGAAATGCAACGAGCAACAAAACTCGCTCAGCAACAAGCCTTGTTTGAAAACCAACAATCAAAAATTGCACACTTACAAAGTTTTATCGATAGATTTAAAGCGAAAGCCACTAAAGCAAAACAAGCACAAAGCCGCGTGAAAATGCTTGAGCGAATGGAGCGCGTTGCTCCAGCTCATTCTGATAACCCATTCCAATTTAGTTTCCGCCAACCAGAGAGTTTGCCTAATCCACTGCTATCGATGGAAAAAGTCAGTGCTGGTTATGGCGAAAAAATTATTCTTAATGATATTAAGCTAAATTTAATTCCTGGATCACGTATTGGGTTATTAGGACGAAATGGTGCAGGTAAATCAACTCTAATCAAATTACTTGCAGGAGAGCTTGAGCCATTACAAGGAAAAATGGCTCTCTCAAAAGGCATTAAATTGGGTTACTTTGCACAGCATCAATTAGAGTTTCTACGCTCCGATGAGTCTGCACTACAACATCTAACGCGCTTGGCTCCTAAAGAGACTGAACAAAAATTACGTGACTATCTTGGGGGTTTTGGTTTTCATGGCGATAAGGTGACTGATGCGTGTGGTCAATTTTCTGGCGGTGAAAAAGCTCGTTTAGTGTTATCTCTTTTAGTCTGGCAACGCCCTAATTTGCTGTTAATGGATGAACCAACTAACCACCTCGATTTAGATATGCGTCAAGCGTTGACTCAAGCGTTAATTAGCTTTGAAGGGGCAATTGTTGTGGTATCGCATGATAGGCATTTATTGCGTTCAACCACTGACGACCTTTATCTTGTTCACGATGGGCAAGTTGAGCCTTTTGATGGCGATCTGGATGATTATCAACAATGGTTAGTTGATCAAAACCGCCAAGAAACACAGGCCAATAAAAATCAGCAAGACAAAGATAATACCACGACAACAAATTTAAGTGCGCAAGACAAAAAAGAGCAAAAACGTAAAGAAGCAGAATTTAGGCAGCAAACTCAACCGCTACGTAAAAAACTGACTACCTTAGAAAGTAAAATGGATAAACTCAGCCAAGAGCTTACTCTCATTGAAACAGCACTTTCTGACAGTGGTATTTACGATATCAGCCGTAAAAATGAGCTTTCAGATTGTTTAAACCGACAAGGTATCGCAAAGTCAGCACTTGAAGAAGTTGAAATGGAATGGATGGAATTACAAGAAACATTGGAAGAGATGACAAATACATTTGACTCTCAGTAATAACCTGTCATTCATTAAAAAAGGAACTGTTTTAAGTGAAATAGTTCCTTTATTTTTATCCCATCATTCATTCTTAAAATTTATACAATTCATTTTACTTAGGGGATTTATATCATTTTACAGTAGCACTATTTACACAAAATATAATCTCTCCCTATCTGACAATATCCCAGTAAAAATAACAGTCTAACGTTTATTTTCTGACTATTCATATTAAGTAAGAGAAATAAATCCTTTCGCACTAAAGTTTCTAACATTCCAGCCGAATTAATCATTCTGCTAAGTGGACCTCCCACTTACCGACGAAAAGGCAAAGCTAATAGGTAGGGTTATGTTAAAACGAATTAAAATCTCTCAAGGTTTAATGTGTGTCCTGACTCTGTTTTGTATTATTCAGATCATTTCTGGAGTACAAAGCATTCACGATGCCTACCAGACTCAAAATAAACTCAAGCAAATCTCATACAGTTTCGACCAACTACGCACAATGGATAATACTTATGCGGAGTTGAATACATTACGTACAGATATTATTGCGCAAGCATTTAGCTATATATCAAACCCTCAAGCAGAAGATGCAAACATCACCGCATTTATGCAAACTATGCCAGCACGTAAAGCACAAGTTGATGCTTTGATGAATGAGTATGTTGAGCTATCTGCGCAAACAGGTTTCGATCAGCAACGTATGGCTCAGATCAAACAGCTTTATCAAAAAAGCCGAGCTGATCTTGATTTATTGGCGCAATATTTAAGTGAGCGAAATACTAATGCTGTTCGATTGATCTTAAAAAGCCCGGCGAATACTAACTTTACTAACTCACTGTATGAAGCCACAGACTTTATTACAGATGAAGTGGTTAATCCCTCAGTGACCGAAGCGGAAAAGAACTACTACAGTATGCTGTGGATAGCGTCTACCTTTATGGGCATTTTCCTTATTTTCACCACGCTAGTGCTTATTTGGATACGTAAATACATCATTGCTCGTATTAATCAAATGATCACCTATCAAGAAACAATTGCTAAAGGTGATTTAGTCAGTCGTGTAGACAGTGACATTTCAGGTAATACTGAAATAGACCAGCTAATGCTGGGATTACAGCAAATGCGCGCACAATTAAAAGAGATGGTAAGCTCTATCCGAAATAGTAGTGCAGCTATTTATACAGGTGTACAAGAGATTGCTGCAGGCAATAATGACTTATCAAGCCGAACTGAAGAACAAGCTAGCGCACTAGAAGAAACAGCATCCAGTATGGAGCAAATGACCGCAACCATTCGCAATAACACAGAGAGCGCTCGTGAAGTCACAGAGTTGGTGATGAGTACTGCAGATATTGCCGTTCAAGGTGGCGAACACAGTAATAAGATGGTTATGACAATGACAGATATTGCCGATCGCTCACAAAAGATTGGTGAAATTACGGCTGTTATTGATGATATTGCATTCCAAACAAATATCTTAGCCCTTAACGCAGCCGTTGAAGCAGCAAGAGCTGGCGAGCAAGGTCGAGGATTTTCTGTGGTAGCAAGTGAAGTGCGCAACTTGGCACAACGAAGTGCAGAAGCAGCTAAAGAAATCAAAGAGCTTATTGAATCCACAATTTTACGGGTAAGACAAGGTAATGATCTTGTTGAACAAGTCAGTTTATCAATGGGTGAAATTGTAACATCCGTTAATCACGTTTCGGGTTCAATGAAAGAAATTCTATCTGCATCAGAAGAACAAACTCGTGGTATTGCACAAATTAGCCTTGCTGTTAATGAGATGGATAAAGCAACTCAACAAAATGCGGCTATGGTTGAACAATCAACTGCGGCTTCTGCCACATTAAGTGAACAAGCCAGCATGTTAGATATCATCGTCAATACATTTAAAGTTGAACATGAAAAACCAGCCCCAACGAAACTGCCTACATTCTCAGCAAAATCGCCAGAAAAAGAAGCGATTAAAACGCCGACAATAAAGGCAAACCACCATGACACCGATGATAATTGGGAAAGTTTTTAAGTTGAGCTCTTATACAAAAGAAAGTAACCGCTCGGTATAATAAGTAGTCAATTACATATAACAAAACCTCTACCTACCATACTCCCAGTTAATTTCTGGGAGTATTTCAATTCCCCCACACATAAACATAAAAAACGATCGTTTTTCATACAAACAAAGAGCAATTTTTAAGAAATATTAAGAGCATTTTCGAAATCAATACGTTTATTTCACTTATCATAAGACAAATCGATAAATAAAGAAAAATATTGCTTATTATTGCTCTCTTATTCAACAAAATCATTACAAAACCTTATTACTCCACTAATTAACATAAAAAATAAGTAAGATAATATACCTACAGTCTTTTATATATATCATTAGAATATTTTAGGTATTAGCTGACAAACAAAGCTAAAAAAAGAAATATAAGTCGTCTTTACTATTAAATAGAGTAGAAACAATAAAGTTTTTAAATATTAAGCCGAATAAGTTTAATTGATAAATAGTTATCGCTCCTTGCTGTGTGTCCTACAAATCAATTAAATAGGTAAGGCTATGCTGAAACGAATAAAAATATCTAATGGCTTAATGTTTATTTTAATACTGTTTTGCACTATTCAACTTTTCTCTGGTGCAATGAGTATCCGTGATGCGAGTTTAACAAATAAGCGGATCTCACAATTAGCAAATGGCTTTGAACAGATAAAAACGATGGATTATGGTTATGCGGAGTTAAATAAATTACGTGAAGATATGCTTAATGTTATGTTTGAAGCTCATCTCACTCCTGACATTGCAGAAGATAAAATTACCCACTTTCTTTCCACTTACCCACAACGAAAACAAGAAATTACACGTATTATTACCTCGTATTTTGCTTCTGCAACCAATGCCAACTTTGATCCTGAAAAAATAGAAAATATGAAAAAGCTTTTTAATCGTGTTATTTACGATCTTGATCAGCTTGTCTCATGCTTAGAAATTCGAGATTACTACGGCTTTCAATCCCTTTATGCTCATAATACCAATGAGCGTTTTACTCAATCCCTCTATGAAGCAACAGATTACCTCAGTGATAACGTGGTGACTCATGCAACACAAGCTGCGCAAGGTAATTACGAACGTACGTTAATTTTAGCGTTTGTTTTTATGTTTATTTTTATTCTTTTTACGGTTCTTGTTGTACTTTGGATACGTCGAAATATTGTTTTACGTATCAATCAAATCGTGGATTATATGTCAGAAATTTCACAAGGAAACTTATTAGAAAATAAAGACATCACAGCAAAAGGAAATAATGAAATTGACCAATTAATTACGGGTATTCAGTATATGCGCACTGAACTCTCATTAATTGTGAATGCTATTCGAGGAACAAGTCATCATATTTACACGGGTGTTCAAGAATTATCGGCAGGAAATACCGATCTTTCTTGCCGTACTGAAGAACAAGCTAGCGCATTAGAAGAAACTGCATCTAGTATGGAACAACTCACAGCAACAGTGAGAAACAATACAGAAAGCGCACGTGAAGTTTCACATCTCATCAATCAAACATCAAATATTGCCAGTAAAGGGGGCGATGTCACTAATCGAATGGTGAAAACCATGACGGATATTGCCGACAGCTCACAAAAGATTGGCGAGATCACCGCCGTTATCAACAGTATTGCCTTTCAAACCAATATTCTCTCCTTAAATGCGGCCGTTGAGGCTGCTAGAGCCGGTGAACAAGGGCGTGGTTTTTCTGTGGTGGCGACTGAAGTGAGAGAATTGGCACAGCGTAGTGCTGAAGCAGCGAAGGAAATTAAAGAATTAATTGATGCCTCAATAAGTCGAGTTCGTCATGGTAATGATCTTGTTGAACAAGTTAGCATTTCTATGGGTGAAATACTGACATCTGTAAAACATGTTGAAGACTCAATGACAGAAATTTTATCGGCATCTGAAGAACAAACGCGCGGTATAACCCAAGTATCTCTTGCAGTTACTGAAATGGATAAAGCCACCCAACAAAATGCTGCTATGGTTGAACAATCCTCCTCTGTTGCCAGTTTACTAACCGAAGAAGCAGGCAATCTTGAACAGATCGTTGAGCAATTTAAAACCGCTGAAAGTGAGCAATACAATAAAAAATCACAACATAACATAATCGAAAAATCATTCTCTTCTGAAAAGTCACAGCCCCCCAAAGAAGAAAAAATAAAAAACACCACCAAGGATGACATAAAAGAGAAGAGTTTCGTGAAAGGAACATCTGTCAAAAATGATGAAGACGATGATTGGACAAGCTTTTAAATCACCGTTTTATCATGATTAAAATAGAATTTAGATAAACACAAAGACACCTATTTTTAGTAGGTGTCTTTTTCTTTTATTTTCTAATAATTACAACTTAATGAAATACATTAATTGCACTGACTAAGTAATTAGTTTGTACTTTCATTTCACCTGAAATCATTGAAGCCTTAGAAACATAATTAGCATTTTCATGCGTAATTGATTCCAGTTTTTCAACTGCGCGGCCTAGCTCCTTTAATCCCGCACTTTGTTCTGATGAAGCAAGGCTAATTTCACCAATTAAATCGGTCACATTTTTGACATGTACAACAATATCCTCCATCGTACAGACCGTCTCATTGACTTGTTTTGAACCAACTTTGATATTACTACTTGAAGCACTAATCAATTTTTTGATCTCTTTTGCCGCTTCCGCACTGCGTTGTGCCAATTCTCTCACTTCACTTGCTACCACAGAAAATCCTCGACCTTGCTCACCAGCTCTAGCGGCTTCTACTGATGCATTCAATGCAAGGATGTTGGTTTGAAAAGCAATACTATCAATTACACCAATGATATTGCTGATCCGCTCTGAACTTTTCGCAATATCATTCATAGTATTGGCAATATTATCCATTGCATTACCCCCCTTTATCGCTGCATCACAGGTGATATTAGAAAGGTTATTTGCCTGCCCCGCAGTTTCACTATTACTACTTACCGCCGTAGTCAGCTCATTCATCGTAGATGCTGTTGCTTCAACATTACTGGCTGTCTGTTCCGTTCTTACATATAAATCACGATTACCCGCAGCTAATTGATCACAAGAAATATCGACTTGATGAATTTGATGACTTACATCATTCACTAACCAACGGAACATTCGGCCTAACTGATTAACTGAACGCTGAGTCATCCCGATTTCATCAATACGATTAAGGTAAGCAACGTTATGTTCATCTCCTGTTGCAACTCGATTAGCATGTTTATTTAATTGAATGATGGGTTTAACAATTTGAAAATACAAAATACGTTCATTTGCCATGAGTAATAATAGTAAAACGACAACATGCATCAAAAGAGCATAGCCAGATAAGCCAGAAAACCATGCACTTAACAACATAAACGGTAGAGGGAATAGAATAAAAAGGCGAAGGCGTTTTTTTAATGAAATAGTTTGATTCCATGAGCGCCAACGTTGCCATCCTTTATAAACAAAAGCACCTTTTAAAAAGGTGTGAGAAGGATATTTACCTTGATTAAATGCATCATAAAGTGCTGAGGCTTGTGCTATTTCCTCTTTTTGTGCACAGGTTCTGACTGACATAAAACTTTGAATTTTGCCTTGACGAATAATAGGCGTGATATTGGCCCTTACCCAATAGTGATCGCCATTTTTACGTCTATTTTTAACGATCCCTGTCCAAACTTCGCCTTGTTTTAAGGTTTTCCACATATCCTTAAAAACGTCTGAAGGGATATCGGGATGCCGGACAATGTTATGGGGTTTTCCCACCAGTTCCTCGACTGAAAACCCACTGGCCTCGACGAAGTCCTCGTTGGCATAAATAATATTGCCATCAAGATCTGTCGTCGACATCAGTGTTGCGTTTTCAGATACCGGGTATTCTCGCTGTGTCACCGGTTGATTGTTACGCATTAGTTACTCTCCTCGACATTGAAATTAAAACATCTCAACAAAAAAACACTGCCTAAATAACTATCGTTTCGGCCGTTGGGAGAATAACTTTAGTAATAAGTGTAAATACCTACCTTTAAATATTAATTTTTTGAATCAGTTCAAAATTTTTAATTATCCAGACTGTTAATTAATGCCTGAGAACTTAACACTAATGTCTTCGCACATTCATCACGTTTCTTTAATAACGCCATGAAAATAAGATCTGTTATTGTATTTTGTGCAGTACGAGATGAGATTGAAGCACTCCTCCATTCCCCCTCATCCGCAATTGTTTCTAATATATAATCAGAGATCTTTCCTAATGGGGAGTGTTTTTCTCCTGTAATAGCAATAATTTTTGCCCCCTGTTTTTTAGCAACAGAGGCTGCCACTAACATGTCTTTTCTTTTTCCACTATAAGAAATAACTATTTGTAAGTCTTTTGGACTTAACATTTGGGCAACAGATATTTGGACATGATGATCCGTTTCAATAAGTGTAGTGATACCGATTTTTTGTAATTTATAACTTAAATCTCTAGCCACCAACCCAGAACCGCCAATACCTATAATTTGAACGCGTTGAGCTTCATCAATAAGCTGGATCACCTTTTCAAAATGAAAATAATTAATTTGGCGAGTTGTATCACTAATAGAATTATTTTTTTCTTGTGCCAGTTTTTGTGCAATAACAACTAAACTATCATCAGAACCTATTTGATTATGTAATATACTAGCGTTTTGCCCTGTACCTGCATTTTTTCGACCTAGCTCTTCACTTATTGCAAGTTTCAAAGATGGAAAACCTTTGAATCCTATTTTTTGACTAAACTTAACAATCGCAGACTGACTGACGCCTGTAATTACAGCTAATTGCTGTGATGAAAGTGTCACCGTTTTTTCAGGGTTATCTAAAATATAATCTGCTATTTTACGCTGATTTGTAGCCATACCTGGCTTGATCCAAGCAATTTTTGTTAATGTTGGCATAATGACAATATCCACTTCGAGTACTATATCGTTATATTTGGGATCATTCTTGATAAAGAGTTTGATACCTAAAGTTATTTAGGTTTTCAGATTAAAATCAATAAAAAAAAGAACATAAACAATAAATTACAAAAAATAATGTTATTATTAAAATACTTACTCTTATAATAGTTTTATAATTATCTTTTCTATCTGCATTTGTTCATTAACCACGATATTCTATAATAATTAATTTATTTTTTTCCAATCTTTAATAATAATTTATTCTTTTTGGTCAATAAGAGAATATAAATTCAATCTATATATATTCAATAATATTGCGTTTTTAAACGCTTTTATTAAGTTATAACAATTAAAGAACACACTAAAAACATATGTACAATAAAATTCTCTTTAATTACAAACAGTAAACAGGAATAAATAATTCCTAGTCGAGAGAATTATTTTTCATTTTAAAGTATAAATTCAGATAAATGAAAACGTTAAATAACCACGTTTATATGAAATGAGGAATTCTTATTCTCACCTTATATAAAAGAGCACTTTAACATAAATACCTATGATAACAGGCGATCATAGATCTCTCTTTCACTAGATTAATACTCTTTTTTGGATGAAAATTTAGAACAATCATATCAACTAAACTTAAAAAATCATTATTTAAATCAAACTAATTAAGTTACTTATTGATTTATAGTTATTTATTAATTATTCAACCCAAATCAAAGGAACACAGAGCGCTGTTAATAATCCCATTGAAATATTAAAAACAAACCAGGATCTTCTGCTTTGTAAAAATAAGCTGATTAAGGTTCCCCCTAAAATCCAAACAATCCCTGCGACAAAATTCACTATCACCATCACAATGCTCATCGCAATAATTGAACTAAAATAGGCATCACCAGATAAACTAAAACTTCCAACTGCCCCTAATCCCATCATCCACGCTTTAGGATTGAGAAATTGTAATAATCCACCTTGAAACCAACTTACTGCTTGTGGCGTTTTTGCTGGGATATCTAAACGCTGATAAGATGACGTCGCTGTTTTCCAAGCAAGCCAAAGTAAGTATGCACTTCCGATTATCTTTAATCCTATATGCAATGCAGGATAAATAATCAGTAATGCAGCCACACCAAATGCCGAGCTAAGTAAAACACATTGCATTCCCAGCATAATACCCGCCATAAGCTTTAATGAGCCTTTAAAACCAACATTAGCACCTGATGAAGTAAGTAATAAGTTATTGGGCCCTGGTGTGATAGCGGCAATAAACAGGAAAATAGTTAAAGAAAAAATAAGGCTAATTGTCATGGCGAGTGCTCAAAGATGTGACAGATGTTTTATTTTCACCGAAAATAGCAGTATGTTATTTAGCAAACAAGTGTTAATTCATTTTGATAGACGGAAAATATGTCTCAATACTTTAATCCAATGCGTTGGGCTAAAAATCCACATTTACAAACGCTTTTACCAAGAATAGTGCGTAGAACACCACTATTAACGCCTTACTGGCAACGACTCAACCTTCCTGATAATGATTTTGTCGATTTGGCATGGAGTGAAGATCCTAAAATGGCGCTCGATAAGCCAAGGTTAGTGATCTTTCATGGTTTAGAAGGAAGCTTTAGCAGTCCTTATGTTCATGGCATGTTATCAGCAGCAAAAGAGAGAGGCTGGTTAAGTGTTGTAATGCATTTTAGAGGATGTAGTGGTGAGCCCAATAGACAAAAACGCATCTATCACTCAGGTGAAACCGAAGATGCTCGCTACTTTTTAAATTGGCTAAAAAAGGAATTTGGTGAACAGCCAACAGCTGCTGTCGGCTACTCTCTTGGAGGTAACATGCTCGCTTATTACCTTGCTGAAAGTGGTGAAAATGCCGTTGTAGATGCCGCTGTTATTGTATCAGCACCATTAATGTTAGAGCCTTGTTCAGCTAAAATTGAGCATGGCTTTTCCCGTTTTTATCAATGGTATCTATTAAAAGGACTAAAAAATAACGCGACACGCAAGTTGATCCGCTATCCTGAATCATTGCCAATTAGTTTGTTGACGATAAAGTCCATCAAAAAGCTACGCCAATTTGACGATCTAATTACCTCTAAAATTCATGGATTCAAAGATGCCCTAGATTACTATCGTCAATGTAGTGCTTTGCCTTTATTAAATAAAATAAAGAAAACGACACTGATCATTCACGCTAAAGATGATCCTTTTATGTCTGCGGATGTTATTCCTGATATCACAACACTACCCAATAATATTGAGTATCAACTTACTGAATTTGGCGGGCATGTAGGTTTTGTCAGTGGCAAGCTTTCTAAACCCGTGATGTGGCTTGAAAATAGGATACCTGATTGGTTATCCGCTTATTTGGAGAAAACCAAATGATAATACCTTGGAACGAACTTTCCTCAGAGACTCTAGACAATCTTATTGAAAGTTTCGTTTTACGAGAGGGCACTGATTATGGTATCCAAGAGAAGACGCTTGAACAAAAAGTCGCCGACGTAAAAAAACAACTTAAATCCGGTGAAGCCGTATTAGTTTGGTCAGAACTTCATGAAAGCGTCAATATTATGCCTGCATCGCAATTTCGCTCTGATTAATCACTCCAGAGCGAAATATCGCCACCAATAAGGGCTAACCTTATTTTGCAAAAGGATAACCTATGTCAGTCAAACATCCTATCATCGCGATTACTGGCTCAAGTGGAGCAGGAACGACTACCACGAGCCAAGCTTTTCGTAAGATATTCCAGCAACTTAATGCACATTCTGCTTTAATTGATGGGGATAGTTTTCATCGCTATACTCGCCCTGAAATGGACATGGCGATAAGAAAAGCCAAAGAACAAGGGCGACATATTAGCTATTTTGGCCCTGAAGCAAATGATTTTAGCCTACTGAGTTCCACATTCAGCCATTATAGTGAAACAGGACAAGGCCAATCACGTAAATATTTGCACTCTTATGATGAAGCAACGCCCTACAACCAATTACCAGGGACTTTTACACCATGGGAATCATTACCCAATAATACCGATGTACTCTTTTATGAAGGATTACACGGAGGTGTTGTCACTGATGAACATGATGTGGCACAGCATGTTGATTTACTAGTGGGTGTAGTTCCTATCGTTAACCTTGAGTGGATACAAAAACTTATCCGAGACACAACCGAACGGGGTCACTCACAAGAAGCCGTAAGAGATTCAGTGGTGCGTTCTATGGATGATTATATTAACTATATCATTCCGCAATTTTCGCGTACTCACATCAACTTTCAACGAGTTCCTACTGTCGATACATCAAACCCATTCTCAGCTAAAGCTATCCCAACTCTTGATGAAAGTTTTATTGTTATTCGCTTTAGAGGCTTAACGGATATTGATTTTCCTTATTTACTGGCAATGTTGCATGGCTCATTTATGTCAACAATAAATACAATTGTGGTGCCTGGTGGAAAATTAGGATTAGCGATGGAGTTAATTATGGCGCCATTAGTCAAAAAATTATTAAATGGCGAAAAGATCAGTTAACAAAAATAAAATCTATTTTCATAAAAATAATATCCCCTTTATTAAGGGATATTATTTCCAAATTAAACTTTATTTTAAAATATCAAATTTATTCAGCGTCTTTTATTTCGAATGAATGTGTAATATTAGCTGCTTTTCCTAACATTAAAGAGACGGAACAATATTTTTCTGCAGATAATTGAACTGCTCGTTCAACAATTTTATCTGTGAGTTCTTTACCTGAAACAATAAAATGTAAATTGATATCAGTAAATAAACGTGGAGCTTCTTCACGACGCTCTGATGTTAATTTCACTTCACAATCAGTGACTTGATGTCGCCCTTTGCGTAAAATACTAACGACATCAATCGCACTGCATCCACCCGCAGCAATTAAGACCATTTCCATTGGGCTTGGTGCTTTATCGCCAGAGTTCCCATCCATCATTATTTGATGACCTGATGAAGACTCACCAACAAAAGATAAATCTTCAACCCACTTAACTCGTGCTTCCATTTATTTTCCCCCTAAACATGACAGAAACTAAAAGAGTACATTCTCATAATTCAACTAGCAATTAGCAAATAGGTTTATTATGCTGACTGCGTAAAACGAGACTTAATGCACTAATTGTGTTAAAAACAATATCTGCTTGATGATAGTGGTTAAGATCAATGCATTATTTTCTCATTTATTATAATCTACTCCATATTAACTTACCGTGTTCTCAGGAAGTTAATAGGTCAAGATAGGATTTTTAAGCACGCTGTCTCAAAAGGGAGTCTATCCGTTTTGAAAGGCTGCATTTAACGTACAGAGGATAACGCGAATGGTTCTCGGCAAGCCGCAAACAGACCCGACTCTTGAATGGTTTTTGTCACACTGCCATATTCACAAATATCCATCCAAGAGCACGCTGATCCACCAAGGTGAGAAAGCGGAAACACTTTATTATATTGTTAAAGGTTCCGTGGCTGTTCTTATTAAAGATGAAGAAGGGAAAGAAATGATCCTCTCCTACCTGAATCAGGGGGATTTCATCGGTGAACTTGGATTATTTGAAGAAGATCAAGAACGTAGTGCATGGGTTAGAGCAAAAACAGCCTGTGAAGTAGCAGAAATTTCCTATAAAAAATTCCGCCAATTAATTCAGGTCAACCCTGATATTCTGATGCGCCTGTCAGCTCAAATGGCGAACAGATTACAAACCACATCAGAAAAAGTAGGTAACCTTGCTTTCCTTGATGTAACAGGTCGTATTGCACAAACCTTACTAAACTTAGCAAAACAACCCGATGCTATGACGCATCCTGATGGCATGCAAATTAAAATTACACGTCAGGAAATCGGTCAAATTGTTGGTTGTTCACGCGAAACTGTAGGCCGTATTCTTAAAATGCTAGAAGATCAAAATCTGATCTCTGCACACGGTAAAACAATCGTCGTTTATGGGACTCGCTAAGTTTCCCTGCCCGAACAAACAATAGCCCGATACAAAGGGCTATTGATAAAAAATCTGTATAAACCCCATTCTTGTGATGGGGTTTATAATAAGGACTACTCTTTTACAAACTCCGCAATAGCTGCTTTTAATGCCGCCATTCCTTCTTGTAATTCTTCTTGGGTAATAATTAATGATGGCGTAAAACGCATAACATCAGCCCCTGCATTTAACATCATTAATCCATGTTTTGCAGCTAACCCTAATAGTATTTTCGCTTTGCCTTCATATTGTGGTGCAAGTTGCGCACCAATCAATAATCCTTGTCCACGGATTTGCGAAAAGACGTTGTAGGTTTGGTTTATTGCCATGAGCTCGTCTACAATCCACTGATAGCGCTTTTCTACACCCTCAAGTACCTCTGGTGTATTGATTAAATCAAATGCAACATTACCCACTGCACACGCTAATGGATTACCACCATAAGTTGTACCATGAGTTCCTACTCCCATTACCGACGCTATCTCTTGTGTCGTTAACATCGCACTGAGTGGAAAACCACTTCCTAGCGCCTTTGCCGTAGTAATAATATCGGGAGTTACATCGTAATTCATATAAGCAAAAAGCTTACCTGTACGCCCCATACCCGTTTGTACCTCATCAAGAACAAGTAATGCTTGATGTTTATCGCACAACTCACGTAGCCCCCTCATAAATTCAGGAGTAGCAGCTGTTACACCGCCTTCACCTTGTACTGGTTCTAGTACAACGGCACATGTATGATCATCAATAACCGCTTTCACGGCATCTAAATCATTAAAAGGAACGTGTACGATATCGGCAGGTTTTGGGCCAAACCCATCTGCATATTTAGGCTGTCCTCCTACAGATACAGTGAACAGAGTTCGACCATGGAAGGCATGGTGAAAAGCAATAATTTTGGTTTTATAAGGACTATGACGAGTGATCGCATAATGGCGAGCTAATTTAAATGCAGCTTCATTCGCTTCAGCGCCTGAATTAGCAAAAAAGACACGCTCTGCAAATGTATTATCAATTAATTTTTGTGCTAAACGCAGTGCAGGCTCATTTGTAAAAATATTACTCACATGCCAGAGTTGCTCACTTTGTTCTTTCAAGGCTTGATTCAGTGCAGGATGAGCATGTCCTAATGCCAATACAGCAATACCACCAGCAAAATCAATATAAGATTTTCCTTGCTGATCCCAAACTCGACTTCCCACCCCTTTAACAGGAATAAATTCTGCGGGTGAATAAATTGGCAACATTACTTGATCGTAAGTTGCCCGGTTGATGCTTTGCTTTGTCATTACCCCACCTGATCGTTATTCATCTTCAATGTGAAAATATAATCACTAAATATGAATAAAAAATCAAATGTGGTTTTGTATAAAAAGGCGTTATTTCGCTATTTAAATACTATCTTATTAATATTTAAGAAAATTATTTAATAACTCATGCCCTTGTTCACTTAAAATACTTTCTGGGTGAAATTGAACCCCTTCAATTGGAAGTGTACGATGGCGAATTCCCATAATTTCATCAACATTTCCATCATGTTGGCTCCATGCCGTTACTTCAAAAGGCACAGGTAACGTCGTAGCATCTATCACTAAAGAGTGATAGCGCGTTACACTTAAAGGACGATTAAGTCCTTTAAAAACACCTTGTTGGTTATGATGTATCAATGAATTTTTACCATGCATAACTTCTCGTGCTCTAATAACAGATGCACCAAAAGCTTGCCCTATTGCTTGATGTCCAAGACAAACGCCAAGAATAGGAATTTCACCTGCAAACCGCTGTATAGCCTCAAGAGAGATCCCGGCTTCATCAGGAGTACAAGGTCCTGGCGAGATAACAAGATGTGCTGGCATCATCTTTTCTATCTCTTTAAGTCCAATCTCATCGTTACGCTTAACAACAACCTCAGCACCCAATTCACAGAAATACTGATAGAGGTTGTAGGTAAACGAGTCGTAATTATCAATAAGTAACAGCATATTAGCCTATCCGACTGATTTTCTTATCATTATCTATTTTATTACTATTTTAAAGCGAGTGTATATTTGCCAAAATAGCTCGTTGTTTAACCGACTTGGGTACAACAAAGCCGATTATCATAGCACAGGTATAAAATATGAATAGTAAGCAAGAAAATCTGCTGATTTATTGCGCAATAACAATAATGACGGTAATTGATGATGAATACAGTGATTAATAGTGTAATGAATACTTACTGCGGGAGATCACACGAAAAAATAGACGATATAAAATATTTTTTTCGTACTAAAAAACCCCGGAATGAATACTTTCACTCCGGTTTATATGTATTTTATCTTATCAGAATACGTAAATACCCTACCCTAATAATGCGTTTATTCTTTTACGACTTCAGCAGATAAAATAGTAACCGTTTTTACTGGCACATTTTGGTAAGGACCAATATTGCGGGTTTGAGCTTGTGAAATTTTATCAACCACATCCATACCCTTTACCACTTTACCAAATACGGCATAACCAAAATCACGTTGACCATGATCTAAAAAGGCATTATCAGCCACATTAATAAAGAATTGACTGGTTGCACTGTCTTTATCCGACGTACGTGCCATAGCGATAGAGCCTTTTACATTACGTAACCCATTATCTGCTTCATTTTTAATTGGCGCTCTGGTCTGCTTTTGTTGCAAATCAGCAGTGAAACCACCACCTTGAACCATAAAACCGGGGATAACACGATGAAAAGTTGTGCCGTTATAGTATCCATCTTCGACATACTGAATAAAATTTTTCGTTGTTATTGGGGCTTTTTTATTATCCAGTGATATTTCAATATTGCCTTCAGAGGTGACTAATTTAACGAAGGTTTCTCCCGTTGCCATTGCAAAAGTCGCTGTTGTTAAAGTGCAAGCGGTAACGAAGGTGACAAGAAAACGTTTTAACATGCAGGGATCCTTTACTTTAATAGTCTACAACTTACTTAATATGCAGCGATTCTAATTCGCTGAGGTAAATAGTGCCAATCATTTACCTTTATTTACGCTCAATAAGTCTAATTACGTCATAACAGAGTAAATTTTAATTTTTAAGCTCTGTTATAAGTCATTAAATTGCGCCAAAATAGAGCAAATAGATATTTTAGATATTCTTTCTCATGCGGAATTGAAATGAGTATGCATGAGAAGCCGCATTATTTCAGAGAGGTTTATACCATAATGGCCCAATTTAATTACCAAAAAGCACATTTCATCATCAGTGCGCCTGATATCCGCCATTTACCACCAGATACAGGGATTGAAATTGCCTTTGCGGGTCGCTCTAATGCCGGTAAATCCAGTGCTTTAAATGCCTTAACCCAACAAAATGGGTTAGCAAGAACCAGTAAAACCCCAGGCCGTACTCAATTAATCAACCTCTTTCAAATTGAAGAGGGTTTACGCTTAGTGGATTTACCTGGCTACGGTTATGCTCAAGTTCCTGAAGAAATGAAGCGCAAATGGCAACGTTCTTTAGGTGAGTACTTACAAAAAAGAGAGTGTTTAAAAGGCGTAGTTATTTTAATGGATATTCGTCATCCATTAAAAGACCTCGATATGCAAATGATTGACTGGGCTGTTGAGTCTGAACTCCCTACGCTCGTCTTACTGACTAAAGCCGATAAGCTGGCATCTGGTGCCCGTAAACAACAATTGATGAGTGTACGTGATGCACTTGCAAGTAAAGTCGGTGATATTCGTATCGAATATTTTTCATCATTGAAAAAAATTGGTATTGATAAGCTACGTAACACACTTAATGAATGGTATTCAGGCAAAGAAGAAGCGCCTGTAAACGACAATAACGTTTAATCTCTTCTTTTCTCACCCAAAACTGACTGATCTTTTATTGATTAGGGGAAAATCACCTTTCCCCTTTCACTTCTAGCACAAACCACTTCAGCAAATTTTAGACAAAAAAATGCCCCAGTCGAAATAAAGTCGACTGGGGCAGCTAATATTCAGCTAAATCCGATTACGTGAAGTAAAAGGTCTGAAAGATAGAACATCTTACCTCTGTACCCTACGAGAGATAATGTACTCTATTTTATTGGTTAATAAAAGCCCTTTTGTAATTTTTTTTCACATGCAGACACGATTCAGCTATGTGTTTATGTATTCAAACCATAAATAAATGTAGTTTAATTACATAATTATGAGACTTTAATCACTTACATGAATATGATTAAAAATAGAACAAATCACACAAAAGGTGCGGTTTATCCTTAATGATTTTGTGATACGCTTACCGCGAGACCGTAGTAAATATGTAATTAGCGATAAAATGAGGTATCCATGGCTGTATTAACGCTGCTGCGTTTTCCTGATGAGCGTCTGCGCAGAGTTGCAGCACCAGTGGAAAAAGTAGATAACGAAATACGCACATTAATCGACGACATGATTGAAACCATGTACGCAGAACGAGGTATTGGCTTAGCGGCACCTCAGGTTAATGTATCTAAACGCATTGTTGTTATTGATGTTTCTGAAAACCGAGATCAACCGATTGCCCTAATCAATCCTGAAATTATCAGCACTGAAGATGAAGTGATGGATATGATGGATGGGTGTCTATCTATTCCTGATTCTTTTGCCCCAACAGAGCGTTACCGCTTCTTAAAGGTGAAAGCATTAGATAGAAATGGTGATGAAATTGAACTTGAAGCCTCTGATTTATTTGCAGGCTGTATTCAACATGAGTTAGACCATCTTGATGGCAAACTCTTTATTGACCATTTGTCTCCGTTAAAACGTCAACGTATTGAGAAAAAACAGAAGAAATTAAGCAAACTGATCGATTCACAAGTTGCTTAATTATTCACTTATCTCTTTTTCACATTTTGATAAGTTTTGACATAAAAAAGCTCGGTAATTAACCGAGCTTTTCTTTTTTCTACCTAATACAGATAAATTATCGCTGTTTTCTCACCATCACTTATACAATAAATATAAAGCTTATTAGCACATCAATTGAGGTAAAAATGGAAAATAGTCGATTTATGGATTTATGTGAACAACTCAAAGCAGCTGGTGCAACAAATCCCAAATCATGGGCAAATAGTGAATTACAAGAAAACATTCCACAGTTTGCACGCTTCCTTATGTTAAAAGGACTCACCGATATCTATCGTGATGTTGAGGGAAATATCAATGAAATGGATATTTACTCTGATAAAGCCAACGATGTATATCAAAAACTAGCCTCCCAACTTGATAAACAAGAACTTAAGGAATTATTCCATTCCTATGGTAAATCAATTATTGGCAAGGTAATTGATATGCTTGATGAAGGCTATCTTTATGATGTTAATGACAACGTAGGTTGGTCTTTGATGGAACTTGATGACAAAGGCACAACAACAGACAGGCTGATCCAAGGTTTACACGAAGATTTTATTGAATTTGAAGAGTCAGAGCTAACTTCTGACACTAACGCTTAAACAAGAAAGGGCACAATCCTGTGCCCTTTCTATTGAAGAATAATATTTAAAAATTAATGTGCTTCATCCCAGTTATTACCCACACCCACTTCGACTTTTAATGGGATAGCTAATTCCATACTACCTTCCATCAACTTGTGGATCATGGTGTTTGCTTTCTCTAAATAAGACTCTCGCACTTCAAACACTAATTCATCGTGTACTTGCATGATCATATGCACATAATCAGGACATTCATTACAAATCCAATGATCTACTGCAATCATCGCTTTTTTGATGATATCAGCAGCTGTACCTTGCATTGGTGCATTAATAGCCTCACGTTCTGAAGCTTTACGACGAATTGCATTCTTCGAATTAATTTCTGGTAAATAGAGGCGACGACCATCTAACGTTTCAACATAGCCTTGCTCAGAAGCTTGTTTACGTGTGCGCTCCATATAATCCAATACGCCTGGATAACGCTCAAAATAGAGATCCATATAGCGTTGAGCTTCTTTTCTCTCAACACCAATTTGTTGAGATAAGCCAAATGCACTCATGCCATAAATAAGACCAAAGTTGATCGCTTTCGCACTACGACGCTGTTCTGAGGTTACTTCCTCTAAAGGTATGCCAAACACTTCAGATGCGGTTGCACGGTGAATATCTTTACCTTGAGCAAAAGCATCTAACAAACCTTTATCTTGCGATAAATGCGCCATAATCCGCAATTCAATCTGTGAATAGTCGGCTGCAACAATTTTAAATCCTTCACGCGCAATAAAGGCTTGGCGAATACGGCGTCCTTCTTCATTTCTCACTGGAATATTTTGAAGATTAGGCTCCCGTGATGACAAACGACCTGTTGCGGTCACTGCTTGATGATAAGAAGTATGTACACGCTTTGTCTTACTATTCACCATTAATGGCAATTTATCAGTATAGGTAGATTTTAGTTTCGCAAGTCCGCGATGTTCTAAAATTAAACGTGGTAATTCATGACTATGCGCTAACTCTTCTAATACTTCTTCATTAGTCGATGGCGCTCCTTTCGGGGTTTTCTTGATAACAGGTAATTGCAGTTTATCAAATAATATTTCTTGTAACTGTTTAGGTGAAGAGAGATTAAATTCTTGCCCAGCTAACGCAAACGTCTCTTTTTCAATTTCAACTAAACGTTGTGTAATTTCTTGAGATTGAACTGCTAAAACTTGAGCATCAATTAATACTCCTTTGCGTTCCATTCTAGAAAGCACAGGGACTAATGGCATTTCAATATCGCGGTAAACATGTTTAATTGGTTCAATAGCTTCTATTTGAGGATACAGAGCTTGATGAAGTAATAAAGTGATATCGGCATCTTCAGCTGCATATAGCGTTGCTTGTTCAACTTCAATTTGATTGAAAGTCAGTTGCCCTTTACCTTTACCCGCAATTTCTTCAAACGTGGTAGTTTTATGGTTTAAATGTTTTTCGGCCAACGTATCCATATCATGTCGATTACTGACACTATTTAATACATAAGATTCCAACATCGTATCAAAATGGATACCATTTAATTCGATACCTTCATTTTCCATAATGCCACGGTCAAATTTCAAGTTTTGCCCAATCTTTAAGATATTTTTATCTTCTAAAATAGGCTTTAATGCCGCCAAAACATCATCCACAGGAAGTTGGTCTGGCGCATCTAAATACTCATGACGTAACGGAATATAAGCTGCTTTGCCTGGTTCAATCGCAAACGACATGCCAATTAAACGTGCATCAATATTATTTAAGCTGTCAGTTTCTGTATCGAATGCAAATGCGGGGGCTTTTTTAAGAAGCTCAACCCAGTGTGCTAAGCTTTCATGCGTTAATATCGCCTCATAATTTTCTTGTGTGATCACAGGGAAATTAGCCGATATAGATGCTTCTTTGGGTTTTGCGACTTCAGAGGTATAAGGCACCGCAACTTTTTGAGTGCTACGCTGTGCTAACCAACCACCATTTTGAAGATCACTTATCCAGCGTTTAAATTCATAACGCGTGAACATCTCTAATAATTGATCTAAATTTGGCTCATTAACCACTAAATCATCAAACGTTTTATCGAGTTCGACATCCGTTTTAATCGTTGCCAGTTTATAAGAAAGTTTTGCCACTTTCTCATGCTCTGCCATTTTAGCGCCAAGTGTTTTAGCACCACGGAAACTTAACGTTGCAATATTATCAAGCTGTTGATAAATATCGTCTAAACTCCCAATTCCTTGTAAAAGCCCTAATGCTGTTTTCTCACCGACACCAGGAACACCTGGAATGTTATCTGATGAATCTCCCATTAATGCGAGGAAATCAATAATCAGTTCAGGAGGAACGCCATATTTTTCTTTGACTTCATCAGGGCCTAAAATAACGTTAGTCATAGTGTTAATAAGCGTGATCTTTGGCGTCACTAACTGCGCCATATCTTTATCACCTGTACTTATTAGGACATCACGCCCGTCAGCAGCTGCTTTTAGTGCCAGTGTTCCAATGACATCATCTGCTTCCACACCTGAAATAGATAGCAAGGGTAAACCCATTGCCTGTACCATTTCATGTAAAGGTGCTATTTGCTCACGTAAATCATCCGGCATTGGAGGACGGTTAGATTTATATTCCTCATACAATTCATCACGGAATGTTTTACCTTTAGCGTCAAACACAACCGCAACATGGCTTGGCTTATACTGTATTATCAAACTACGTAACATGTTCAACACACCATACATCGCACCAGTTGGTTCACCTTGGCTATTAGTTAGCGGTGGAAAAGCATGATAGGCACGATAAAGATATGAGGAGCCATCTACAAGGATAAAGGGGTTTTCTGCTATCTGGACCATAATCTGTTCATCATTGTTCTGAGGTTCGTTGATATGACTAGAATGCCACATCACAGCCCAATAGACGAATATTACCTGTTCTTTAATGTGGAAATTCGGCGTAAAGAGTCAATTATTTATTGTTAGCAGAACTTAACCGAAAAGAATAAGTGATAGTGATAACTTAATATTAATTAAAACAAACTTTAAGCAAAAACCTTTTCTGTTAATCTATTCTTAATTAAAAATAAAGGCTAAAAATCACATTTATAACTTTGTTTAAAAACGATTTAGGATAGTATCATTGATTCATCATTAATATTAACGTTCATATTAGTGTCACTTTTTTCCCATTAAGATTTCAACTATCCAACGAACCTCACAATAACCTGTGGATAACTCTGTGAGTAGTTTTTTAATTCTCTCTATATTAATAAGTTACCTTTCTTTTCACTTTATTAACACAATTAAAAAATCAATCACTTAGCGAATTCATTAAGATATTATAAATTAATAAAAACATTTTTCATTAATGTGGATAGTTATATTATGACAATTTTATGAAAGCAAAAAAAATAGCACTCTTATTTACTGAGTGCTATTTTTCATATAAAAACTATATATTTTTACTTAATCCATATAAGAAAGAATTAAGCCTATATTATTTTTTTAACAATAACTGATTCACAATATCAGAATATGTTTTCGCATATTCTTCTGGTGATTTAGCGCTAATGCCATCATTTTTCATCTTGTATTTACCACCGACGATCATGGCTGGCACACCATTAATTTGGAAATCAGCAACAGCATTTTGTTGTTGGCTCACTAAGGAATTGACGACGAAGCTATTCATTGCCGCATCGTAGTCTTCACCTTTAACGCCTGCATTAATAAAAGTATTGCGGATATCATCAACAGAACGAATAGATTGAGTTTCTTGGATACCTTTAAATAAAGCAGGAGAAACTTGATCTTCAACACCTAATGCCATTGCTACAGCCCAAGAACGGGTCAAATCTTTACCTAAAGGCCCTAAAAAATCAACATGATAACGAACAATGTTGGTATTTTCTGGTGCGTTCTTTTCAACAGTGCTATTGACTTTATAGACTTCAGAAAATTGGTAACAATGTGGGCAATAAAAAGAGAAAAACTCAACAACATCCGGCGCTGCATTGACAGTTTTGGAAAGATTAGTATATTGTTTTCCTTCAGAAATATCTGCAGCAGACACACTGAATGCTAACACCATACTTGCTAACGCCAACCAAATCTTTTTCATGTTTCATCGTCTCCTAAGAATTAATACATTGGGCTAAGTTGTAAAGGAGGCTCATTTAACTGCTCCACTTGTCCCTTGAATAAGGCTAATTGTTTAAACCAAAAATCTTGTTCTTGAAACCAAATAAAAGCTCTTGGAAAGGCCGGATCATTCCAGCGCTTTAATACCCATGCGAGATAATGCACCATTCTCATCGCTCTTAGTGGTTCAATTAATGACAATTCTCGTAAATCAAAATCTTGGTATTCATAATAAGACTCAAGGATTGTATCTAATTGTATAATTTGCTCTTGCTTTGAACCATTTAATAACATCCAGAAGTCTTGTATTGCGGCTCCCATTCGAGAGTCATCAAAATCAACCATTACAACTTCATCACGCCACAATATATTACCGGGATGGCAATCCCCATGTAGTCGTAATATTTGCCATGTGGAGTCTTCTATTCGAGGACTCACTTCATGAATAAGTTTATCAATCACCTCAATAAACTGAGGCCTGAGGCTATTAGGAATTAATGCACTATTTTCAAATTCTAATTTTGGTGCCATCAGATATTCTGCAATAGAAAGGGTTGGGCGATACTGATAACTCTTTTTTCTACCTATTTGATGAATGCGCCCTAATGTGCGTCCTACTTCTTCTAGTTGAAATAAGTTATCCGTTTCATATGCCCTTCCACCAATACTAGGAAATAATGCAAAATAAAACCCGTCATCAGAAAGATGGACTGTCTCATTATGTATGATTAAAGGGGCTGCAACTGATACTTGAGCTTCCTTTAATGCTAAAACAAATTCATGTTCTTCTTTTATTTGCTCATATGACCAACGCTGAGGGCGATAAAATTTCACCACATAACGTTGTCTATGTTCATCCATAAATTGAAAAACACGATTTTCATAACTATTTAATTCAGTTAACCCTGATTCAGGATAAAAACCAATTTTAACTAGTGCATCCCAAATGTTATCAGGTGAAAGTCCCTGAAAATTAAATGAGGCAGATATTTCCATTTTCTATCCTGAACTTAATCTTTAATTACACCGCGGGCGCGTAAAATAGCGGTTTTAAAATCTTCTTCGTAATCTTTTTTTAGCCCAGGTATAACATCTGTCGGCGCTGAACCTCGCATTTTCAGATGGTAAATCAAAATATCATCAGTCAGATCAGATAATTGACCTTTAAAACCCGCTTCATTAGCCAGTTTCTGCAATAATTGAATTAAGTTTAAATCAGAATTCTCTTCCCAAACTGGATGCAGTAATTCCATAACTTCATTAAGACGGTGACATTTCATACAAAAAATCCTTATTATTAATGACAACAACAAAGTACCAATTATTATCTGATAGAAAAAGGAAACCTCTGTCAATATGCGTAAAGATTACGCTTTTTTGATAAAAATTGCTGTTGCTTTACATGAAATCTCACTAAGCCGAGACTTTTTATTAGTATATCGTCTTTGCTTGATAAAAATCGTTCGTAAATTTTAGCCAATTTATTCACAAATATTGAATATGAAAAAGAAGAATATTACAGGTGGTATACTCGCTGGAGGCCAAGCAACTCGAATGGGTGGCGCGGATAAAGGGCTACAAATTCTACATGGACAACCTTTATACCTCCATA
Source organism: Proteus genomosp. 4 str. ATCC 51469 (assembly GCF_003144375.1). NCBI lineage: Bacteria > Pseudomonadati > Pseudomonadota > Gammaproteobacteria > Enterobacterales > Morganellaceae > Proteus > Proteus genomosp. 4. Next base: position 36,797 of record NZ_PENV01000011.1, read on the forward strand.
TTGCCCAAAAACTAGCACCTCAAGTTGATAGCATATTGATTAGTGCTAATCGAAATCTAGAACAATATCGCCAAAGCCAATATCCTGTTATTACTGATGAAATAGAAGGGTTTTCCGGCCCTTTGGCCGGTATGCTAACACTATTAAAACAAGCATCCACACCATGGGTTGCCTTTGTGCCTTGTGATGTGCCTTATTTTCCACTCAATTTGGTTGAGACTCTCTATGAACAAAAAGGAGAGTCTTTGGCTGTTTATGTTGATGATGGTGAAAGAGAGCACCCTACACTAGCACTATTAAATCGTAGCATTATTCCTATGCTAGAAGCCTATTTAGCACAAGGTGATCGAAAATTAATGCTGTTTATGAAACAGATAAATGCACACCCCGTTTTATTTGCAGATCAAGCCAGTGCTTTTATCAACTTAAACACCCCTGACGATATTGCAAAAGCCAACCAATTAAAAAGATAGGAATGAAAAATATGGCACAGCTCGATTTACCTCTTTTAGGGATCACTGCATGGAGTGGAACTGGTAAAACAACGTTACTAAAACAGCTGATCCCACAATTACGTAAAAGAGGGATACGTGTGGGGATGATAAAACACACTCATCATGATATGGATGTGGATAAGCCTGGAAAAGACAGCTATGAACTCAGAAAAGCAGGTGCTGACCAAACATTAGTTGCAAGCCAACAACGCTGGGCATTGATGACAGAAACCCCTGATTTGCCAGAATTAGATTTATATTACCTCGCTTCTCGCTTTGATGAAAGTAAGCTAGATTTAATTTTGGTTGAAGGTTTTAAAGGCGAAACTATTCCTAAAATTGCTCTTTATCGCCATATCAATGAACGTAACTTTAATGATTTACTCGATGAGCACGTTATTGCTGTTGCCAGTGATTGTAATTTAAGCGTAGATTTTCCATTACTAGATATCAACGCACCTGAGGCTATCGCAGAATTTATTGCAGATTGGCTAAAGAGCACAAAATAAAAATCACAAATAATAAAGCGCCCTATAAAGGCGCTTTTTTTCAATTAGATAAAGAAAATTAAGCAAAAATAATAGCCTGATAAGGTTGAAGAATAAGATTTCCTTTTTCATCTTCAACTATTGGGCTGTTATGCAGATATGCCTGTTTTACTTTAAGTGTTAATGACTTTTTCTCACCATTAAAATTACAGTAAATATTGACGGAGTTGCCTTCATAAGTACGCTTAAAAGCAATCACATTTTCTGGTGAATTTAATGGTAAAAACTTTCCATAAATCAAAATATCGCTGATCTTTGAATGTCGTCTTAATGCAATTAATTGTTGGTAATAAGCGAAAAGAGAGTGCTTATCTTTAGTCTCTTGCTCTGCATTAATCTGCGTATAGTTAGGATTAACTTTTAACCATGGTTTGCCTGTACTAAAGCCCCCATTGATCTCACTATTCCATTGGAAAGGCGTTCTTGAATTATCACGACTGCGTTCATTAAAATATTCAATAATTTGCTCATCGCTATAACCTAATTTCTTGCCCCATTCATGTAATTTAAATACATGTAAATCGTCATGTTCTTCCAATGTCATCGAGCAATTTGTCATGCCAATCTCTTGCCCTTGATAAATAAAAGGCGTGCCCCGTTGCGTTAATAAAAATGTTGCTAACATTTTGGCACTAATGGGGTTAATAGCACCTTTAGGGAGAAATTTATTTAATGAACGAGGTTGATCGTGATTTTCTAAATAAGGCGCTCCCCACCCTACTCTTTGAGTATCTAATTGGCTTTTGATAAATACAGGTTTTAATCTTTCACCGGTAATTGGGTTAATTGTAAATGGCTTTTCATTGCGAATATCCAAATCGGCAATGCTAAAATCAAATACCATAGAGAAATAACCATTCTCGCCGACATAAGCACGTAAATCTTTTTCTGGCACATCAATTTCTGCAACTGTCATACTGTTCGCAGGCTTAAAAGTATTCTCAACTAATTCAGTTAAAAACTTATCAATTCCTGGTTGATTCAAAACCCAAGGCACTAAAGAAGCGGAACCATCATCTTTATCAGGTTCAAATTGATATTCAGATAAGGCTTCAGGGGATTTTTTTAAATTACCAATTGCATCAATACGAAATCCAGCAACACCTTTTTTTATCCAGGCATTTATCATATCGATAATATCTTTACGCAATTGTGGATTTTCCCAATTTAAGTCCGGTTGCTCTGGACCAAACGAATTAAAATACCATCGGTCAGTATTTCCTACTCGGCTCCAAACAGAGCAGTCAAAATAAGTACGTAAATTATTAGGCGGAGTCGGTTTATTCCATTGTTTAAAAATATAATAATCCGCATAAGGGCTATTAGGATCTTCGATTGCCGATTTAAACCAAGGATGTTCATCTGAAGAGTGATTTAATACTAAATCTAATAGAATTTTAATATCACGTTTTTTAGCCTCACTGATCAATTTATCCAATGCCTTGTTATCACCAAAAATAGGATCAACAACGGAATAATCAGCAATATCATAACCGTTGTCTTTCATAGGCGATTTAAAAATAGGGCATAGCCAAATAACATTTGTGCCTAGTGATTTAATATAATCTAACTTTTCAGTGATCCCTGCTAAATCCCCAATACCATCACCATTACTATCGTAATAGCTTTTGGGATAAATTTGATAGACCACAGCTTCTTTCCACCAATTATTAGACATATTCACCTCACTAAGGTAATTAATATATATGGAACTGTTCCATATTTAATATAAGATACTATAGGCACTAAAATAGCGGATAAGGTAATTAACATACTAAAATGTGAAATAGCTCATACTAAAAAAACACAATTACCTCATTAAAGAGGGGTTTGTCTTAATCAGATTAAGATATATTAGACAATCAACTAATTGAAAGGAGCAACAGCATATTCAATGGCCGGGATCCGTGATGTCGCAAAAAAAGCTAATGTCGCCGCAAGCACTGTATCAAGAGCACTAAATAACAGTGGTTATGTGTCTCAAGCTGCACGAGAAAAAATAAAGAAAGCAGTAGAGGAATTAGATTATATTCCAGATACTTGGCTAAGAAATTTATATCAACAAAAGAGTGCAGTTGTTGGCGTCATTATTAATAGCCTTGAGTACCCTTATTTTGCGACAGTGACTCGTTTTATCGAAAATAAACTCGCCGAAAAGGGTTATAGCATGATGTTATGTGCTACACAAAATAGCAAAGTACGCGAACGTATATTTTTTGATATGCTCAAACGAGGCCAGATTGACGGTATTATTGCAGAATATCTACTATTGGATGACAATGAATATCAGCATATTCAAAAACCAGTAGTCACACTTGACCGCCATCTTCGTGATATTCCGTTGGTTTGTTCTGATCACTATACTGGTGGCCGATTAGCAGCAGAACACCTTATTCAAAAAAGTTGCAAAAAAATCCTCTACATCGAAGATAATTCCAGCTATTTATCTTCAACACCTTCTTATCAAAGCTGTTTAGCTTTTAAAGAAACACTTCTTCAATCAGGTATTATACCTATTCCCTGCAAAGTAAATTGGAAAGAAGAAGAGAAAGATTACTTCCATACTTTTGCAACAAGAATACTGACGCAGCATCCCAATATTGATGCTATTTTCGCTGCTGATATTCCTGCGATGGCATTATTTAATGAAGCAACCAGACGAAATATAACCATTCCAGAACAATTAAAAATCGTTGCTTACGATGGAAGTCCTTGGCTAAATCAGACACTGCGACAATTAACTTGTATTGAACAGCCCTTTGAACAACTGGCTGAAAAAAGCGTAGAAGTGATTAGTGCATTAATTGAGAATAAAGAAATAACAGATAAAGTCTCTGTTATTCCAGTGAAGTTTATTCAAGGTGAAAGTAGTTAAAGCATATATTATAAAATCAATTATTCCTTTATTGCCTCTAAGTTATCGAGGCAATAAAAAACATTATTGATTCAACTCTTGTAATAATTTGGTATTGAGATACAACTTTTCACGACCAACACTCATTTCTTCCAACACACCAATTTCAACTAGCTGTTTAAGATATATCGATGCTGTTTGCCGCTTAGCTACACCATGTTGAACAAGATTATCAATCCGGCAATATGGCTGCATAAAAAGAATTTGGATTAGCTCGTAAGTATATATTTTAGGAAGATTCTCACACACATAATCAGTTGTTTCTTCCATAAGTTGACGTATAGATAATATTTTACTTGTTGTCCATTGAGATGTACTTTCAACAGCCTTTAACATAAATAGTATCCAAGATCCCCAATCACCTTCTTCGGTTACTTTACGTAAAAGCATGTAGTAATCATCACGCTTTTCCAAGATAAAGCGTGATAAATAAAGAATAGGTAATGTAAGTAATCCGCTTTGAATTAAATACAAAATACTAAGTATTCGCCCTGTTCTACCGTTCCCATCAGGGAATGGATGAATGCATTCAAACTGATAATGTGCAATAGCCATTTTTACTAATGGGTCTAAATCATCTTCATTGTGTATAAAACGCTCCCAATTTGACAGCAAATTACGAATAGACTCTTCACCCTCTGGTGGCGTATACACCACATGATTATCCTGATCACGTAATACGGTACCAGGGGTTTTTCTTATATCAGTTTGTATTGCGCGTAATTTGGTGCAAATTGCTATCGCTGTGTTGGTACAAAGTGGATAAGTTTCAAGATGAGTATAACCATCATAAAGAGCAGTACGATAACGAAGTGCTTCTTTAGTTACAGGATCAGCACCGACTTGATGATCAATATACTGAAAAAGCTGATCACTGGTTGTTACAATGTTTTCAATACGTGAAGAGTCTTTTGCTTCCAATATTGGAAGGATATTTATCAATAACTCCTGATCAGGAATTAACTCTCCTGCTGTTTTTAATTCAGCAATTGCTGAGCGCGCATTGATGCCCGCTTTTAATATTTCACGTGTTTCAATGAGTTCCAGATCTGCTGGTAACAGTGATAGATCGTTATAGGGTGTTTTAGGAGACCAACTCATATGTTTATAAAACTCATTTATATCGACATATAGCTATAATATGTCGATACCATAAACATGTTTCGCCATTATGTTTATAAAAACACATTTTATCGACACATCGCCATAACATATCGATATCATAAAAAAACGCCAAAGAAAGTTACCCTTCTTTGGCGTTTTATTTGATGATGTTTTACGTCGAAATTGAGTAAAAGCTCTCGTTCTTATTTTGCAGGACGAACAGCGATAACTTCAATTTCCACACGCCATGCAGGGTTCGCCAGTTTATAAACTTGGAACGCTGAGCGTGCTGGTAGTTGATCAGTCTTTGAAGCATCATAGAACTTAGAGTAACCGTTCATGAAACCTTTAAAGTCCATAGTGCCATTATTTTCTTCACCACCAACTAAGAATACTTGCATCTTAACAACGTCTTTCATATCAAGACCAAGATTATTCAAGTTAGTTTTGATTTGCTCTAGAACATTAATGGTTTGTTCTTCTGTATTACCATAAGAAGCTAATTCACCTTCTGGTGCATTTGCTGATTTCTTAGTAGGAACTTTACCACTTAAGAAAACCAGATTGTTGCCTGCATTAATTTCAACTGCTTCTGAAATAGGCATACCGTCTAATTTATGATGCACAACATTCTCCGCTGCATTTGCGCTTGCTACACCAAAAATAAAAGGCAGGGCAACAAGTAAACTTTTATAGCGCATGAAAACTCCTTAAAATGTTTAATCTACAGTAAAACAAGGGGTTAATTACTACTTAAAACGATCCATTCTAAATGGTGTTGGATCAATAACTGGTTTTTTACCTGTTACAATATCAGCCGTTAATTCACCAGCTGCGGGGCTTTCAGTCATTCCCCAAACTGTAGCGGTATTAATAACTAGGCCTGGGTATTCTTTGACCTCAGAAATAATAGGTAATTCATCAAATGTTGGACTAACAACTGCACCCCAACGCTCAACAACTTGAGATTTTTCAAATACAGGGAATTCAGTTTTCATTCTTTGGAACACGGCATCTAAGTGCTCAGTATTTTGTGTTGCTGTTGCAATGCGATATTGTTCGAACGGTGTTTTTTCATCTAATTTCCAAGATGTTGCCATCTTAAATGAATTAAATAAGTCTTCACCGATAGAGAATTCTAATGGTAGCTCACCACCACCTAATAGGTGCATGAACTTAGGTCCTAATAAGAAGCTATCTTTCACAATAGAACTTGTGAAAATGCGTGGTGCGACAGCGTAAGTACCATCCGCTTGCTCACGGAAGTGAATGCCGTTTGGTAAATGCACGTTACCACGAGGTGCGCCAGGAACACCTGATACACGTTGCTGTGATAAGTAAACATTCAGCGTTGGAATATCAATGCCCATGTTACCCATAAATAGGCGTGACCAAATACCACCAGCAAGAACAACATGAGATGTTCTAATTGCACCTTTTTCTGTTACAACATCAGAAATTTTGCCACCAGCAGTTTCAATGCCTCTTACTGCACAGTTGGTGTAGATTTTTACACCAATTTGCTTAGCATAACGTGCTAATGCTGGTGTACCTGTTTCTGGATCAACAGAACCTGAGTCTTCTTCGAAAGCTGCAACAGTCCACGGCGTTTGCGCACCAACAAGACGGTTTGATAACTCGTCACCTTTAATAATGCGAGTATTTAATGGCGTATCAAATCCTGCAGATTCTTTTGCTGTTTTGATCCATGCTTGGGCTTTATCAAACGCTTTTTCATCAGCAAGTGCTTCTACGCGACCTTGTGTACGATAACTGGTGTCTGCACCAATTTTCTCGTTCATACCACGCCATAAAATTTTCCCGTAATGATGTAATGGGAAAATTTCTGGTGATGTTTGATAGCTAATAATTTGGCTGTATGCTCGGCCCGATTGTTCACCGCCAATCTCGCCTTTTTCTAAAATAGTGACACTCATGCCACGTTCTGCAAGGTTGATAGCGGTCATGATACCTTGGATACCAGCCCCGATAATCACTGCATCAGACTCTTTAGGTAGAGCACCTTCTGTCCCTTCGACAAATGATACTCTAGATTTAGTTTCAACGAATTTGCCATCACGACGAACCATTGGAACTAACGCAGCACCGCCAGCCAAAACGCCCGCAGCACCAACACCTAAAAGCAGCTTTCTCCTTGAAATTTTCATCTTCTACCTCAGTAATGGATTTACCATTTATATTTATAATGTTATTAATTTGTATCTTTAAAATTGGATATTATCATAGTTCATTATATTGTTAATAATTATAATTATTTGTTAATCATTTCCACCAACAACAATATCCACAGATACAATATGGTTACTTCAATCGTTTTTTCTCATAAAAAAACATCAATTAAAGACATTCATTCTCTGAGAGTAAGATGGTTATACATTGATATATAAGAATATAATTATAAATTATAAGATTTTTGATAAAAAAGATGATTGTTTCTTTAATTAACATTTTGATACAAAATAACATGTAAAGCTGTCAATTTTTGTTTACAAAACGAGCAAAACCTATCGCACAATTGCATAAAATAAAAAGTCGATATTGACGGAGTAATAACCTTTTTTTTACAAAATAAGTTATTTCACTTAATGACTGGTTTAATGGTCAATAAGTAGACGAATATGCTTTTAGGAAAAAATAGAAAAGAAAGGGTTTGGACTAAAAATAAAGTAGGAATAAGTACAAATTTTCAATAAAAAAGCCAGAGTATAAACTCTAGCTTTTGCATGTTAATTTCAAAGTAAGCGATATTATGCGCTTATCTCATGGTAACAAATTCTTCGGCTGCCGTTGGGTGAATTGCCACAGTGTCATCAAAGTCTTTCTTCGTTGCCCCCATTTTCAGTGCAACTGCAAAACCTTGTAGCATTTCATCCATACCAAAACCAATACCGTGAATACCGACAATTTTTTCGTCAGCTCCCACACAAACAAGTTTCATACGGCAAGGTTGGCGATGACGAGTCACTGCACTATACATTGCTGTGAAAGAAGATTTATATACTTTGACCTGATCAGCACCATATTGCTCAACTGCTTGAGGCTCTGTTAAACCAACAGTACCAATAGCTGGATGGCTAAAGACAACCGTAGGGATATTCGAATAATCTAAGTGCTCATTAGGTTTATTGTTAAATAAACGCTCTGATAGACGACGGCCTGCAGCAACAGCGACCGGGGTTAATTCAACCGCACCGGTGTTATCGCCCACAGCATAAATTCCCTTTATATTGGTATTTTGGAATTTATCAACTTTGATATAACCTTTTTCGTTTAACTCAACGCCTGTTACTGCCAGATTAAGGTTATCGGTTGCAGGCTCGCGGCCAATTGCCCAAATTAAAGTATCGACGGTCTGTTCTGTGCCGTTTTCCAGCTGTAGCGTTAAACTGCCATCTGAATTTTTGATCACAGCTTTAGGGATCGCGTGAGTATGTAGCTTAGGCCCTTCGCTCTCCATCACTTCAAGCAGAGTTTCAACAATTAATGGATCGAAATTACGCAGTGGGGCATGTTTGCGTACAAATAGATGCGTTTCACTTCCTAAAGCATTTAACACACCTGCAAGTTCTACTGCAATATAACCAGCACCAACGACAGCAACACGTTTTGGTAATGCTTTTAACTCAAAGAAGCCGTCAGAATTAATGCCATATTCGGCGCCTGGAATATTAGGTTGAACAGGACGCCCGCCTGTTGCAATCAGAATATTATCGGCTGTGATTTTCTCACCGTTGACTTCAATCGTATTCGCATCAACAAAACGAGCAAACCCCTGAATAACATCAACTTTATTATTACCTAATACACGGTCATAAGACTGATGAATACGGTCAATATAAGCAGAACGGCTACTAATAAGAGTATCCCAATCAAAACGATTAACCGTCGTATCAAAACCATAATCAGGGCCATATTGATGAATAGCTTCGGCAATTTGCGCTGCATGCCACATCACTTTTTTAGGTACACAGCCCACATTAACACAAGTGCCACCTAATGCTTTCGCTTCAATTAATGCACATTTTTGACCATACATTGCTGCTCTATTAATTGATGCGATACCGCCACTACCGCCACCAATGGCGATATAATCGTAATGTTTGCTCGTCATTTCTCTGATCCATTTATCTGTAGAAAAATAGGTAACTCACAGGCTAAGTCTTTCATGTCATAAAGTCTATTATGACAAAATTTAATACATAGCACGTCAGATTTTAGCTTTTACAGTAATAGGCAAAAACAATAATAAGGATGCTTATTCTGGTACAACCCATTCAACTGATGTATGACCAATACCTTCAGGAACTAATGTTTTATGTAACCAAGGTAATATTGATTTCATTTGTGACTCTAGCTTCCAAGGTGGGTTAATCACAATCATACCTGATGCCGTCATACCTAATTGATCACTATCAGGTTTTACTGCTAATTCAATTTGTAAAATTTTACGAATGCCAGTTGCTTCAAGCTCTTTTAGCATACGCTTAATTTGCTGACGATGAACCACTGGATACCAAATCGCATATGTTCCCGTTGCAAAGCGTTTATGACCTTCCACAACACCTTTCACTACAGCAGAATAATCCTGTTTAAGTTCATAAGGAGGATCAATTAATGCGAATCCACGACGACTTGCGGGTGGTAGTTTAGATTTCAATTGGCCAAAACCATCTTCGCGAGAAACTCTCACTCGCGGATCACGAGAAAATTCTGTGCGTAATAGAGGGTAATCTGTTGGGTGTAATTCCGTTAACACCAAAGAATCTTGTTCTCTTAATAGTTTTCCCGCTAATAAAGGAGAACCAGGATAATAACGCAGTTCACCACTTGAGTTTAATTCTCCAACGGCTTCAAGGTAAGGTAAAATAAGCTCTGGTACCTCATCTTGTTGCCATAAGCGTGCAATACCTTCTAGATATTCGCCAGTGCGAGTCGCATGAGCATTGGTTAATTGATAACGTCCAGCGCCAGCATGAGTATCAAGATAAAGAAATGGTTTTTCTTTCTCTTTTAAAGACTCAATGATGAGTGTTTGAACAATATGTTTTAAAACATCGGCGTGGTTGCCAGCATGAAAACTATGGCGATAGCTCAGCATTCTTTATCTTCCGTTAGAAATAAGTATAGCTTAGTAGTGAATTTACTCTGAAAGCTTGATTAAGTTCAGTGTATCAGAAAAAGCCGAACTTCTTCATTGAAAGCGAAAGAAACGTTGTGTCTTAGTGTTCAGTCGTTATGATAATCCTATATTTCACTTAAGATTAGATAGGATATTAAAATGAAAAAAGTACTCTTTACCGCAATTGCATTAACACTGTCTGTCAGCAGTGCGTATGCCAACACCTCAATCAATGGCTGCGAGATTAAAAAACAAAATATCCAAAAACAGATGGAATATGCAAAAGCACACGGTAATCAATACCGCCTACAAGGCTTAGAACGAGCATTACAAAATGTTGAGCGTTATTGCACACCAGAAAAAGTGGTTGAAAACACGCGCCTTGAATTACGTGAAAAACAACTTGATGTCAAAGAGCGCGAACTTGAATTAAAAGAAGCTCAACTCAAAGGTGATACAGATAAAATCGCCAAACAAGAAAGAAAATTGGCTGAAGAAAAAGCAGAATTAAAAGCTATTGAAGATGAATTAAATCTACTGACAAAATAATTATCATCATAAATCAATGCCTACTCCTTATTTATCTATGAAATACAGAATAGAACAATACGCGAGTAGTCATTTTCTAATTAAACTCAACCAATTCAGAATTACTGTATTGGTTTTGTATTCTTAATTAAGTACAAGGTGATCACGCCTTTTAATAGTTCATCATCTACACTTAAACCAGAACAAACAATTACATCATCTAAATCAGAGGCTAATTACAATAAGCATAAGGTATGTAATAGAAATTAAGCTATGCTATTTTTGAGTAGAAACTATAGTAATACCACTAATTTATTAAAAATGGACTGATTTAATTAAAGAGGATATATGTCAGAAGAGCAGCAACAAAAAACAGCAGATGAAAAAACTCAACTGACTCAGCCACTAAAAAAAGGGCTGGAAAAAGGATTACATGGTGGAAAAAAAGCCATCGGTATTGGGATAAAAATTAGTAATTTCATTACCAATATTCCTTTTATTGCACATCTTATTCGTGCCGCAGAGCGCTTCACTGATAGAATGGGAAATCAGTTTGGTGCCGCTATCACTTATTTCTCATTTTTATCATTAATCCCTGTATTAATGCTTTCCTTTGCCTGTGCCGGTTTTGTTTTAGCCTCAAATCCCGATTTGCTCGCTAAATTAATTACTGGTGTAGCAAATAGTATCGACGATCCAACATTGGCTGCAACCGTTCAACAAAGTATTGATACCGCTGTTCGTCAACGTACAACTGTCGGTTTAACGGGTTTAGCAATTGCACTTTATTCTGGTGTTAATTGGGTTGGTAACTTACGTCAGGCCATTTTGGCGCAATCACGACTTGTTTGGGAAAGAAATAAAGAAGAGCAAGAAAAAATCTATTTCCGCTATTTCCGTGATTTCTTAGCGCTGATTGGCTTACTCTTTGCATTAATTGTCACTATAACGCTCACTTCTGTTGCCGGATCAGCACAAAGAATGATTGTTCATACCTTAGGATTAGATGGCATTGAATGGTTAACGCCAGCATGGACAACCATCGGCCTAACAATCTCCATTACTGCAAACTATTTACTATTTTTGTGGATATTATGGATTTTACCTCGCCATCAACCTAAACGTATTTCTCTTATGAAAGGTACGCTTATCGCCGCCATTGGCTTTGAAATTTTAAAATCCGTAATGACATGGATGCTACCAAGAATAGCAAGCTCACCTTCAGGTGCCGCATTTGGTTCGGTAATAGGCTTAATGGCTTTCTTCTACTTTTTTGCCCGATTAACACTCTTTTGTGCCGCGTGGATCGCCACTGATGGTCCAAATATGCGTAAAGAACAGCTGACTGAAACGCAATCAACATCTTAATTTTATGATAAAACTACAATGGTTAATTCCCTGCATTAACCGTCTATCAATAACGTAATAAGGAAAAAAAATGCCATACGTTAATATTAAAATCACACGCGAAGGTGCAACTGCCGAACAAAAAGAACAACTTATTGCGGGTGCAACACAACTTTTGGTTGATGTCTTAGGCAAAAACCCTGCAACCACAGTCGTTGTGATCGATGAAGTAGAAACGGATAACTGGGGAATAGGCGGTAAAACCGTAACAGAATTACGAGCAGTGGCAAAAAATAAATAAAGAATAATTGCAGAATAAATAAAGGGTGCCAAGTACACCCTTTTTACTGATTTATTTTCCTGATAGATAAGGAAGTAACTATGGTTCAATCAATGACTGATGCTTTTCATGCCTTACCCTCAGCGAGTGCTATTTATATTACAGGTGCCGGCATCCAATACCCTTTTGGTATGGCACATGGATTTGCCGATGAAAGTACCCAGAAAAAATTAACTGTAGATACTCCTTTTCGGATCGCAAGCAATACAAAAACCTTTCTCGCAGCCGCTTTTTTACGTTTATGGGAACAAGATGCCTTGTCTCTTGATGATAAGATAACAAAATATCTAAGTACCCATTATCAACAAACATTATCAGAACTTGGGTATGATCTTAACACTATCACATTGCGCCATTTATTAAGCCACAGCAGTGGTTTATTTGATCACGCAAATGAAGCTTACCTTGAAAAGGTTATAAATAATCCCACCCATCAGTGGACTCGAGAAGAACAGATCGCGCATTATGCTCACCAAGGTTTTCCCATTATCCCTGCTGGAAAACGCTTTATTTATTCAGATACTGGATACATCTTACTAGGCGATATTCTTTCTCAATTTATGAGAAAAAATATGGCTACAGCAGTTCGTGAATTATTACATTTTCAAGACTTAGATTTACCCCAAACATGGTGGGAAGGTCTGGAGCCACAACCTATATCCAAGAAAATTCGCGCTAGACAATTTGCCGGTGAACATGAAGGTACTCACATTGATGCCTCAATGGATACTTTTGGTGGTGGAGGTCTTGTGATGACAACGCTTGAATTAGCTAAATTCACAGCAGATCTTTTTGAAGATAGAGTGTATGCACATCCATCCACCTTAAAAGAGATGAAATGGCAAGGCTCACATACTGGTGCTGCAAATTATCGTTTAGGGTTGATGGCTGAAGAGACGAACTTAGGGACTCTTTATTATCATCTAGGTTATTGGGGTTCTGTTGCTTGTTATTTGCCTGAAAAACAAATTGCTATTGCAGGCTTTACAACTCAAAAAAATAACCGTGAAGCATTAACTGAGATAATTAAAGAAGCGTTTAAACGCCTTTAATATTAAAAAAGCAAAAAGCCAAAAATGTATTAATAACACTTTTGGCTTTTTTAATTGTATAAACGCTAATTTTTTATATCAGCACAACGAATTATTTTCTGGCTATTTCTTCACCGGGGTTGTCACTGTAGGTGTTTCCACCGTTTTATTTGGTGCCGTATTAGCGGGTTCTGAAGCTGGTGTGTTTACTACTTCTGGATGAACTTGCTTTTCAAATTGAATACGCAATTCACCTAAATTTACGGTCGGTGTTTCACCACTTTGCGTTAATACAAAAGTAATATCTTCAGACAATACTCTTGAAAGCTCCTGATTTAAGGTTTCTTTAGTTAAACCAGCTAAAAATGCTTGGCGTAAACGTTGATATTGCTCAGGAGGAATATCAATAATATTACTTTGTTGTGATAGCAAACGCTGATTAATTAAAATAGCCGTGCTTGTTTTTGCATAGCGGGCAAAAAGCTGTGTTAACTGAAGTTGTTTCTCTTGTTGAAGCTCTTTATATAACTCATCGCTAATGCCTTGATTACGCAAACGACCTAACTCTTCACCCACCCATGATGCTAACGATGGAATATTTGCCGTCGCAGTATCAACATTCAAAGAACAACTGGCGCGCTGATATTGTACTCTGCAATCAATGTTAACTTGCGTACTGTCATTTTCTTTACGTTGTTCAAGGCTACGGCCTAAATGAACAAAGATCACTTCGCGTGCTAAATCACTTAACCAATATTTATTTAACGCATCAGAGTCTTTTACTGGCGACCAATCTAGATCCCAAATTAAAGAAATTTGATCTTTAGCTCGCATGGGCTCTTGTACATATAATGTTTCAGGCTTCATATCTGCCAACATCGGTACTGGAACAGGGGTAACTCGCTTTCCAGATAGAGATGAAAAGGCCTGATTAATACTTTCGGTCAATACTCGATTATCAACATTGCCAGCAATATAAAGCGTCATCATATCAGGGGTATACCAACGCTGTTGATAATCTGATAATTCTTTTGTATTAACTGACTGATTAACTGGCTTACCAGGATTGTGGCCTTTTAGATTAGATCCTTCAAGACGTGAGCGCCAAATAGGATCTTCAATATTAAGTGGAAATGTGGCAATAGGAAGTGGGGACTGAACAGCGTTACGGACTGCATTTTCAGTATATTGCGCTGGTTTAGCAATTCCCGCAAGCAATGCAAAAGCATCTTTTAATAGTTCAGGCTGGTTATTTGGCAGACTTAAATTATAAACCGTAAAATCGTATGAAACGATCATTGGCGGTAACGGATAATCTGGATCTAACGCATTTTTCCATAAGTTATCGCGCTTCTCTGGTGTCAGGCCTGTATTTTCTAATACATTGAGTTTAGACACCAAGGATGAAAAACCCGTTTCACTGCTTTTCTCTGATAAAGAACCTGTATTCACTAATAAACGAATTTGTATTCTATCATTAGGGCGTTGCGGTGTTTGTAAGATTTGCCACTGAAAACCATTTGCTAGTCGCCCTTCTTGCCAAGCAGGATCAGGCTGTAAAGCTTCGGCCTGAACTTGGCAAACAACAGCGCCAAACATAACGCTTCCCAATAAAATTCGTGTCATTACACCCTGCATGTGAACCTCTGTTTTATTAATCCTTGGTATTAAACCACTTATGAGGTTTAACAATAAGCGTCAAAAGACATGTTAGATGTTTGATGTCTATTTTTTGTATTATCATTCTTTGTCACCACAGAAACATGAAATGAAATCACTATAGTGATTAGACTCATTATGGCGTAAGAAGGTTCAGACCTTCGGCAATTTTTGATCAGATTTTTGATGATTATATCCTTTAACCAGCAAACCAATCTCATCATCACGATGTGATTCTGGACAAGATAAAGCAGAAACTTGGCTATCTTTATTAAGAGTAACGGCTATTTGGCGTAAAGGTTTCACCACAATACGATTGATACACCAGCTAATCGCAACCGTTAGAATAAGTCCCATTAACAGATATGTGGTTAACATTAGTGCGACAGTGTTGCTGGCAAAACGATAAAAACGGTTTGTGTCAGCCTGTAAAATAAGATAGCCGGTATAAGACTTATCATCTGTTGAAGTAATACCTAATGGCTGTAATGGAATAACAGCCTCAACAGGGATACCAAAAAGCCAGCTTGAGAAATCAGATACGTCTTTTTTGGGTGCAAAATCTAAGTTCATCACTTGAATATTCTCAGGTTGCATCACTATCGCTTTACCGAGGATACCCGTTGCTTTTAACCCAATTATCTGTTTTTTGGCATCATTTAAATCTGATCGTAACAATGCATCAGCAAGTGGTTGCTGGATACTGACACCCGCATTAAAAAGCTGATTTTGATAATCTTCACGGCGTTGATCTATCAAATAGACAAGTTGGATACTGATAAAAATAGCAATAGTCACCAACGTAACGCCCGCAACTGCGGCCATCTGTTTTATTGTTAATGAATGTTTAAGATGAGGTTTCATCATTGCTATTTCCAATATACATACTTGAACAGAGTGATTATACTGTATTTTTTAGATTATGTATCACCCTCAATAAAGAAAATAGCGCGATAAAAACTGTCTATCCATTAAAACTAAAGTAGATAAATATATAATTATTATTATTTGAGTATAGTTGTAAGATAAAAATAGTAAAATGAGATAAATACTGGGTTTCACTTTTTTAACCGCAATATTGCCATATTATTTTGATTATAGAATATATTTCACTAAAAAATACAATACCATGTAAATTTAAATCTATAAAAATCTTATTAAGATGTTAAAAACAAAAATAAAAGAATAATAATATTTTAATATATAAATATTTTTTATTTTTAATACCAGCACCACTTAATATTTTAAGAAATTCACATGAAATAACATTTAATATTTACTGAATCATAATAGGATTGTTTCATTTAGATTAGCTTAATATAATTAAAAAAAGGAACAATATATTTTAATATATTGCTCCTCTTTGATTAAATATATTCTTTTTTATTTAAGGTGCTATGTTATCTTGCTCAACAGCAAAACAAGCAATAAGTTGGCCATTATAATCTTTTAAAGTTGGCTGTAATTGACTGCATGTCCCAAATGCACGGCGGCAACGTGCTGCAAAAGCACACCCTGGTGGTGGATTTAACGGGCTTGGCAATTCTCCTGTTAATTTAATGCGTTCGCGTCTTAATTCAGGTGTTAATCTTGGCGTTGCTGATAACAAGGCTTGTGTATAAGGATGCTGAGGGTTTTCAAAAATTTGAGCCTTAGTACCTTTTTCTACACAACGGCCTAAATACATCACAATAACTTCGTCTGCAATATGCTCAACAACGGAAAGGTCATGAGAAATAAAGACATAAGAAAGCCCCATATCCTGTTGAAGATCCATCATTAAATTTAGCACTTGAGCACGCACTGAAACATCGAGAGCAGAAACGGGTTCATCCGCCACCACAATATCCGGCTCAAGCATTAAACCACGAGCAATAGCAATACGCTGACGTTGACCACCAGAAAACATATGAGGATATCGGCTATAATGCTCTGTTTTCAATCCCACTTTTGCCATCATTGATAGTACTTTTTCTTTACGTTCAGATACGTTAAGTGTCGTATTGATCAAAAGTGGCTCTTCTAGAATTTGCCCCACCTTTTTACGGGGGTTTAATGATCCATAAGGATTTTGAAATACAATTTGGATCTTTTGGCGACGCAATTTCTCTGCTGATTTATCTTTGATCAACAGATTCTGCCCACGATAAGAAAGCTCCCCTGAAGTGGGGATCTCAATCATGGTTAATAATCGACCTAATGTCGATTTTCCACAGCCTGATTCGCCAACAACCGCCAAGGTTTTACCACGCTCTAACTCAAACGAAACACCATCGAGCGCTTTCACTGTTTTCTCTTTTGAAAACAGCCCTCCTTTAACATTGTAATACTTGGCTAAATTGACCGCCTTTAATAAGGGAGTAGTGACATTTGGATTAACTTCAGCCATGAGTAGGTCTCCCTGTATTATCTAACGGTGTATGGCATTTCACGCGATGTGTTCCCAATTCTCTTAAAGCAGGTTCTGTTTTATAGCATTCATCATGAGCATAAGGACAACGAGGATTAAGTAAACATCCCGTTGGTCTATCATAACGACCCGGTACAACCCCAGATAATGAAGCTAATCGCGCTTTGTTGCTGGCAAATTCAGGTAATGCTCTTAATAGTGCCTGTGTATAAGGATGACGAGGCGATTTAAAAATTTCTGATGCCTTTCCTGATTCCACAACTTGCCCTGCATACATCACAATAATGGTGTCGGCGGCTTCTGCCACTAATGCTAAATCGTGAGTGATAAGCACTAGCGCCATATTTTCTTGCTTTTGTAAATCCAACAATAGTTCGATGATCTGCGCCTGAATAGTTACATCCAGAGCCGTTGTTGGTTCATCAGCAATCAATAATTTAGGGCGACAAGCAATCGCCATTGCAATCATCACTCGCTGGCTCATACCGCCAGAAAGTTGATGTGGATACACATCTAAACGTGAAGCAGGATCAGGAATACCCACCAACGTTAAAAGGTCAATAGCACGTTGTTTACGTGTTTTTCGGCTTCCACCTTGATGAACTTTCAATGCTTCCATGATTTGATAGCCAACCGTAAAACAGGGGTTTAGGCTGGTCATTGGATCTTGGAAAATCATTGCGACATCGGCTCCCACCAAATTACGTCGCTCTGATTCAGAAATTTTCATTAAATCTCTACCATCAAAATAAAGCTCTTGAGCACTTACTCGCCCCGGAAAATCAATCAGCCCCATAATAGCCAGTGAGCTCACAGATTTACCTGAACCAGACTCTCCAACAATACCAACGACCTGCCCTTCTTCAACTTGATAGCTAATTCTGTCTACCGCTTTAAACGGAGTATCTTCATCACCAAAGTGAACCGATAATTGATTAATATTTAATAATGCCATCTTCTTACTCCGTTACTGCTTTAATTTCGGATCAAGCGCATCTCGTAAACCGTCACCCATTAAATTAAAGGCAAGCACAGTAAACAAAATAGCAAGACCAGGGAACGTCACAACCCACCATGCACTTTGTGTAAACTGCAACACGTCAGATAACATAGTTCCCCACTCAGGAGTTGGAGGCTGAGCGCCCATACCTAAAAAGCCCAATGCTGCCATATCTAAGATTGCATTAGAAAAACCTAAAGAAGCTTGAACAATTAAAGGCGCAAGACAGTTAGGTAAGATATTGATAAACATTTGGCGCATTGACCCCGCACCAGCAACGCGAGACGCAATAACATAGTCACGGTTTACTTCAATTAAAACAGCAGCTCGTGTTAATCGGACATAATGAGGTAAAGCAACAAAAGTCAGTGCAATAGATGCATTAACGATAGAAGGCCCAAAAATTGCTACCAGCACTAATGCCAATAATAAACTGGGTAATGCCAGCATAATATCGACCACTCGCATAATGCCGATATCCACAAGACCACCAAAATAACCTGCTGCTAGCCCTAGAATAATTCCTAAGATAAGTGACAGTACGACAACGATACAGCCAACTAATAATGAAAGACGAGCACCAAACATTAAGCGAGAAAGAATATCTCTGCCAACATCATCAGTACCTAGAATAAATTGCCAACTTCCCCCTTCTTGCCAAACAGGAGGCGCTAATAAGAAATCACGAAATTGCTCATTCGGTGCGTGAGGTGCAAGAAAGCCTGCAAATAACGCAATCAGCAACATAATTACGATATAAATTAATCCAACAACTGCGCCCTTATTTTGTTTAAAATAGTGCCAAAACTCTTGGAAAGGTGTCATGGGAGCCGGTGCATTGATGACCGGTGTAACTTTATTTTCAGTCATTATGCATTCCTTATTTTTTATGGCGAATACGTGGATTCACAATGCCATAAAGAACATCAACCAACAGATTGACAAAAATAATCATCGTTGCAATTAACAGCACACCACCTTGAACTACGGGGTAGTCTCGTCGTTGTAAGGCATCAATTAACCAGCGTCCTAATCCCGGCCATGAGAAGATGGTTTCTGTTAAGATTGCGCCAGCCAGCATTGTCCCAACTTGTAATCCAATAACAGTGACAACAGGCAACATCGCATTACGTAATGCGTGAATAAGAATCACGCGAGCACGGCTTAAGCCTTTTGCTCTTGCTGTACGAATATAATCCTCCCCTAATACTTCAAGCATTGAAGAGCGCGTCATACGTACGATAACCGCTAGAGGAATGGTTCCTAATACAATTGCAGGTAAAATAATATGATGGATAGCATCAATGAAATCCCCTTCTTCACCCCAAATAAAGGTATCGATTAGCATAAATCCAGTAAGAGGATTACTGTCATCTAAAAAGACACTATCGGCGAGACGTCCAGATACTGGCGTTAGGTCTAACTTTACAGACACCAGCATGATTAACATGATCCCCCACCAGAAAATTGGCATGGAATAACCTGCTAATGACACACTAATCGCAGTATGATCAAAGATAGAGCCACGTTTCACCGCAGCTAAAACGCCCACAGGAATACCGACTGAAACCGCAAAGATCATGGCACAAACGCCAAGTTCTAAAGTAGCTTTAAAACGAGGTAAAAATTCATCCCAGACAGGAATGCGGCTTTTTAATGAAATACCCAAATCACCATGAAGAATACCATTTAGGTAATTGAGGTATTGTTGCCATAACGGCTTATCCAACCCTAACTCTGCCATTAAATAAGCATGGCGCTCTGGAGATAGACCACGCTCACCCGCCATAATCATTACCGGATCGCCGGGAATAAGATGTACGAAAATAAACGTAAGTAATGTAATTCCGATAAACGTAGGGATCACAAGTCCCAAACGTTGAAGGATAAATTGCAGCATATCCTAGTTCTCTTTTCAAACATCAGCTAAAAGATAGCGCTGATAAATCAGGAGAAAATCCCCTGCGCCCACAGTGTACTGAATGTATTCTTTATTATGGAATAGCGGTGCCTTTCATGAAGAAAGACACCGTACTTAAGTAAGGTATTGCTATTATTTCAGAGAGACATTCTCGAAGTGATGTTTACCTAATGGATCAACCACATAGTTCTCCACTTTTTTACTCACTGGCTCATATACCGTAGAGTGAGCAATAATTAGTGCAGGAGCTTGATCGTGCATAACGACTTGAGCTTGTTTATAAAGCTCGACACGTTTTTCATGATCTGACGCTACTCGCGCAGGTTGGATCAGATCTTCAAATGGCTTATAGCACCACTTAGAATAGTTTGAACCTTGCTCTTTCGCAGCACAGCTAAATAATGTCGCAAAGAAGTTATCTGGGTCCCCATTATCCCCAGTCCAACCCATCATTACCGCTTGGTGTTCGCCGGATTTAGCACGTTTGAGATATTCACCCCACTCGTAACTTACAATTTTGGTTTTAACGCCAATTTTTTCCCAATCCGCTTGTACCATTTCAGCCATACGACGTGCATTTGGGTTATAAGGGCGTTGTACTGGCATTGCCCATAAATCGATAGTAAAACCATCAGCAAGACCCGCTTCTTTTAGCAGTGCCTTGGCTTTTTCAGGGTTATATTCATAATCAACAATATCATCGTTATAACCCCACATTGTTGGTGGAATAAGATTTTTTGCTTTTTGGCCTGCACCTTGGTAAACCGCTTCAATAATCGCGTCTTTGTTCACAGCCATACTTAATGCTTGGCGAACTTTTTGGTTATCTAGAGGTTTCTTCTCAACGTTAAACGAAATATAACCCACGTTTAAGCCCGGCTGTTCTAACAGATTGATATCGCTATTTTGTTTCATTTTCGCAATATCAGCAGGATTTGGGAAAGGCATCGCCTGACACTCACCTTTTTGCAATTTAGCATAACGCACAGAAGCATCAGGTGTAATAGAGAAAACTAAGCGATCAATGTCTGGCTTTTTACCCCAATATTGGTCATTTGCTTTATAAAGAATACGAGAATCTTTTTGATATTGTTGTAATTGGAAAGGCCCTGTACCAATAGGATCTAAATCTACTTTTTCAGGTGTTCCTGCTTTCATCATATTGTCGGCATATTCCGCAGATAATATGGATGCAAAGTCCATTGCCATATCAGCAATAAAAGGCGCTTCTGAACGTGTTAAAACGAAACGAACGGTATGATCATCAACTTTTTCGATTTTCTCGATCATGTTGTTCATGTCCATTCCTGAGAAGTATTCGTAACTTCCGCCAGACACTTTATGGTAAGGATGTTGTGGGTCCATTTGACGCATAAACGTATACATTACGTCATCTGCGTTAAATTCACGGGTTGGCTTAAAGGTTTTACTACTATGCCAATTCACGCCTTTACGTAAATGGAAGGTATACACCTTACCGTCATCACTCACATCCCAACTTTCAGCGAGTCCTGGAATGATTTCCGTTGTACCCAATTTAAATTCAACTAAACGATCATAAATAGGTACCGAACTTGCGTCATAGGTTGTTCCTGAGGTAAATAGCTGAGGGTTAAATCCTTCAGGTGAACCTTCGGAGCAATATACTAATGTTTTTGCCTGCACACCCGCAGAAACAGCTAATGCAAGTAGCCCGATTGTTGCGGTTAAAATTCCTGTCTGTTTTTTGGAGCTTTTCATCATTACTCTCCGAAATTGTTCTGTTGTGTTTTGGCTTCCTGTTTAAAAACGGAATGCCTTTTTATTTTGTCATTGTTCAATTAACCAACTGTATCCCCTTACGTCAATAAGGGTCTACTCCGTAAAAAGAACAAGTTATAAACACAAATGAAACGAATATCGAACAAACTCAGAATAAAAAAATAAGTCTCTGACTAATATCTAGTCAATAAAACCACACATTAAGAAATCCTTAAGTGAAATGACTGTTTTAAAAAAAGCTATAATTTGTGATTAACCGCTTAAATATTGAACGAATATTTTGAAATGAAACAAAGAACTTGGTGCTTTATTCTGTTATAGAAGAAAAATAATCATACGATCAGAGGATCTTGGCTTTGGCACAAATAAGGTCATTAGAGTGAAAAATCCCAAAGCAACGCACTCAACAAATCACTCAACTAGATAAGTGCATTAAGTTCAGTGTGTTATTAATAGTTTTGATTCTTTAATAGTAGAAAATTCACATTTTTTGATAATTATCAGACGTTCCATTGCCCATATAAAAGTGAATTGAGCTAGTGGTTTTTAGATTTCTCATTAATAGTTAATAAAACTATTTTCAATAAGCCTGATAACTGAACGGCTTTATTATCCTTACTAAATCAAAAGCTGAACCTATTAAGTATTACTCTTCATTATGGAAAATACTTCCACGTGTTTTTATTCTTGCGCTTAATAAGAAAATGGAGTGTCAGACTAAAGATAAGCAAGAGAGAAAATACCATTATGGCGAAAAACTGAGGTGAGGACTGACACATCTTGTGTGTATCACACTTACTTGGGAAGGGCTAAAACGACAAAACCCCGCTTTAAAAAAGCGGGGTTTCTTAATATGGTCGGCGAGAGAGGATTCGAACCTCCGACCCACTGGTCCCAAACCAGTTGCGCTACCAGGCTGCGCTACTCGCCGAAAACGAGGTGCATCTTACTGCCAGAAACCCACTGCGTCAATACTTTTTTAGTATCTCCTGACTGTTCGTATGGTTTTCAACCAAAACGCTTGATTTTTAACTTTTTTATCATAAAATCCACCCACTTTTAGCGTAACTATAACAATCGGCTTCTTCTATATTCTCTGCAAATTCTGTTTTTCTTTACATTGCTGATAAAAAACAAGAAAAAATAACAAATTTATTCGCTAATACTATCGTTTATTTTATATGCTTTTTATATAATTTACTTATGTCAAATAAGGTGGGTAGTTTAGAGAATGAAACAATGTTGGTGGAGCCTCGCAATACTCCTGTTGTTAACCACACTTCCAGCCCAAGCATCCACGGCACATGCTTGCCGAGTGTACTTTAAAGAAGCAGACAAATTTATTCAGTATATTTCTCAACGTGAGGATCTAAAGCATAATATACCTGAAATTAAAGGAAATTTTGAGCAAAGCAAAAAACAGATAATGGCAGCATCGCTAACAGAACAAAAAGTAATATGTGATAAAGAAATGCAAGAGCTTAATAGCCTTAATAAAATGTTCGGCCCTAAAGAAGAAACAGTATTAAATAAATAGCCCTATAAATAGTTAAATAAACAGATAATGACTAAATAGAATTACTTATTCGTTATTTAGTCATTATTTTGATATTAATTCTTATTTTCATAATTATTATCTGCTGTTGTACTTTCTAATCTTTTTACTCGTTCTTTTGGTGAGTTATCACTTTTATCATCACTCTTGGTATAATAATCATAAGGCAGTAACAAAGTATCTAATACTGCACTAAAAGGAAAATCTAAAAGAACTAAGGGTTTCATTGCCCACCCTGTTTCATCATCTTTTAGCATTGCCATATTATTTTTTGTCCCTGAATAAAGCTCTTTATTGGGGCCAGCATGTGTCATAACGCTAGAACATCCCGTCAACAAGGTCATTAAAAATGTGATTAATGTTAAATTTTTACTCGTCTTTCTAAATATCATAGGGCACCTATAAAACAAGATCAGGAGTCAACACTTTTTATCATATAGTTAAACCTGTTTTCTCTTATAGGACAAGAGAAAGATGATATAAAATAGCTTAATTTTTCAATAATTAAATAAATAAGCATGCACAAAAAACCTTATTAATATAATTAAAAAAAACATAATAAAATTATCAATTATTATGTTTCTCTGATATTAAAATTCAACCCTCTTTATTTTAAAAAAACATTTTAACTCTATATTTATCTTTCTTATTTTTTTGATCTTTATATATTCCGAATCTGTGCGATAAGACACAGCGACCTTCTTTGTTCTTTGCCAAAATAGGTTTATCGTTTTAGCTCAATTTTTTAATTTTTATTTTTTGAGTATAGGATCTTTTTTATGAGTGATATTGCATTAACAATGGTGATGTTGTCATTAGCAGGCGCTCTAGGTCTTTGGATTGGCAATATCAAAATCTATCGAGTCAGCCTAGGAATAGGTGGCGTTCTTTTTGGTGGTATAATTATTGGGCATTTTGCTCAACACTATAACCTTTCACTCAACGCACAAACTCTTCATTTTATTCAAGAATTCGGTCTTATTCTTTTCGTTTATACCATTGGTATTCAAGTTGGCCCTGGTTTTTTCTCTTCATTACGTGTTTCTGGATTAAAACTCAACGCCTTTGCGATTTTCATTATTCTTCTTGGTTCTATCATCACCGCCTCAATTTATCGCTTATTTGATGTTCCTTTACCTATTATTTTGGGTATTTTTTCTGGTGCTGTCACCAATACCCCGTCTCTGGGCGCGGGGCAACAGATACTCACTGATTTACATATTGATCCTGCTTTAATCGGGCAAATGGGAATGGGCTATGCGATGGCTTATCCTATGGGAATTTGTGGCATCTTGTTAGTTATGTGGCTTATTCGTGTGTTTTTTAAAATCAACATTGATGACGAAGCGAAAACCTTTAGTAACCAGCAAAATAGTACTAAAGAGGCACTACATACTATTAATATTGCCATTAAAAACCCCAATTTAGATGGTTTATTAATGCAAGATATCCCACTACTCAATGAAGATGCCATTGTATGCTCTCGTTTAAAACGTGGTGATAACATTATGGTACCGATGCCATCAACGATTATTCAGTTAGGGGATTTGCTGCATATTGTTGGCTCGAAAGAAGATCTTAATAAAGTACGCCTTGTATTAGGCGAAGAGGTTGACGCTTCACTCTCAACATCAACCAATTTACTACAATCAGTACGGATCGTTGTCACGAATGATTCCGTACTCAGTAAGCGTTTAAAAGATCTTGATCTTAAAAGAAAATACGATGTTGTCGTTACTCGATTAAACCGCGCAGGTATCGAACTAATTCCAAGCAATAACAGTATGTTGCAGTTCGGGGATATTCTTAATGTTGTTGGTCGCCCTGAATCTATAGAAGCAATTACTGTCCTGTTAGGTAATGCTCGTCAAAAATTAGAGCAAGTTCAAATGCTACCCGTTTTTATTGGTATTGGATTGGGGGTTTTACTTGGCTCTATTCCTATTTTCATTCCCGGTATTCCCGTAGCTCTTAAACTGGGATTAGCCGGTGGCCCTCTTGTTGTTGCCTTAATTTTAGGGCGTATTGGAACATTCGGTAAGCTCTATTGGTTTATGCCACCAAGCGCAAACTTAGCATTGCGTGAATTGGGCATTGTCATGTTTCTAGCCGTAGTAGGGCTAAATTCTGGTGGCGAATTTGTTGAAACCTTAATTTATGGTCAAGGGCTGAGTTGGATTGGCTACGGCATTCTTATTACACTATTACCGTTATTAATTGTGGGGATCATAGCCAGGATCTTCTTTAAACTTAATTATTTAACTCTTTGCGGAATGTTAGCTGGTTCAATGACCGATCCACCAGCACTGGCCTTTGCCAACTCAATACATAGCTCTAGTGGAGCTGCGGCACTTTCTTATGCCACCGTTTATCCTTTAGCGATGTTTTTACGCATAATAACACCACAATTAATGGCACTTATTATCTGGAGTTTGTAGCAAAAATAATAAATATATTAATCAGTTGAACCTAATATGTTACTAAAATCCACATTTTGCTTAGCAGAGGGATAATTAAGGCCATGAATGGCTCTTATTTAAGCCATAGATTTTATGATTGTCTGTTTTAATAGTTCTCGTGCTAAGAAATTTAGATTGAGACGGATTGCTAAATATTTAGTAATCAATTTCTTTCCGTCAAACTTATGCTCAAAAGTCCTCGTTATTGTCTTTGCCCCTTCTTCTCGCTGAAGGGGCATTTTTATTAGATATTCACTGGCTGATAGATATTCTCGATTTCTTCAGCCAGAATTTTTATTCCTTTCTCTATCAATTCAGGCTCAGGCACGTAATTCATACGCATACATTGATGAGCGTGATCCCATGAATCTTCTAATCCCGGAAAAAAGTAATGCCCCGGCACCATTAATACACCGCGTTTTTTCAAACGACGATATAGCTCTTCACAAGAAACAGGTAAGTCTTTAAACCACAACCACAAGAAAATAGCGCCTTCTGGTTTATGAATAAGGCAACGTTCTTCAGGCAAGTAACGGCGAATAATATCAATAGTTTCAAGCACTCGTTGATGATAAAAAGGCCCAATTACCTCTTGAGATAATCGCATCAAATCATCACGTTTTAGCATTTCCAATGCCATTGCAGGTCCAATTCCACCAGGTGCAAGACTAATAATGCCATTCACATTTGTAATGGCTGAAATAAGCTCTTCACTGGCGATAATAATGCCACAACGTGCGCCGGGTAGACCTAATTTAGACAAGCTCATACATAGAATAGTATTGTCATTCCAACGAGGTGTTGCTTGAGTGAAAATGATACCCGGAAAAGGAACACCATAAGCATTATCTATAATAAGAGGGATATTATGCCGTTTAGCTAAGTCCTCTAGCTTTTCAACTTCGTCATCAGTAATAACATTACCAGTTGGATTTGTTGGTCTAGAAACACAAATAGCCGCAATATCATCACCAATTTCAAGATGAGCAAAATCAACATGGTATTTGAATTGCCCATTTGGCAACATTTCTATAGTTGGCTTATTTGCAACAAACAGATCTTCTTCTAATCCAGAATCGGCATAACCGATATATTCAGGCGCTATAGGAAAAAGAATTTTACGTTTCTTGCCTTCAGGCGTTGTACCACCTAATAAATTGAACAAATAGAAAAAAGCACTTTGGCTACCATTGGTTAATGCAATATTTTTTGCCGAAATATTCCAGCCTAGCTTCTCTTTTAAACATGCCGCCAACGCTTGTAACATTGCATCTTTGCCTTGCGGGCCATCATAGTTACAAACTGCATCACTTAACGTGCCATTTTCTGTCATCTCTTTAAGTAACTGGCGGAAATAGTTGTCCATTTCGGGAATATGCGCAGGATTACCACCTCCCAACATCACGGCACCCGGTGTCCGTATTCCTTCATTTAAATCTTGCATCAAGCGAGCAATGCCTGAATGTTGAGCAAATTTTTGCCCGAATTGTGATAGTTGAGTCATCTTTGCAGGTATCTTCTATGTTGCTTTCTCGTTAAGAAATACCATACCGCGAGCTTTAATCTGCATCAATAGTTATAATAGAAATGATAAAATAGGAATATTAATACAGATTTAAATATTGAAATATAAAACCAATAACCTATTAAATTAAAGATAACTCAACCAAAATCTTACTTTTTATTGGTGTTTTTACTCTCTTCTTGGCGACAAAAACAAGAGAGAATATGGTCATTCACCATACCAACGGCTTGCATAAAAGCGTAGCAAGTTGTTGTACCAACAAATTTAAAACCTTTTTTCTTTAACGTTTTTGCCATTTTATCTGAGATTTCAGTGGACGCAGGTACTTGTGATATATCATCCCACTGATTAACAATTGGTTTATTATCAACAAATTGCCAAATAAACTGACTAAAATCTTCACCTTGCTCTTCCATTGCCATAAAAACACGCGCGTTATTAATAATGGCGTTAATTTTTCCTTGATGACGAATAATTGCAGGATCTTGCAATAAAGCTTCAACATCCTTATCTGTCATTTTAGCAATTTTTTCAGGTGAAAAATTAAAAAAACAGCGACGAAAACCTTCTCTTTTTTTGAGTACGGTATACCAAGATAGCCCGGCTTGTTGGCCTTCGAGGCAAATCATTTCAAAAAGTTTGTATTTATCTCGTTCAGGTTTTCCCCATTCATCGTCGTGATATGCCAAATATTCAGGATCATTGGTTACCCAATCGCAACGTTGTTTAATCATTCGCTCATTCCTTGTTATCAATAACTTTCAATAAAATCACTTATATACTGTATAAATACACATGTAAATAGGTGAAAAAGAATTCAATCTAATTCTTTGAGCATAGTCATAAAGTCAATTAAAGGATTATTTTTTTGATCGAGGGAAAATTGCCCGCATTCCTTGCTGTATATCTTTCGTCTAGAAGGTATACTGAAACCTTTCTTTTTATTCTATGTATCGCCATGCGGATATAACATGCAAAAGTTTGATACCAAAACCTTTCAAGGTCTTATCCTGACACTACAGGATTACTGGGCTCGCCAGGGCTGTACCATTGTCCAACCATTAGATATGGAAGTGGGTGCAGGCACATCGCATCCAATGACCTGTTTACGAGCATTAGGGCCAGAGCCTATTGCTGCGGCTTATGTACAACCTTCACGTCGCCCTACTGACGGACGCTACGGTGAAAACCCTAACCGTTTACAGCACTATTACCAATTCCAAGTTATCATTAAGCCATCACCGGATAACATTCAAGAACTGTATCTTGGCTCTTTAAGAGAGTTAGGTTTAGACCCAACTATCCATGATATTCGTTTTGTAGAAGATAACTGGGAAAACCCAACACTGGGTGCTTGGGGCTTAGGCTGGGAAGTTTGGCTCAACGGCATGGAAGTCACGCAATTTACCTACTTCCAACAAGTGGGTGGATTAGAGTGTAAACCTGTTACAGGCGAAATTACTTACGGCTTAGAGCGCCTTGCCATGTATATTCAAGGCGTAGATAGTGTCTATGACTTAGTTTGGTGTGATGGCCCATTAGGTAAAACCACCTATGGTGATATCTATCATCAAAATGAAGTTGAGCAATCAACTTATAACTTTGAATATGCTGATGTAGACTTCTTGTTCTCTTGCTTTGAACAGTATGAAAAAGAAGCCCGCGAGTTGTTAGAGTTAGAAAAACCTCTGCCTTTACCTGCCTATGAACGTATCTTAAAAGCAGGACACACCTTTAATCTATTGGATGCACGTAAAGCAATTTCAGTGACAGAACGTCAACGTTATATTTTACGTATCCGTACTTTAACCAAAGCGGTTGCTGAAGCATATTATGCTTCTCGTGAAGCGCTTGGTTTCCCTATGTGTAAAAAGTAAGAGGCTATCATGACAACTGAGACTTTCCTCGTGGAAATCGGCACGGAAGAATTACCGCCGAAAGCGCTTCGTTCTTTAGCCGAATCTTTTGCTGCTAATTTTACTGCTGAGCTGGATAACGCCAATATCACTCATGGTGATGTATCTTGGTTTGCAGCTCCTCGCCGTTTAGCCATTAAAGTGGCCAATATGGCAAAATCACAAGCAGATAGAACCATTGAAAAACGTGGTCCTGCGATTGCTCAAGCATTTGATGCTGATGGTAAACCAACAAAAGCGGCTGAAGGTTGGGCAAGAGGTAATGGCATTACGGTTGACCAAGCAGAACGCTTATCAACAGATAAAGGTGAATGGTTATTTTATCGTGCAGAAGTAAAAGGTGAAGCTGTTAACCAATTACTGATTGGCATGGTAAGCACTGCATTATCAAAATTACCAATTCCAAAATTAATGCGCTGGGGCGATAAAGAAACTCACTTTGTACGTCCTGTTCATACTGTCACTTTATTATTAGGTGATACTGTTATTGATGGTGAAATTTTAGGTATCCAAAGCGATCGCGTTATTCGTGGTCACCGCTTTATGGGTGAAGCTGAGTTCACTATTGATAATGCAGATCAGTATCCTGAAATTCTTTATGAACGCGGAAAAGTTATCGCTGATTACGAAACGCGTAAATCAATTATTCTTCATGATGCTCGCCTTGCGGCTGAAAAACTTGGCGGTATCGCAGATTTAAGCGATAGCTTAGTGGAAGAAGTCACTTCATTGGTTGAATGGCCGGTTGTGCTAACAGCAAAATTTGAGGAAAAATTCCTTGAAGTTCCTGCTGAAGCACTGGTTTACACCATGAAAGGTGACCAAAAATATTTTCCTGTTTATGACAAGCAAGGCAAATTGTTACCTAACTTTATTTTTGTCACTAATATTGAATCTTCTGATCCACAACAGATCATTAGTGGTAACGAAAAAGTGGTACGTCCTCGCTTAGCTGATGCAGAGTTCTTCTTTAAAACTGACCGTAAACAACGTTTAGAAGATAACTTACCACGCCTTGAAACCGTATTATTCCAGAAAGATTTAGGCACACTGCGTGATAAAACAGACCGTATTCAAGCATTAGCTGGCTTTATTGCGGATGAAATGGGTGCTGATGCTAATAAAGCAACCCGTGCAGGTTTACTGTCAAAATGTGACTTAATGACCAATATGGTGTTCGAATTCACAGATACCCAAGGTGTTATGGGTATGCATTATGCGCGTCATGATGGTGAAGCTGAAGAAGTCGCAGTTGCATTGAAAGAACAATATCAGCCTCGTTTCGCAGGTGATGAATTACCTTCTAATCCTGTTGCTAGCGCCCTCGCTATTGCAGAGAAAATGGATACCCTTGCAGGTATTTTCGGTATTGGTCAACATCCGAAAGGGGATAAAGATCCATTTGCTCTACGTCGCGCATCATTGGGTGTTTTACGTATTATCGTTGAGCAAGATTTACCGTTAGATATTGAAGACCTGACACAAGAAGCTGTTCACCTTTACGGTGATAAACTGACGAATAAAAATGTCGTCAGTGATGTCGTTGAATTTATGTTAGGTCGTTTCCGTTCTTGGTATCAAGAATTGGGTTACAGCATTGATACTATTCAAGCAGTATTAGCACGCCGCCCAACACAACCTGCTGACTTCAATGCTCGCGTTAAAGCGGTAACTTATTTCCGTACATTAGACGAAGCCTCTGCGTTAGCAGAAGCTAATAAACGTGTTTCTAATATCTTAGCAAAATCTGCTAACGTAAAACTGAATGACACTGTTTTAGCTTCCGTCTTAAAAGCACCAGAAGAAGTTCAATTAGCAGCGAATCTTTCTGTATTACAAGATAAGTTGGCACCTTTATTTGCAGAGCGCAAATACCAAGAAGCCTTAGTTGAACTGGCTTCATTACGTGATGTGGTCAATAACTTCTTTGATAAAGTCATGGTAATGGATGAAGACGAAGCAGTTCGTATCAACCGTTTAACTATGTTAAGCCAATTACGTGAACTGTTCTTAAAAGTCGCGGATATTTCTGTTTTACAATAAGTTGTAAACCTTAGAAAACATAAACCGGCATTGTGAAAGCAATGCTGGTTTTTTTGTATATATCCCCCTAGCTAAACTGGGGATATATATTGTTTTTATAGCTAATTCAATATGAATTAAAAAGGCAATTCTTCTATATTTTTATATGCCAATTCCATTATTTTAATAGATGCTTTATCTATAATATTTGCAATAATATTAGACAATTCTTTGAAATCACTTGCATTGAATACTTCTTGTTCGGTTTCTATTTCAACAGGGAACCCACTTACATCATCAATGTTATAGCCAAATAATATGAATCCGTAATTAAAATTTAATTTTGTTTTACTTATACAAACCAAACTATTACCACTTTGAAAATCCATATCTTCAAAGCGGTTTGTTTTTATTAAAATTTCGATTTTATTATGAGTAAAATCTTCTAGCTTTTTTACTATTTTATATATTTCTTCTTCTATTTTATTCTTTATATCTAGAACTGAAGAAGCTCTATCCAAAGAGGCTTTTATTCTATTAAAAATTTCATTTTCATCGTTCATGTAAAATCCCACAAAATATTGGATAGTGATCAAATTTTTCAAAAAAAACTTTATCTAAACACTCGTTATCATCTTTTAAAATTTTATGAAAATCAAGCTTATCAACATCTAATTTAAAACAATCATCTGCCCCATATAAAAATGAGGAAGAAAATATTATTTGATCAAAAACATGCCATCGATTAGAGGGTGCAGACTTATAATAATAAGTACCTATATTATTTGTTTTTTTATCTGATAGGAGATACCAAAAGGGATTAAAAAGTAACTCTCTCTTTTTCTTTATAATATGATAATCTCTCGTCGCGTAGAGTATATCTACCATAGCTTCTGAATATGGATTGGTATTATAGTCTCCCATACAAATAAATTGAGAATCACTACCGTATTTTTTTAAGATTTTATCTATATTAATTCTCAATTCTTGAGCAGCAGAGTTTCTCACTTTATCATCAGCACTGAGTACTGATGGCCAGTGTGATAAGAATAGAGTTATAAATTTATTATACTCTGTTTCTTTGAATACAATCCTCACCCCCCACTCTTACAGTTCTATTATCAGGCTGTAACTTAGTTAAAAATTTACTTGAAACAAACTCCAATTTACTCATTTCATACATTATCGATATATCAATAATTACTCGGCCAACCTTACCAGAAAGATCAATGTAATCCATTTCCAATTCATTTGCTAACTCTTCAAAATCAATAGCTTCATCTTCAGAAACCTCACAAAGTGCAACAATATCAAGATTCCTTTTTTCAACCATATCTTTTATATAGTCTTTAGCTAATTTAATTGTTTCACTATTTTCTTTTTTAATTTTCTTTATTGGTGGTGATATGCCAATATTCCACCAGCATAATTTTATTTCCATTTAATATTTCTATCTATAAAGTTAAAAGCCAAAATTATAATCTAAAAATAAAAAAAATAAAATTAGCTAAATTAATTAAAAACTTATGTATTCAAATCCAATTAATTTTAATTAGATTTAGAAAAAAGGTATCAATATTATCTTGATACCTTTTACATTAAAAACTACAGCCCAGTCTCTACTGTAAATATCTGGCGATAACCATCAACATCACGCATAAATGCAATATATTGGTCATTCGGAGAGAACACGACAGCATCACTACTTGGTGGCTGTGCTGTTTTTTCTGTTAAACGTGTTAGTTCACCCGTTTTCACATTACATAGCATCACGCTGTTATCACAAATAAAAGTGAGATATTGTCCGTTACTATTCCATGTAAAGGCTGATTGAATATCCCAATCCTGCGAGGTGACTTGTTTTATCTCTTTCGTACTTGGCGATACCGTATATAACTGCACAATGCCGTTATCATCTTTCATCAAGAAAGCAATCGCATCACCTTTTGGGGAACTTCTTAACCAGTGACGAGGCTGATTTAAAACACCTGCATATTTTCTATTAGATGTATTTGTTAGGCGAACTTGATGAATACCTTTAGCCACCGCTGGCATTGTTGTATCAGTTCCTGCCAGTGGTTTATCACCTTCAATACTGAAAGCCTGATTATCATCAGGTAAATCCACTAAGAAAATATCAGAAACTTTATCGCCATTTTCACTCACAGTATCGCCGATAAATGCAATAGCCCAACGTTGTTGTGAACCATCAGCCTTTGTATAACCCTGAGTACCAACCCAACACTCTTCATAAGCTTTATTAATTTCGTCACTTCCCTTTTGTGGATGAGCAACAGTTTGGCTTATTACAGTACAAAAATATTCACCATCATATTCACGATGATGTTTTTTAGCGACATTTACCGCCTTTAGTGGCACAGCAACCGCCACATTACGTTGATCATATTCGCCACCCAGTTCATGCATAATATGATCGTTATATGTAAAGCTTAAACGCGTACCGTCAGGACTAAAGACATGAACATGCGTTCCGCCACGTAAAGCACCGGCTTGATAAGGTGATGTCAACGAGCAAGCGTCGATATTAAATGCACGATTGTTTTCTAACTCATCAACAATCACTCCGCGACGATGATGAAAATCATAATGCCATTCATCATCTGGGTTTTCAGGCCCATGAATAAAAGCATAACGCACAGGCTCAGTTGGACATACTGTAGCCACACCAACATGTGCCCCTTGTGTAGCAGTGTAAATTATCTGTTGCTGTTTTGTTTTCGCATGAATTTTTTCTATGGTTAGACCCGTAAAAGATCCCCCATTGGGACGTACATCATAGACTAACCACTGGCTATCTGGTGTCCAAACATTTATATTGGTTAACTGATGATGACGGCTATCAAACGTAATCTGGTGTTCCTGAAAAGACATATTTATCCTTATCGGGAAATAAATTTCCACATTATAAAAACTAATTAATTTTACCTGGCACTAAAAAAATTCAGTCGAGACTTTTTCGCAAGGTAATTACTCTATCCTCACTAAATAGTCAGAAAATTAGAAAATCATGTTACTTAGTGTTCTCTATATTATTGGTATTACTGCAGAAGCCATGACGGGTGCGCTTGCTGCTGGCCGTCGTAAAATGGATGTTTTTGGCGTCATTATTATCGCCTCTGCAACTGCCATTGGTGGTGGCTCTGTCAGAGACATTCTACTCGGCCATTACCCACTGGGTTGGGTAAAACATCCTGAATATATCGTCACTGTTGCATGTGCTGCTGTTATCACCATGTGGGTTGCTCCCATGATGAAACATCTACAGCGACTCTTTCTTATCCTAGACGCCATCGGCCTAATGGTTTTCTCTATTATCGGTGCACAAATCGCACTCGATATGGAATATGGCCCAATTATTGCTGCTATTGCCGCGGTGATTACAGGGGCTTTTGGTGGTGTATTAAGGGATATGCTCTGTAATACCATTCCTTTGGTTTTCCAAAAAGAAATTTATGCCGGTATCGCTTTTGGTGCTGCGTGGCTTTATATGGGATTACTGTTTTATACACCATTACCAAGAGACGTTATTATCATCATTACCCTTGTTGCTGGGTTAACGGCTCGACTTCTCGCTATTCGTTATAAATTGGGCCTACCAGTCTTTAATTACGAGAATCAAGATTAACGAATCGCTGTTTTAACAACAGCGGTTATTTTTGATTCTGTGGGGTATCTCAAAATATAATCTCTTTTCACTATTGTGATAAAAGGTAATTCCTATCACTGAACCTTTAATTGTATGTTAATATTGGCATAGTTTAATTTTTCTCTTATTTTCCCAATTAAAAAAGAGAACCTAATAAGAAAAAAATAGCCTTGTATTAAACATGGGCACTGTATGTCATTCATTGTATGTGTATACTATATGGGGGATTTGCTCCCTAAACATGTATTTATACTTAATTCTCCAGTCAAATTCAGAAAGTCATCATGATCCAAGGAACTCTTTATATTGTTTCCGCTCCAAGCGGTGCGGGTAAATCAAGTCTTATTCAAGCGCTGTTAAAAACACAGCCTTTATATGACACGCAGGTTTCTGTCTCCCATACCACTCGTCCTATGCGACCGGGAGAAAGCCATGGTGAACATTACTTCTTTGTCACTGAAGAAGAATTCAAAAGCATGATAGACAGCGGGGATTTCCTCGAACATGCTTGTGTTTTTGGTAATTACTACGGCACATCCGGCAAAGTTATTAAAGAAATCTTAGCCAGTGGTGTTGATGTTTTTTTAGATATTGATTGGCAAGGCGCACAACAAGTGCGTAAAGCGATGCCTGAAGCTCGCAGTATTTTTATTCTGCCACCGTCAAAAGAAGAGCTTTACCGCCGACTTCGTGGACGTGGGCAAGATAGCGAAGAAGTGATTACAAAACGTATGTCGCAAGCTGTATCGGAAATGGAACATTTTAATGAGTATGATTATTTGCTGATTAATGATGATTTCAATACTGCGCTTGCTGATTTACAATCAATTATTCGTTCAGAAAAATTACGCCTTGATCGTCAAACGCTACGACATGGTGATTTAATCAGCAAATTATTGGCAGACTGAGTTAACTTTCAGTATTATGCCCAGTCATTTCGTTAATGGTGGAGTAACACAAATATGGCACGCGTAACCGTTCAAGACGCTGTAGAGAAAATTGGTAACCGTTTTGACCTCGTTCTGGTCGCAGCACGTCGTGCGCGTCAGTTACAAGTTGGCGCTAAAGATCCTTTAGTTCCAGAAGAAAATGATAAAATGACTGTTGTCGCGCTACGTGAAATCGAAGAAGGCCTGATTAACGGTAAAATTCTTGATGCTCGTGAACGCCAAGAGCAGCAAGAGCAAGAAGCAGCGGAATTACAAGCTGTTTCAGCGATTGCGGAAGGTCGTCGTTAATCGTTTTATAAAATAGGGGTAGGTCTGCCTTGTACCTGTTTGAAAGCCTGAATCAAATCGTTCAAAAATACTTGCCATCGGAGCAAGTTGAACAACTTAAAAAAGCCTTTATCGTCGCCCGAAATGCCCACGAGGGACAAACTCGTTCAAGTGGTGAGCCTTATATTACTCACCCTGTTGCGGTTGCGTGTATTCTCGCAGATATGCGATTAGACCACCAAACGCTTATGGCGGCGTTGTTGCATGATGTTATCGAAGATACGCCTGCAACCTTCCAAGATATCGAAAACCTATTTGGTAGTACGGTGGCCGATCTTGTTGAAGGTGTTTCTAAACTGGACAAATTAAAGTTTAGGGACAAAAAAGAGGCTCAGGCTGAAAACTTCCGTAAAATGATTATGGCGATGGTGAAAGATATCCGCGTCATTTTAATCAAACTGGCAGACCGCACTCACAATATGCGCACACTGGGTTCATTGCGCCCAGATAAACGTCGCCGTATTGCTCGCGAAACACTCGAAATCTATAGCCCTTTGGCCCACCGTTTAGGTATACATCATATCAAAACAGAGCTTGAAGAGCTGGGTTTCGAGGCACTACATCCTAATCGTTACCGTGTTATAAAAGAAGTCGTTAAGGCTGCTCGAGGTAACCGCAAAGAGATGATTAATAAAATCCTCTCTGAAATTGAAGGTCGCCTGACAGAAGCGCATATCGAATGCAAAGTTAACGGTCGCGAAAAACATCTTTACTCTATTTATCGAAAAATGTTGCTAAAAGAGCAACGTTTTCACTCGATTATGGATATCTACGCCTTTCGCGTTATCGTGAAAGAAGTTGATACCTGTTATCGCGTTTTAGGTCAAATGCACAGTCTTTATAAACCGCGCCCCGGTCGAGTTAAAGACTATATTGCCATCCCTAAAGCCAATGGCTATCAGTCTCTTCATACCTCACTTATTGGTCCTCATGGGGTACCAGTTGAAGTGCAAATTCGTACTGAAGATATGGATCAAATGGCTGAAATGGGGGTTGCAGCACATTGGGCTTATAAAGAGCAAGGTGAACAACCGGGCACAACTGCACAAGTAAGAGCTCAACGCTGGATGCAAAGTCTACTTGAATTGCAACAAAGCGCGGGTAGCTCATTCGAATTTATCGAAAACGTAAAATCAGACCTCTTTCCTGATGAAATCTACGTTTTCACGCCAGAAGGTCGCATTGTTGAATTACCAACGGGTGCGACTCCTGTCGATTTTGCTTATGCTGTACATACTGATATTGGTCATGCGTGTGTGGGCGCAAGAGTTGATAGACAACCTTATCCTCTTTCACAATCGCTACGCACAGGACAAACCGTTGAAATTATTACTGCTCCAGGTGCTCGACCAAACGCAGCTTGGCTAAACTTTGTCGTCAGCTCAAGAGCTCGTTCTAAAATTCGCCAACTTCTGAAAAATCTAAAACGCGAAGACTCTATTAATTTAGGTCGCCGTTTATTGAACCACGCTTTAGGTGAGCATAAACTCGCTGATATTTCAGCCGAGAATATTGAGCGTGAATTGAAGCGAATGAAGCTCCATTCCATTGATGACTTAATGGCTGAGATTGGTTTGGGTAACACCATGAGTGTTGTTGTAGCGCGTAATTTATTAATTGATACTCAAAATCAAGATGATAACGCACAAACAAATACAACTAATGATGAAACACCTAAACTACCAATTAAAGGTGCTGATGGCGTATTAATCTCCTTTGCTAAATGTTGTCGCCCTATTCCGGGTGATCCTATCGTGGCACATATTAGTCCAGGTAAAGGCTTAGTTATTCACCATGAATCTTGTCGTAATATTCGTGGTTACCAAAAAGAACCTGAAAAATTCATGCCTGTCGAGTGGGATAAAGAGATCAACAGTGATTTCATTACTGAAATTAAAGTCGATATGATTAACCACCAAGGTGCATTAGCAAACTTAACCGCAGCTATTAACGATGCAAACTCAAGTATTCAAAGTATGAATACAGAAGAGAAAGATGGTCGTGTGTATTGTGCTTTTATTCGCTTAACTGCGAAAGACAGGATTCAATTAGCCAATATCATGCGTAAACTTCGCATCATGCCAGACGTTCTGCGCGTTAGTCGTAATAAAAACTAGTCATGAATTCAATTCGATATGCCCGCATCTGCCAAATGATGGCGATGCGGCAACCTGACCTGACGGTTTGCCTTGAAGAAGTGCATAAATCCCATAACGTGGCGGCTGTTATAAGAACAGCTGATGCCGTGGGTATTCCTAAAATTCATGCTATTTGGCCTGAAGAAAAAATGCGAATGCTCGTATCACCAGCAGCAGGAAGTAACAGTTGGGTCAATGTAGAAACACACCCCACTATCACTGATGCAGTAGGTGTTTTTCGTACTCAAGGTATGCAAGTTCTTGCGACACATCTCTCAGATAAAGCCGTCGATTTTCGCGAGATTGATTACACTCGCCCAACTTGTATTATTATGGGACAGGAAAAAACAGGTATCTCACAAGATGCGATAGCGCTTGCCGATCAAGATATCATTGTTCCTATGATGGGGATGGTACAATCACTAAATGTTTCGGTTGCCAGTGCTTTAATTTTATATGAAGCACAACGCCAGCGTCAGGCAGCAGGTATGTATAATCGAACAGAGAGCACCTTAACAGAAGAAGAACAACAAATTCTGCTATTTGAAGGTGGATACCCAGTATTGGCAGAAGTTTCTCGTCGAAAAGGCCTGCCTCGCCCATACATTAATGATCATGGTGAAATTGAAGCACCTGATTCATGGTGGGCAGAAATGCAAATGACACAAAAGCAACTTAGGAAATTAAAAAAGACGGAGTATTGATCCCATGAAAGGAAAACTGCTTGATGCAATCCCCTTAACCACTCTTCACGGCGTAGGTGCAAGTCAGGCAGACAAGCTGGCAAAAATAGGGCTTGTGACTATTGAGGATTTGTTACTCCACCTTCCTTTGCGTTATGAAGATCAAACGCACCTCTATGCTATTAGTGATCTTCTTCCCGGTATCCCTGCTACTGTTTCAGGTGAAGTATTAAGAACCGAAGTCAGTTTTGGTCGACGAAAAATGATGACCTGCCAAATATCTGATGGCTCAGGTATTTTAACGCTTCGCTTTTTTAACTTTACGGCAGCAATGAAAAACAACCTTGCTCAAGGTAAACAAGTCACCGCCTATGGTGAAGTTAAGCGAGGAAGTCGGGGCCCTGAAATTATTCATCCTGAATATAAAATCAAAGTTGCAGGCTCTGAAGTTAAACTGCAAGAAACACTCACTCCCATCTATTCAACTACAGAAGGCTTACGCCAAACATCATTACGTAAATTAATAGAGCAAGCATTAGAATTGCTTGATACCTGTGCTATTAATGAATTATTGCCCGATCAATTTATTCATGGTTTACCCCCATTAGCCACCGCATTGCGCACTTTACATAATCCGCCTCCTGATATTGCCTTCACAGAGCTTGAAAAAGGGCAACACCCTGCACAAAAAAGACTTATCCTTGAAGAATTGTTGGCTCATAATTTAGGTATGCTGAATGCCAGAGCTGGTGCGCAATCTTATCGTGCAGAGCCACTGTTTATGCCAAGCACTTCCACATTACGCCAACAGTTTCTCGCAATGCTACCTTTTACCCCCACAAATGCTCAGCAACGTGTCGTCAATGAAATTGAAAATGATTTAGAAAAAAACTACCCGATGATGCGACTTATCCAAGGAGATGTCGGTTCAGGAAAAACACTAGTTGCAGCATTAAGTGCATTACGTGCTATTGCAAATGGTAAGCAAGTAGCGTTAATGGCCCCAACAGAATTATTAGCAGAACAACATGCATTGACGTTTAGAAAATGGTTTGAGCCTTTTGGTATTCAAGTGGGTTGGTTAGCTGGAAAGCAGAAAGGGAAAGCTCGCGAGGCACAGCAAAACGCCATTGCGAATGGTGAAGTTTCTATTATTATTGGTACTCATGCTATTTTCCAAGAACAAGTAAAGTTTCACTCCCTTGCCTTAGTCATTATTGATGAGCAACACCGTTTTGGAGTGCATCAACGTCTTGCTTTATGGAAAAAAGGTGAAGAGCAAGGTTTTCATCCTCATCAATTGGTGATGACAGCAACACCAATCCCGCGAACACTCGCAATGACTGCTTACGCCGATATGGATACCTCTATCATCGACGAATTACCTCCTGGACGGACACCAGTAACCACAGTTGCCATCCCCGATACTCGTCGTAATGATATTATTGAGCGTATTAGGCTCGCCTGTACAGAAGAGGATCGCCAAGCTTATTGGGTCTGTACATTAATTGAAGATTCCGACGTACTTGAAGCACAAGCAGCCCAAGTCATTTATGATGAACTTACACTCGCACTTCCTGAAATTAAAGTCGGGCTTGTACACGGTCGAATGAAACCTACTGAAAAACAAGCTGTTATGGCGGCTTTTAAAGAAAATGAATTACATCTTCTGGTCGCAACAACCGTTATCGAAGTTGGCGTTGATGTGCCTAATGCCAGTTTGATGATTATTGATAACCCAGAACGACTAGGCCTTGCACAGTTACACCAACTACGTGGACGTGTAGGTCGAGGCGCAATCGCCTCCCATTGTGTCTTGTTATATAAAACACCACTCACTCAAACAGCACGTTTGCGATTACAAGTATTAAGAGATAGCAATGATGGCTTTGTGATTGCCCAAAAAGATCTCGAAATTCGTGGCCCTGGTGAGCTTTTAGGTACTAAGCAAACAGGTAATGCGCAATTTAAAGTGGCTGATTTATTACGCGACCAAGGACTGATCCCTGAAGTACAACGTATTGCTCGTTACTTACATCAACACTACCCTAAGCATTCTCAAGCCTTAATCGAACGCTGGCTACCCGCTAAGACTCAATATAGCCAAGCGTAAGATCACTCTTTGCATCGCCTTAGCATGCCGTTAAACGCGATTTAGCATAGTATTGAAATAGAACACCATAAAAAAACACCCCAATGCTGAAAAACAACATTGGGGTGCAATTTAATACAGAGATATTTTTCAAGTTATAACGGTAAAACTATCCCGCTATCGGTGTAAAGAATGGTAGCAATAGATACAGTTTGATCACTATCGCATTCACAATATCAATAAAGAATGCCCCTACCATTGGTACGACTAAGAACGCAAGATGAGAAGGGCCAAAACGATCTGTAACGGCTTGCATATTAGCAATCGCTGTTGGTGTTGCCCCTAAACCAAAACCACAGTGACCCGCCGCTAAAATCGCCGCATCGTAGTTTTTACCCATCACACGGAATGTCACAAAAATAGCGTACAACGCCATAACACCCGCCTGAACACCAAGAATAACCAGCATTGGGATCGCCAGTGAAGCCAGTTCCCATAATTTTAGGCTCATTAATGCCATCGCTAAAAATAACGATAAACTCACGTTACCTAAAACTGACACAGCTCTATCAAAAACACGGTAGAACCCAAGCATTGAGAGGCTGTTACTTAAAATAACACCAATAAACAGGACACACACAAAGGTTGGTAATGAGAATGCAGTACCTTCTAATAATTGAGAAAGGAATGTGCCCGCCATTAAACAGATAGAGATCATCGCAATAGTTTCTAACAATACCATTGAAGTAATCATTCTACCTGTAGTGGGTTTCTCAAACGCCGTTGGCATTTCATGATCATCAGCACCAAGTCCTGGTGTTGGAATATTCTTGATTAAGTAACGTGCAACTGGGCCACCAATCAATCCACCTAAAACCAAACCAAAGGTTGCACACGCCATTGCGACTTCAGACGCACTCATGAAGCCATAACTTTCAACGAACGTTTTACCCCAAGCAGCCCCTGTACCATGACCACCCGATAATGTAATCGAGCCTGCAAGTAATCCCATCAAAGGATCAAGGCCTAACATTTTCGCCAATGCAATAC
This sequence comes from Proteus genomosp. 4 str. ATCC 51469, assembly GCF_003144375.1. Classification (NCBI taxonomy): domain Bacteria; kingdom Pseudomonadati; phylum Pseudomonadota; class Gammaproteobacteria; order Enterobacterales; family Morganellaceae; genus Proteus; species Proteus genomosp. 4. The sequence goes on from NZ_PENV01000011.1 coordinate 79,378, forward strand.
CGACTGTGTTTTGCACTAGCAACAACCCAACAACAACAAAGATGAAAATAAAAAGCGCTTTTCCTCCCGCTTTTAAGCTCGCGAGGTTCGCGTTTAAACCGATCGTTGCAAAGAAGGCTAGCATTAATGGATCTTTAAGTGAGAGGTCAAAACTCACTTCCCAATCCATAAAAGATTTAAATGCTAATAAAAGAACTGCAACAAGTAGCCCACCTGCAACAGGTTCTGGGATCGTATACCGTTCTAAAAAAGGAACAGATTTCACTAACTTACGTCCGATCAAGAGAACCAAAGTGGCCGCAACCAGCGTGCCATAAACATCAAGATGATACATTTATGTACCCCGTCTTATTTGTTAATTTTATATAAAAATACTACGACGCTAAGTTCATCCATAAACAACGCCAAAAGCAGGTATCCCCGATTAGAAAAAAAAATGGCGACAAACACAAGTTAAAACATATAAAAATGTGAGCGCCTCTTATGCATTTTGATAACATCATTTTCACGCAAACGATTGCTTTTGTGGCGTAGATCATTAAAATACCGTTTTTGTCGAATAAGAAATTCACACCATGGTTACTTCAGAAAATCAAAAATTGCCTAAAGATAGTGATGTTTCAGTTAAAAAAAATAGCGAGCTTCTTTTTGCTTTAGAAGAAAAACCGCCATTAGCTCAAACGCTTTTTGCCGCTTGCCAACATCTTTTAGCCATGTTTGTCGCAGTTATCACACCTGCGATCCTCATTTGCCAAGCCTTAGGATTACCTGCACACGATACCCAACGCATTATCAGCATGTCTTTATTTGCATCAGGAATTGCCTCTTTAATACAAATTCGTGCATGGGGACCAATTGGTTCAGGATTATTATCGATTCAAGGAACTAGTTTTAACTTTGTTGCTCCTTTAATTATGGGAGGATTAGCACTGAAAAATGGAGGGGCTGATATCCCAACAATGATGGCCGCCCTTTTTGGAACATTAATGGTCGCCTCATTAACAGAAATCGTTCTTTCACGCGTACTTCATTTGGCAAGACGTATCATAACGCCTTTAGTATCTGGTGTGGTCGTGATGATTATTGGTCTCTCATTAATTCAAGTGGGATTAACCTCTATTGGTGGCGGCTATGCAGCTATTGAAAATAATACTTTTGGTTCGCCACAGAACTTATTATTAGCAGGCTCGGTCCTCATTGTTATTATTTTACTGAATCGACAAAAAAATCCTTATTTGCGTGTTGCCTCTTTAGTCATAGCTATGGCTGTGGGTTATATTCTTGCTTGGGCTCTGGATATGTTACCAACACCAGTGGAGCATCAAGAAACGCCAATGATGACGATCCCTGAACCATTTTATTATGGGCTATCATTTGATTGGCACCTGCTTATTCCCTTAATGCTCGTGTTTATGATCACCTCACTGGAAACCATTGGCGATATCACAGCCACGTCTGATGTCTCTGAACAACCGGTTAGCGGCCCTGTTTATATGAAACGTATTAAAGGGGGAGTCTTGGCTAATGGGATTAACTCCATGGTATCAGCATTTTTCAATACCTTTCCAAACTCCTGTTTTGGTCAAAATAACGGTGTTATTCAATTAACGGGTGTTGCCAGTCGTTATGTGGGTTATGTTGTGGCGGCCATGTTGGTTGTTTTGGGTTTATTTCCTTTCGTTGCAGAATTTGTACAACGAATTCCTGAGCCTGTATTAGGTGGTGCTACGCTTGTTATGTTCGGCACCATAGCGGCCTCAGGTGTACGTATTGTTTCGAAAGAAGCGCTAAATCGCCGAGCAATTATGATCCTTGCGATTTCACTAGCCGTAGGATTAGGAGTTTCCCAACAGCCTCAAATATTGCAGTTTGCTCCTGATTGGCTAAAAACATTGCTATCATCAGGTATTGCTGCTGGTGGATTAACTGCAATTATTTTAAATCTAATTTTCCCTCCAGAAAAATAAATCTTAAAAACGGAACAGCGGAAAAACATAAACGCCATTTTTCTCACTGAGAAATGGCGTTTTATTTTTATCTTATTTATATCGCTTACATTAATAAACAGGTGAAATAACGTAGATTTACCCGATGAATACTTGAGCATCGCTTAGTTTTCAGGCATAACTGTATAATGTTTTGATGGAGTATAAAACAGGAGAAGGGCAATGCGCTGGCTGATGAAAAGTATGGTATCTCTGATACTTATCGTTATTTTATTTATTATTATAATTTACGCTTTTATTCAGACTCAGTGGGGAGCGCAAAAGACAAGCGAATGGCTAACACAATATACTGATTACGATATTCGCTTCTCAGGTATTGAACATGACCTCATGCAGCCAGAACAAGTTATTGTTCATGATCTCTCTGTTAACCCTAAACAAGACAAAACAACTGTCTTCGCAAAATCAGCACAAATTCGATTTAATTGGCAATTTTTTACTGCCCCTTCTCACCTGCAAAAAATTACATTAGAAAATGGCAATATTGAATTTACCAATAAGGCTCCATCAATACCGTTAAGCGCTGATATTCTGCAATTTAAAAATATGATTTTAAACAGTACCAATACGGATTTTTCTTTCGAAGCAAACAAAGTCACGGGGGGAATTACACCTTGGGCACCTACATCGGAAGATTTTATTGGAGCTGGCCATTTTCAATTTTCCATTGCTAATGGCGCAATAAATAATAATGAATTCAGTAACTTCATTATTTCTGGTCAATATCAACCAAATAATATTCAAATAGAAAAACTAGGAACGCGTTTACTTAATGGCTCACTCTCATTAAGTGGTCAATATCAAGATAATCAATGGAAGTTTGATGAAGTTTATATGAATGGCCTACGTTGGCAATCCTCTCAAACCTTCAGTGATTTAATACAATCAATCTCTAAATACCCACACATTAGCATAAGAGCGCTTAATATTGTTGATTTTACGGCTGAAGGAAAACAGTGGGCCGTAAGTGGTTTTGATGGTCAATTTTCTCAATTTGATTGGGATAAAAACCTCACATTCACAATGGGTGAACTCAACGCAAATGACGTTGTTTTTCAAGATGAACATTTCACTGATCTTATCGCAAAACTGAATCAGCAAAACAATCAGCTCAATCTAGATAACCTCAGCCTACGCTATGAGAAAGGCTTAATTAAACTTGCAGGTGATTGGAATAAAGACTCGAAAACTATCTCTATTCATGAAGCGACACTTTCAGGCCTTTTATACACACTCCCTGAAAATTGGCTCACTTTTTTAGCGAAACCTATTGATAATAGCAGTGATATTCAAAATATTACTATCGAACAGTTATCCATAAACCAATCAATTTTGATTGATATTACACCAGAGTTTCCTTTCCAATTCACAGGGTTAACAGGAAAACTGCAAAATTTAATTATTGCAAAAGAAGGTGAATGGGGATTATGGCAAGGTTCAGCTATATTAAATGCAGATAGTGGGACATTAAATAGAATTGAATTACGTCGACCTGATCTACACCTTGTCACTCAACAAGATAATGCAATTGTTGAGCAATATTCGGCCTTTATTGGTGATGGTATTGTACGAGGCTCAGCAGGTTTAGTGCAATCTAACCAACAACGTCAGTTCTCACTCATTGCTAATGGGCTCAATGTGCCTTTATCAACGCCTTATACATTAGGTTTAAAAACAACCTACTCTGATGAAATAGGCCAATTTACACTAAAATTGAAAGGTAATTTACGTGCGAGCCCAGTAATATCAACACTCAATGGTACGTTGACTGGAAGTAAAGGTGAGCAACAAATACTCAATTCAGAAATACAAAATGGTGAAATAATTAATCATCTATAATATTGATCTTTCGCAGGAGCACGGATTGCTCCCTTAATAAAAAGCGTTACAATGCGCTATTGCCCTTTTCTTTATTGTGGAGTTTTCATGTCTGACGAAGATTTTTCCCCTGAAAAAATATCTTTAAACACGTTTCAACAATCTCCTTTAACTGCACTTGAAGATAACAGCACACTGCTTGTGTGCGATGACAACAAAACTCCGTTGTTCTATTGCCTCTCTAAAGAAGACTATGACGCCTTAATTGAACGGGTTATGGATGCCGAACTTGCAGCGATTGTGCTTGAACGTCGCCAAAATAAATTAGATGAGTTGAATTTAGACTAATTTTATTGATGCCTAAATAGAACAAACAAAAAACACCCTTTCAGGTGTTTTTTTGTTTTTATCGCATCTTCAAAAATAAACTTAGCGTTTTTTCTTTTTACGACCAGGCTGAACAAAACGCTTACGGGAATTATTTTCCGTTTCTTTGGTTTTTGTTTGAGGAATATGAATACCCAAGGCTTTTGCATTACTACTGACTTGTTTTTTCGGCTTATTTTGCTTTGGTTTTGGTGGTGCTTCAGAAGTTGATTTTTCAATCGCGTCAAATAAGGTAATCAGTTCATCATCGGTCAGGTCACGCCATTCACCAACAGGCAATCCCGATAAGCTCACATTCATAATACGAATACGTTCAAGCTTAGTGACTTCATAACCAAAATACTCACACATACGGCGAATTTGGCGATTTAGCCCTTGAACTAAGGTAATACGAAACACCATCGGCGCTTCTTTCTTCACCTTACATTTCTTGGTTTTTTGTCCCATGATAGGAACGCCTGCACCCATTCCATGAATAAACTCATCAGTGATCGGTTTATTCACTGTCACAAGGTACTCTTTTTCGTGATCGTTACCTGCACGTAAGATTTTATTAACTAAATCACCGTGGTTAGTCAGGAAAATCAATCCCTGTGAATCTTTATCTAAACGTCCAATTGGAAAAATACGAGTACTGTGGTTAACATAATCAACAATATTATCTTTTTCGCCATCATCAGTGGTACTGACAATACCCACAGGTTTATTCAGCGCAATCAGCACCAGCTCAGAATTATCCTGTGCTTCAATCAATCGACCATTAACTTTGACTTCATCGCCAGCAAATACTTGGTCGCCGATACTAGCGCGTTTGCCATTAATAAGGACAAGTCCTTGCTCAATATAACGGTCAGCCTCACGGCGTGAGCAGATCCCGCTTTCACTGATATATTTATTAAGACGAGTAGATAAATTGGTGTCCATGCTTCCCTCCGTAAACTGCGAAATATACATCAATTGGATCGCGATAGAAACACTTTGCCATTCTCCTCGCCCTAAAGGACAGAGTTTTGTGGCTCACCTAATAAGATAAGCATTAAAGTATAGATTAATTATCCACATTCTTTAACGCAAAAAAGATAAAAAATCATTAAATTCAATTAATTAACTTTAACCACCTAACATTGCTTGTTTTGTGCAGGTAAAACAATATAAGTACCACTAAAAACAGCACCAACTCCTTCATCACCGCAAATATCGACATCTAACTTAATACGTGCCTTACTTCCCTTTGCTAATCGTCCTAAATCACCACTTAAATTTTCCATATCAGCAACGGCAGCGGGACGCCCTGAAACAGGTTTACGATAACGAATATGGGCATCCACCAGCACAATATCACCTTGTAATTTATGCTCTTGCATTAATAACCAAATCAATCCCCAACCTGTTAAGGTGGCAAGTGAAAATTGACTACCAGCAAAAATGGTGTGATGGGGGTTTTGATTTCCCGCTTCTGGGATAGTGGTATAAAAACGAGTTCCCGTATATTGAGTGATGCGTAATCCCATTTTTTCACTTAATGGGATATGTTGATGCCACTGTTTTTGTAATTCAGCACACCAATCAGGCCGATGAAGAATATCATCTAAGGACTCAATACTTTTTTTCATAAAGAAATGCTTTATGGGTGTTGTTTGTGGACCTGTAACTAGGCCACAATTTTCATAACCCAATTTTTCAAAGAAGCTTACAGACTCTTCTCTTGCACTGCACACGATCCGTTTTATACCTTCTTGGCGAGCCAATGACTCTAGTGCCATGGCAACAAGAGTACCTAAGCCTTTACCTTGCGCATCAGTGCGTACCGCCATAAAGCGGATAGCCCCTTCGTTATCCGCATTAATATAAAGTCGCCCAATTGCAACGGGTTGTCCGGTTTCATCAACAACCATTTGGTGATGAGCAAAGGTATCATACCCGTCTTTTTCAGAGCCTTCAGGTTGATGTAGAGGTTTACGAAGCATTTCCCAACGAAAAGCATAATAGGCCTCAAATTCGGCCTCTGTTTTTGGGGTTCGTAAATGGTACATATCTGAGCTCCTTTTAACATCACGGTACGGTTGACGTTATACCTGCAACCAGAAGGTAACAGGGCCATCATTAGTCAGTGTGATTTGCATATCTGCGGCAAATTGGCCTGTTTGCGTTTCTAAGCCTTGCAGCTGGCACTGTTCAATAAAGTAGTGATAGAGATTTTTCGCTAATTCTGGAGGCGCGCCGTTCGAAAATCCTGGGCGCATTCCTTTTTGTGTTTCTGCGGCAAGAGTGAATTGAGAGACAACTAATAAACTGCCACCAGCTTGTTGCACATTTAGGTTCATTTTGTCGTTTTCATCACTAAAGATGCGATAACCGCACACTTTTTCACATAATCTTTTGGCTTTCTGTTCGTTGTCGTCTTTCTCTACACCTAATAAAACCAATAAGCCTTGATTAATAGCGCCCACTGTTTCACCAGCAATATCCACGTTTGCCTGTGTCACTCGTTGAATTAACGCGATCATACTCTCTCCAAAATGAATCAATAAAAAAGGATAACAAATTCAATATATTGTTATCCTTACAATAGCATTATTCTTCTACCGGGAGAGAAAAATCATAATCTTTAAAATAGTCAATGATGGTTTGTTTATCAATGACATGCACACCTTTTATTCCCACAGCAATGGCAGCATCAACGTTGGCTTTTACATCATCAAAGAAAACAGCATCTTGTGCTTCAATATCTTCAGACTGTAAAACATATTTATAGATTTCAGGATCAGGCTTTCTCATTCCAATATCTTGAGATAGATAGAGAAAATCTGCGGAAGCTGCAATTTCAGGATAGTGTTCTGGCCAATAATCTTGGTGTAAGCGATTAGTATTTGATAATACCACAACCCGATGTCCTTGCTCTCTTAATTTATTCATTATATCAATGACTTCGGGGCGAACTGCGATAAAAATAGCCTGCCATCCTTCAGCAAACTGTTCAAAGCTTAAATTCATGCCTAATTCTGAACTGATTTCTTCTGCAAATTCGATGTCTGTAATATTGCCGCGTTCGTGTAATTTAAAGATCTCTCCTGTGGTGAAGTTCTTTTTTATGTTCGCTAATGGAACACCACTGAGTTTACTCCATACTGCGAATACCCGGTTAAAATCGATATCAATAATCACATTACCCATATCAAAGATATAAAGCATAAATCCTCTCCATAATAGAAAACTCATTTTACTTTAATCATAAATCGCTTTACTGAACAGGCTTAAACGCTAAAAAAGTACAATAATCACACTTAATTTTTTTGTAAAACATAAAACCAGAATAGTGAAAGACGAAAAATGAGACTAAAAGCATCATTATCTATAATGCATAATAAGGTGGATGATGATTTTTGATATTGATACCAGAAAACAACTTATAAGTTGTATTTTGAGTGATAAACAACACTTAAGTTGTAAATTTAACTTGAAGAATAAAAGGCAAGAAAAGAGAGGAAGAAAAACTTATGCGATGGTAAATAAACCACCGCATTCGTCTTATAGTACTGATAGTACCTATACTCTAAATAATTTGAATTACAGATAGGCGGGGAACATAGATAAACTATGTAACTCGACTAGTTGAGTGTAATCAACACCCCTGTAACTTAAAGTATGACGAGTATAAACTCAGGGCGCTAACGCGCCCTAAGAATTATGTTATCAGAATAATGAATTAGTCTTTGCTACGGTAAGCACGACGACGATCATTTTCTGACAGATAACGCTTACGCAGACGGATAGACTGCGGAGTTACTTCAACTAACTCATCGTCATCAATAAATTCTAATGCTTGTTCTAATGTTTGTTTCAGGTGTGGAGTCAGCGTTGTCGCCTCATCGGTACCAGAAGCACGCATGTTAGTCAGCTTTTTACCCGTCAAGCAGTTTACTGTTAAGTCATTAGAGCGAGTATGAATACCAATTACTTGGCCTTCATAAACTTCTGCACCATGAGTAACGAATAATTTACCGCGGTCTTGTAAGCTATACAGTGCGTAAGCAACGGCTTTACCTTGGCCATTAGAGATCATAACACCGTTATTACGGCGACCGATTTCACCAGGGCGAACATCATCATAATGACTGAATGTTGCATACAGTAAACCAGTACCTGATGTCATGGTCATAAATTCAGTACGGAAACCAATCAGACCACGGCTAGGGATAATGTAGTCTAAACGTACACGTCCTTTACCATCTGGTTGCATATCGCGCATTTCACCTTTACGCTCACCCATCGCTTGCATCACATCACCTTGGTGCTGTTCTTCAATGTCGATAGTAACTTGTTCGAAAGGCTCTTGTTTACGGCCGTCAATATCACGGAAGATAACTTTAGGACGAGATACACCTAATTCGTAACCTTCACGACGCATATTTTCAATCAGAACTGACAGGTGAAGCTCACCACGACCTGATACACGGAATGCATCTGGATCTTCAGTTTCTTCTACACGTAATGCAACGTTATGGACTAACTCTTTTTTCAGACGATCTAAAATCTGACGAGAAGTCACGAATTTACCTTCACGACCACAGAATGGTGAAGTATTAACACAGAAATACATGCTAACAGTTGGTTCATCAACGGCTAATGCAGGTAGCGCTTCAACAGCACCGACTTCACAAATCGTATCAGAGATATTCAGTTCACCTAAACCAGTGATTGCAATGATATCGCCAGCTTCAGCAACATCAACTTCGATACGCTCTAAGCCTAAATGGCCTAAAACTTTACCGACTTTACCGTTACGGGTATTACCTTCGCTATCGATGATAGTCACTTGTTGGTTAGGTTTAACCTTACCACGCTTAATACGACCGATACCGATAACACCCATGTAGTTGTTGTAGTCCAACTGAGAAATTTGCATCTGGAATGTACCTTCCAGATCCACTTTTGGTGGCTCTACATATTTGACAATAGCTTCATATAACGGAGTCATATCTTCAGCCATGTCATTGTAATCTGTTCCCGCAATACCATTTAATGCAGATGCATAGATAATTGGGAAATCAAGTTGTTCGTCAGTTGCACCTAAGTTTACGAACAGGTCAAATACCTGATCAACAACCCAGTCTGGACGCGCACCAGGGCGGTCAACTTTATTGATAACAACAATAGGTTTTAAGTTGTTAGCAAATGCTTTTTGTGTCACAAAACGAGTTTGTGGCATTGGGCCATCCATCGCGTCAACCAGCAATAGAACGCAGTCTACCATAGACATAACGCGTTCTACCTCACCACCGAAGTCGGCGTGTCCTGGGGTATCTACGATATTGATACGATAGTCATTCCATTTAATCGCTGTATTTTTCGCAAGAATAGTAATTCCGCGCTCTCTTTCGAGATCATTTGAGTCCATCACGCGCTCAGCAACGGTTTCACGTTCACCGAACGTACCAGATTGCTGTAGTAATTTATCGACGATAGTTGTTTTACCATGGTCAACGTGGGCGATGATGGCGATATTACGCAAGTTTTCGATCACAAAATTTGCCTCAGGCATTGTAGAAATAAGCGCAGTATTGTACACGCTTTAGACGAGAGACTAAACAAGATCACAATAATGATTGCTTAACAATATGCAATTAATTGAATTGTGATCCTTTTCACGCCTCAGAATTTAGTAGCATCCGTTCGATTGCACCAAAATAGTGCAACTAATTAGGCTTAATTTGCACCAACTTTGTGCAATAATTAAAAAATCACAGGAGATATTCTACACTAAACTTCATCAATACAGTATATATCCCTTTTTAGATAAGTTGGCATGCTTTTCGCAATAGAATTTAGGTGAGCAAAAAATTCACCGAAAAATGTGTAAGGCCACTGCACTCAATAAAACCATTCGCCAGGAGAGTTCCTATGTCCCTTGAACATGTGTTATCCATGATTGAAGAACATAAAGTTAGATATATTGACTTACGTTTCACTGATACCCGCGGTAAAGAACAACATCTTACTATTCCGGCTCATCAGGTTAACGATGATTTCTTTGAAGAAGGAAAAATGTTCGATGGTTCCTCTATTGGTGGCTGGAAAGGCATTAACGAATCAGACATGGTACTGATGCCAGATGCAACAACCGCAATGCTCGACCCATTCTTTCAAGATCCAACCCTGATTATTCGTTGTGATGTGCTAGAACCGGGCACAATGAAAGGTTATGACCGCGATCCACGCTCTATCTCAAAACGTGCTGAAGATTATTTAAAATCAAGTGGTATTGCAGACACCGTATTATTTGGGCCAGAACCTGAATTCTTCCTGTTTGATGATATTCGTTTTAAAAACGATATTTCAGGTGCTTCTTACGCTATCAACGATATTGAAGCTGCTTGGAACACCAACACAAAATATGAAGACGGTAACAAAGGGCACCGCCCTATGGTTAAAGGCGGTTATTTCCCGCTGCCACCTGTTGATTCATCACAAGATATTCGTTCTACCATGTGTAACATTATGGAAGAAATGGGCTTAGTGGTTGAAGCACACCATCATGAAGTGGCAACAGCAGGTCAAAACGAAGTGGCGACTCGCTTCAATACCATGACCAAAAAAGCAGATGAAACCCAAATTTATAAATACGTGGTACAAAATGTAGCTCACGTATTTGGTAAAACAGCGACCTTTATGCCAAAACCTCTTGTGGGTGATAACGGTTCAGGTATGCACTGCCATATGTCACTGTCTAAAAACGGTGTAAACCTGTTCGCGGGCGATAAATACGGCGGATTATCTGAAATGGCGCTGTATTACATCGGCGGTATTATCAAACATGCTCGTGCACTCAATGCGTTTACTAACCCAACAACTAACTCTTATAAACGTTTAGTTCCGGGTTTTGAAGCTCCTGTTATGTTGGCTTATTCCGCACGTAACCGCTCGGCATCAATTCGTATTCCAGTGGTTGCCAGCATGAAAGCACGCCGTATTGAAGTACGCTTCCCTGATCCTTTAGCAAACCCTTATCTCGCGTTTGCAGCTCAGTTAATGGCTGGTCTTGATGGAATTATCAATAAAATTCACCCTGGTGATGCTATGGATAAGAATCTCTATGACTTACCACCAGAAGAAGCAAAAGAGATCCCAACTGTCGCAGGTTCACTAGAGGAAGCATTAAATACACTGAATGCTGATCGTGAGTTCTTAACTCGTGGTGGTGTATTTACCGACGATGCTATTGATGCTTATTTAGAATTATTACGTGCAGATGTTCAACGTGTACGTATGGCTCCACATCCTCTTGAATTTGAAATGTATTACAGCGCTTAAGATAAGTTTTACCGATAAAAACTTAAGCCAAGATGTAAAACTGTTTTTTTTGCCGTGAAGCTATTTTGCCCATCTTCGGATGGGCACTTTTCTCCCACTTAAGGAGTCCGTCTATTCACTTACGCATTGGTTCATTAATGCAATAAAGGTAAGATGCACTAAAATGGTGCAAAGAGGTATTCAATATGGAAACGGCAGACTTACCTGATAACACATTAATTCTGGACTCATTGATACACTCAGTATTGGTTATCAACAAAGAGTTTATTATTTGTTATGCGAATCATTCTGCGTTACAGGTTTTAGCACAAAGCCGCCGAAAATTATTTGAAACGCCTTTTACTGCCTTATTCAGCTATTACTCTTTTGATGCTGATTTAATGCGTGAAACGTTAGCGAGTGGACAAAGCTTTACTGACAATGAAGTGATATTGGTTGTTAATAACCAATCACACACAATGTCGCTCAGTGCCCAACCTATTTCCGAGCAACACATTTTGCTGGAACTGGCGCCTATGGATAGTCAACGCCGGTTAAGCCAAGAGCAGATACAACAAGCACAGCAAATGGCAGCGAGGGAATTGGTTAGGGGGCTGGCACATGAAATTAAAAACCCGTTAGGTGGGTTAAGGGGCGCGGCACAATTGCTGGCAAAATCATTGCCCGATCCTGCCTTAACAGAATATACGCAAGTTATTATTGAACAAGCTGATCGCCTTCGTGTGCTGGTGGACAGACTACTTGGCCCACAACACCCAGGAACAAAAACATATCAGAGTATTCATCATGTTGTTGAGCGAGTGGCTCAACTTATTTCACTTGAATGCCCTGACAATGTCACCTTGTTAAAAGATTACGATCCTAGTTTGCCTGAGTTATCACATTACCCAGATCAAATAGAACAAGTACTCCTAAATATTACACGCAATGCTTTACAAGCCGTTGAAAAAACAGGAGGGACGATTATCTTGCGTACCCGTACTGCTTTTCAAGTCACACTCCATGGTGAACGTCATCGCCTTGTTGCTCGTATTGATGTAATTGATACTGGCGATGGGATACCTTCTCACTTACAAGATACTCTTTTTTATCCCATGGTAAGCGGTAGAGAAGGAGGAAATGGATTGGGATTATCAATTGCGCGTAATTTAGTGGATCAGCATGCAGGTAAAATTGAATTTACCAGTTGGCCTGGGAATACCGAATTTTCTATTTATTTACCAATTAAGTAGGAGATAACTAATGCAAAAAGGAAATGTGTGGGTTGTCGATGATGACAGCTCTATTCGCTGGGTACTGGAACGTGCAATTTCTCGTGAAGGCCTTGTATGTAAAACTTTCGAACATGCAAATGATGTACTTAACGCCCTCAATACAGAAATGCCAGATGTCTTGCTATCTGATATTCGTATGCCTGATATCGATGGTTTATCTCTTCTTAAAATCATTAAAGAAAGCTACCCTACTTTACCCGTGATAATTATGACTGCGCATTCTGATCTGGATGCCGCAGTAAATGCTTATCAACAAGGGGCTTTTGATTATTTACCAAAACCCTTTGATATTGATGAAACCTTAGCATTAATTGATCGTGCAATTACGCATTATCGCGAGCAAAAACAGCCCAATACGACTGAACCTACTCTGCAATCTGTTTCTGATATGATTGGTGAAGCGCCTGCAATGCAAGAGGTTTACCGTATTATTGGTCGACTTTCTCGCTCCTCAATCAGTGTACTTATTAATGGTGAATCAGGTACCGGAAAAGAGCTAGTCGCACATGCATTACATCGCCACAGCCCAAGAGCTTCATCTCCTTTTATTGCTCTCAATATGGCAGCTATTCCTAAAGATTTAATTGAATCAGAGCTTTTTGGTCATGAAAAAGGGGCATTTACAGGTGCGTCTCAAGTACGCCAAGGGCGATTTGAACAAGCAAATGGGGGTTCTCTTTTTCTTGATGAAATTGGTGATATGCCCCTCGACATTCAGACTCGGTTACTACGAGTGCTTGCTGAAGGACAATTTTACCGAGTAGGCGGCTATGCTCCTGTTAAAGTTGATGTGCGTATTATTGCCGCTACACATCAAGACTTAGAAAAACGCGTTCAAGCAGGTGATTTTCGTGAAGATCTCTATCATCGACTTAATGTAATACGTATTCAATTACCACCATTACGTGATAGAACTGAAGATATTCCCAGCTTAGCGCGCTATTTTCTGCAAAAAACAGCAAAAGAATTGGGCGTCGAAGCCAAAGCTCTTCATCAGCAAAGTTTGCAAATAATGATGGAATACAACTGGTCAGGTAACGTAAGACAATTAGAGAATGTGTGTCGCTGGTTAACGGTAATGACGGCAAGCCAAGAAATTATGCCTCAAGATTTACCACAAGAAATTCGCCAACCCGATGAGAAAGCAAAAAATATCAGTCGCATTGCTTCATCTCAACATTGGTCACAACATCTTTCATTATGGGCAGATGAAGCATTAGCTGAAGGAAAAGACAATATCCTAACGAATGCATTACCTCAGTTTGAACGGACACTTTTACTCAGCGCCCTAGCCTATACACAAGGCCATAAACAAGATGCCGCACGATTATTAGGTTGGGGAAGAAATACATTAACCCGAAAATTAAAAGAATTAGGGATAGAAGAATATTAGTCCTCTACCCCTCTTTTATTTAAATAACACGAGAGAATTGGCGTTGGCGCATTTGATTTCGTAAATAGGTATCAAAACACATGCAGATATTACGAATAAGCAAACGTCCTCTTGGTGTCACTTGAATGCTATCAGCTGTTATTTCAACTAAACCATCATCTTTCATTGGCACAAGTAATTCTAAATCTTCTTTAAAATAGTCATGGAAGACAATATCGTGCATTTTTTCAATATCAGAAAAATGCAAATTAAAATTACAAATTAAGGTCTTAATTACATCACGGCGAATACAATCATCACTAGTCAGTGATAAACCTCGCCATAGTGCATTACCTTCACTATTTACACGCGCATAATACTCTTTCAATACCTTCTCATTTTGCGCATAGTTATCCCCTAACATACTAATTGCAGAAACACCCATACCTAATAAATCACACTCTTCATGAGTGGTATATCCTTGGAAATTACGATGTAAAATACCTTTGCGCTGAGCCACGGCTAATTCATCATCAGGCTTAGCAAAATGATCCATTCCAATAAATTGATAGCCATTTGTCGTTAGCGTAGAAATGGTTTCTTGTAATATTTCTAATTTTTCTTCCGCTAAAGGGAGATCTTCATCTTTAATTTTACGTTGAGCCGCAAATAAATTAGGCAAATGAGCATAATTAAATACACTTAATCTATCTGGCGATAATTCAATGACACGTTTTAATGTAAAGGCAAAACTCTCTTTGGTTTGCTTAGGTAAGCCATAAATTAAATCAATACTAGTAGAGTGAAAACCCACTTCACGCGCACGCTCTACTAATGCAAAAATAAATGCTTCATCTTGCTCACGATTTACTTTTTGTTGTACTTCTTTATTGAAATCTTGCACGCCCATACTCAGGCGGTTAAAGCCTTCATTACGCAAATGATCGATAACATCTAATTCAATCTCACGCGGGTCAATTTCAATAGAAAGCTCTGCATTATCGACAAAATGAAAATGCTGACGTAATAACGAAACCAATCGACTAATTTGTTGCTTATCCAGAAAAGTAGGCGTACCCCCACCCCAATGCATTTGAGTTACTTTTCGGTCTTTAAAATAACGAGCTCTATTAATAATTTCTTTTTCTAAAACATCAAGATACTCGTCTGCTTTATGTTTATGCCGCGTAATAATTTTATTACAACCACAGAAATAACACAGCTTATGGCAGAAAGGAATATGGATATAAAGTGATAAAGGGCGCTCAGGATAACGTTGAGTCGCTTTGATAAAATCAGCATCACCATATTGTTGATTAAATTCCAATGCTGTTGGGTATGATGTATAGCGAGGACCTGAATAGTTATACTTATGGATCAGGTCAAGATCCCAAATAATTGTTTGTTCTGACATGCCTCTACCTTCCAAAAGTGAACCGCTGATATCTCATACCAGCAAACAGACATTATGAATATCTGAAATAATAGTGTAACCAATAAATCGATAACTGAATATGATCGAAAAGGGTATCGTATAGATCCCCTTATCTTCTTATTGATAGGCTATCCTGCTCGAACACAGGATGTGATATAAATCACATTACACAAAAATAGTCTTACCCATAAAAGATATTCATGAATAAATTAAGTTTATTCAATATGTTAGTTAACGTTTATTATTTTAAAATAACGCTTATCAACTTTTACCCAGAGTTTAAAACGATATATTACTCAAAATACGATTTAAATTAATTAAATATCTCGTTATATTAATTTTATTATTTTTTTATTCTCTCGTAATTCGATGATTATAATAATAGCCATAATTATATCTTTACCTAAATTATAATATTACATACCCTAGAACAAAACATTGATTAATATCCAAATCAGTCGTGTTTTGATTTAAATTTGAGAGTCATTTAAAGAATAAAGGTCGCTATATTACAAGGAAAGATAGCATCCCCCATACCTTATCTTATTCTAATTGACCATTCTCTTATTTTATCAGTCTCTTTTATATACCCGAATTATGGATTATTAACCATGGAAGGAAACGGACTAGCAACCAAGGATGGTTTCTCTTTTCAATAAAAATAATCCTCTATTTTATTTTCTTTATTATTAATCTAATTTCTTTGATTAAAATATCTGCATTCCTTTAATGGCTAATAAGAATTATTATTATTTGATAATAACAAATAGAAAGGCTCTGTTTATTATGAACACATAAAACAGAGCCTTTTTCTTTATTATGGTTAATTTATAGCATTAAATTATTTTGCTTCTTTACCATAATTAGGTGAGCGAGGGCCGTATAAAATACCATTTGCTTTACCTGCTGAAAGTAACCGCACACTGGTTATTCCTGCAATTTGATAACTCTTATCAGAAACGGTATTAACGATTTGATTCACAACAGCAGAAACCAACATTCCCACTAAGCTGCTTGATGAACTTTCTGTCTCTGTACTTGATGCGGTTGCAGAACTGCTCCACAACACACCACCATTACGGAGATCAACAAGTTTAGCGCTAACAGTGACTCGTGTATCGCTGGAAATAACTTGGTATGACGTGCCGAATTCAGTGATATCTAAGTATAAAACCGCATCAGCACCAAAGATTTCACGCAATTTATTCGGACTTACTGCGTGAATATCTCCAGCCATTGATAGACCATTTTGCTTAAATGTCTCTTCAACAACCGCAACCGGGAAAACATAATAGCCCGCTTCAGCCAAAGGATACGTCACTTGAGATAAGAAACTATGCCCCGCACCAACCTCTGTTGTGTGGTTTTGTGGCACTAAAACTAAAATACTTTTTGGCTTACTTTGTTTAAAGGCGGTGTAATCTGTTTTGACAGGTTGAGCACAACCCGTTAATACCAACGCAAACGCAAAACACATTAAAGCAAATAAACGACTCATTTTTGCATTCCTTTGTTTTTCATCAGGCGATCCATAAATTCTGCTGATTCAGGGTAAAGTGCTTTTTCCTCATTAAATTCAGCCATCGCTAAATCTAATGCACCTGTTGCACCATATAACATGCCTAAATGCGCATGTAATCCTGGAGGAATACCTAATGATTTAGCGCGGGAAAGTTCAATACTTTTCTTTAATGCATCAATCTGTGCTTGAGGGTCACTTTCACTTTGTTGATAGTGTTGATAAACCACTTGTTGATAGCTATCCCAGTTATAAAGCGGTTTAGGGCCACTTGCGCACCCTGTTAATAATAGCGCGCCAAAAGCAAGGCTCATTAATGATTTTAACATTGTTATATCCTTATAAAATGAGCATTATTTCGAAGGCTGCCAAGCATTGCTCTCAATACCAGCTACTAAATTATTAACCGCTTCACGAATAGCGAGATCAAGCACTTTACCGTTAAGGGTTGAGTCATAGCTTGCTGTTCCACCAAACCCGATGATTTCACGGTTAGAAAGTTCATATTCACCTGCACCTTGAGATGAGAACACCACTTCTGATGTGTTTACATTCACAACGTTTAAATTCACTTTGGCATAAGCAACTTGAGTTTTACCGCGACCTAAAATACCAAATAATTGGCGATCACCCACTTCTTTACGACCAAATTCAGTGACATCACCAGTAATAACATAGGTTGCACCTTTTAATTGCTGATTTTGGCCTTTAATACCCGCTTCTTCTTTTAATTCAGATAAGTTAGCTCTATCTAATACATTAAAACGCCCAGTCTGTTGTAAATGTGTCATTAAAATAGTTTTGGATTGGTTACCTAATCTATCAACACCATCAGAGAATATTCCATTCATATAACTAGAACGGTTATCAAACTTACCAATTGAAATAGCGCTTTTTGTCCCTGTATAAGTCGTGTTATAGGTTGCGACTTTAGCAACATCTAAAGAGCGTGAAGACTCTGAAGCACACCCTGCAAGTAATGTTGCAGAAACTAAAATCAAGCCAAGTGATAATTTATTTAAATTCATATTAATAACCTAATAAAGGTGAAATAAATCCATAGATATTCATTCTATTAATTAAAATAGAGTTGATATAAACAGAAAAAATGGTTTTCAGTTTTAGCTCATAGAAGTTCACTTAAAAACCTTATTAGTAATAAGGTTATAAGACGATCAACTCATATTTATAATATAAAGGTAATCAGCGATGGGGAGAATAGAAGATAGATGATAAAAACAATAATAAATAAATATAGAGATGAAATAGAGAATACTTTATTTATTATTTTTTTAATATCGCTTAAGTCAGATTAAAACTAAACCGAGCAAAAATGAAAAGTAAATGAGAGGATATTTAGTTTGCGCTCTTCTTTATCAATGTTTTGTTATTAGAAAATAGCTTGAATAAGGCAAAATAAAAAATGTGGTGCCATCGATATTCATGACACCACATTCAACAACGTTAGAGCCCCTAGCTCATTAACACCATAACCATAAATATGTTATTAGCGTTTTTTTCCAAATGCAGCGGCTAACGCGTCACCCATTGCACTATTTCCCGCATTATTACCGCTATTTGTTGATTGACGGTTATTACGAGCTGGCTTCTGCCCTTTATTATTTCTAGGGTGATTATTACTATTACTCGGTGATGATTGTCTATTTTCACTATCACCAGCAACTTCATCTAAACGCATAGTTAATGCAATACGCTTACGAGCTAAATCAACTTCAAGAACTTTGACTTTAACAATATCACCTGTTTTTACCACAGTATGCGGATCATCAATAAATCGGTCAGCTAAAGAGGAGATATGAACCAAGCCATCTTGGTGTACACCGATATCAACGAATGCACCGAAATTAGTCACATTAGTCACGGTTCCTTCAAGGATCATGCCACTAACTAAGTCATTCATTGTTTCGACACCTTCAGCAAAAGTCGCAGTTTTAAACTCAGGACGAGGGTCGCGCCCTGGTTTTGCTAACTCCTTTAAAATGTCATTAATTGTTGGTAGACCAAATTGCTCTGTGATAAACGCTCTTGCATCAACCTGTGAGATCAAAGCGCTATTTCCCATTAAATCGTCAATCTTTTGCTGCGTAGATTGCAGGATATTTTCAACAACTGGATACGCTTCTGGGTGAACTGTTGACGCATCCAGCGGATTTTTACCATCACGAATACGCAAGAATCCTGCACATTGCTCAAAGGCTTTTGGCCCTAAGCGTGCGACTTTGAGTAACTGTTTTCTATCAATAAAGCGGCCGTTCTCATCACGCCAATTAATAATATTTTGAGCGATAGATTGGCTAAGCCCCGCAACTCGCGTTAATAATGGTACTGACGCTGTATTTAAATCCACACCAACACCATTCACACAGTCTTCAACAACAGTATCAAGTTTTCTGGCTAATAATGTTTGGCTAACATCATGCTGATATTGGCCAACACCAATTGATTTAGGATCAATTTTTACAAGCTCAGCCAACGGATCTTGTAAACGGCGAGCGATAGATACCGCACCACGAATAGACACATCCAAATCAGGAAACTCATTAGCAGCAAGCTCTGATGCGGAATATACGGACGCTCCCGCCTCGCTCACAATTACCTTTTGTGCTTTGACGTCTGGGTAACGTTTTACTGTTTCAGCAAAAAAGCGTTCGGTTTCACGAGAAGCAGTACCATTACCAATCGCCACCAGTTCAACATTATGCTTAATACATAACTCCGCGACACTGGCAGCCGCTTTATCAGCTTGGCCTGTATGTGGATAAATCGTATCGGTTGCAATTAACTTACCAGTGCTATCTACAACGGCAACTTTCACACCGGTACGTAAACCAGGATCAAGCCCCATAGTGGCTCGCATACCCGCAGGTGCCGCCATCAGTAAATCATTTAGGTTTCGAGCAAAAACATTAATAGCTTCTTCTTCCGCCTTTTCTCGTAATTGGCTCATCAATTCTGTTTCAATATGCATTAAAACTTTAATACGCCAAGTCCAGCTTACAACCGCTTTGCGCCAGCTATCTGCTGGTTGGTTGTTTAAGCGTAATCCTAAATGCTCTGTGATAAGTTGTTCACCGTAGCTTTCTTTAGGTGCTTCTTCAAATTGCGGCTCAGGATTAAGTGATAATTGTAAAATACCTTCATTACGACCACGAAACATGGCTAACGCACGGTGAGAAGGAACATTGGCAATCGGCTCATGACTGTCAAAATAATCACTAAACTTCGCACCTTCGGCTTCTTTTCCTTCCACTACTTTGGAAACAAGATGTGCATTTTTCCATAAATATTGACGAACTTTCGCCAATAATCCAGCATCTTCAGAAAAACGCTCCATTAAAATATAACGCGCACCATCTAAAGCGGCTTTAGTATCATTCACGCCTTTTTCTGCGTTGATATAAGCGGTTGCTGCATCTTCTGGGTTATTTTGTGGCTCATTCCACAACAAGTCTGCTAAGGGCTCTAACCCATTTTCAATGGCGATTTGCCCACGAGTACGGCGTTTAGGCTTATAAGGAAGATAAAGATCTTCAAGCTCTGTTTTACTTTGCGTTTCATTAATTGAAGAACGTAACTCAGGTGTTAATTTTCCTTGTTCTTCAATTGATTTTAAAATGGTTTGGCGGCGATCATTGAGTTCTCGTAAATAACTAAGGCGAGTTTCTAACTGACGTAGTTGCGTATCATCTAACCCACCAGTGACCTCTTTACGGTAACGGGCAACAAATGGCACCGTATTCCCTTCATCCAGTAACGTTATGGCCGAAAGGACTTGCTGAGGCTTAACCGTGAGCTCTTCTGCAATAATTCGGCTTAATGATTCATTCATAATATATTTACCTACCGAGAGGAATAATTTTAAAGAGGGCTATTATACACACGCCACACTAAAAAAATTTGGCAAATTTCCGATTACACTCGACAATTATGAGGAAAATAACAGATTAATTTATCATTCACGCTATAGTATCTTTATGAAATTCAATGTTGATGATAGTTTTAATTCGTAATGGCAAAAAGTAACTATATTACTCGTGATGGCTGGTATGCCTTAGACAAAGAGCTAAAATATCTTTGGAAAGAAGAACGTCCTCGTGTCACACAATCAGTTTCAGAGGCAGCGGCACAAGGTGACCGTTCAGAAAATGCTGAATATATTTATGGAAAGAAGCGGTTACGTGAAATTGACAGACGTGTTCGCTTTTTATCAAAACGTCTTGATGAGCTAAAAATTGTTGATCCCGATCCTCGCCAAGAAGGAAAAGTTTATTTTGGTGCTTGGGTCACGCTTGAAGATGATGACGAAAATGTCAAAACTTTCAGACTTGTGGGGCCTGATGAGTTTGATCCGGCAAAACAGTGGATTTCTATAGATTCTCCTGTTGCCCGAGCTCTCATTGGTAAACAAGTTGATGATGAAATTAGTGTGCAAACACCAGGTGGTGAAGTTAATTACTGCGTATTATCTATCAAATATCATTCGGAATAAGACAAATATATAGATTTATTACCTTTATTATCACTAAAGAACAAGTTTTATCTATAAATTATTAACATTTATTCTTTGGTTTTGGTTTAATATTCTTAACGATGATAGAATTCGCTAACAAAAGCATTTGCACTTCGGGAGCTTAAAAAAATGCAAGAAAGTTATAAAGTGCTAATCGTGGATGATGATTTACGTCTACGTTCACTATTAGAGCGCTATTTGACAGAGCAGGGTTTTCAAATCCGTACTGCTGCAAACGCTGATCAAATGGATCGTCTGCTCACTCGCGAATCTATCCACCTTATCGTGCTCGACTTAATGCTTCCAGGTGAAGATGGCTTATCCATTTGCCGTCGCTTAAGAAGCCAAAACAACCCTATCCCTATTATTATGGTTACAGCAAAAGGGGAAGAGGTTGATAGAATTGTTGGGCTTGAAATTGGTGCTGATGATTACATCTCAAAACCATTTAATCCAAGAGAATTACTGGCTCGCATTCGCGCAGTACTTCGCCGTCAAGCGAACGAATTGCCGGGTGCTCCTTCACAAGATAATGCCATTATCTCCTTTGGTAAATTCAAGCTAAACCTTGGTACACGCGAAATGTTCCATGAAGAAGAGCATATGCCTCTAACGAGTGGTGAATTTGCTGTATTAAAAGTACTGGTATCTCACCCTCGTGAGCCTCTTTCTCGTGACAAATTAATGAGCCTTGCTCGTGGTCGCGAATACAGTGCTATGGAACGTTCAATCGACGTTCAAATTTCTCGTTTACGCCGAATGATTGAAGAGGACCCAACACATCCTCGCTATATTCAAACGGTTTGGGGTCTTGGTTACGTCTTTGTTCCTGATGGAACCAGTGCTCAATGAGAAGGCTGAGGCTTTCCCCTCACAATAAACTGACACGTTCGTTATTTCTGGTTATCTCGCTACTTTTTTTTAGCTTGATAGCCAGTTATATCGTTGTACAGCACCTTATTGTTGGGCCAAGCCTTCAGCAATTTAATAAAGTTTTAGCGTATGAAATACGCACATTAATGCCTGAAGAACTTATTTTAGTTGATGGCACTCCACTCAAAATCTCCCCGGCTTTACGCAATAAAATCTATAGCGAATTAGGTATCTCTTTTTTTGATAAAGAGAGCGCGCTTGAGGAAGGACTTTATTGGGCTAAAATCGATGACGATTTAAGTGAACAGATGTCTGAATATCTGGGTGGCGAAACTGAAATTTGGATTGAAAACACGCTGGAATACCCTGTTTTATGGGTTAATACACATATTTCCCCCTCTCTTTGGATCCGCGTTCCTCTCACTGAGTTAGGGCAAAATTTCCTACTGCCAGTTTATCGACAAGCGATTATTTTTATTATCATCGTTGTCGCTTTTTTTTGGCTATATAACCGTTTTCAAAATCGCCCACTCAATGAAGTAGAATATGCTGCACGTCGTATCGGTAAAGGGGTTATTCCACCACCTATTCCTGAATCTGGCTCCTCTGAAATGCGATCAATCATTCGCGCATTTAATCAGATGTCATCGGGTATTCGTTCATTAGATAATGATAGAACACTCGTTATGGCTGGTGTCAGTCATGACTTGCGTACACCTCTTACCCGTATTCGCCTTGCCACTGAAATGATGAGCCCAGAGGATAGCTATCTTGCTGACTCTATCAATAAAGATATTGAAGATTGCGATGCCATTATTGGCCAGTTTCTAGACTATATGCGCACAGGTAAAGAAATGTCTTTAGAACTGTGCGATATGAATAATCTATTACAAGAAGTGATTTCGGCTGAATCTAATTCAGGTAAAATAAGTGAAGATCATCTTCATCCTGAACCCATTAATATTACGGCTAATCCTATCGCTGTGAAACGAGCACTTGCCAATATGATTGTAAATGCGACCCGCTATGGCCATGGCTGGATAAGTGTTTCAAGTGGAAAAAATGAAGAATATGCATGGTTTCAAGTCGAAGATGACGGCCCTGGTATTCCACAAGAAGACCGACAACGTCTTTTCCAACCTTTTGTTCAAGGTGAACAAGCGCGTAGCTCAACAGGTGCAGGTTTAGGGTTATCCATTATTCGCCGTATTATGGATGCTCACGGTGGTTATGTTGAACTTGATGATAGCGTTAAAGGTGGATTACTTATCCGTGCTAATTTTCCATTAAAAGAGCGTGATGATGAGGATGATTAATTTTTCTTTCTGATAAAACCCTTTTTTATTCCGCTACTTTTGCTCTATCTTTTCTTCTCCCTCTAAATATTTCATCATTTTTTTACTTTGTCATAAAACTGTCACAATTAAGACATTTAATTGTCATCTAACTGACCTATTGTCTGTGCGTACCGTAACCGAAGTTGATAGATGTCGAAAATTATTCTACCTATCCCACAGGAGGGATTATGAAACTGATGCGTACCACCCTGACTAGTGTCATTGCCGCTGCGTTTTCAATGACCGCTCTTTCTGCACAGGCAACGACCTCGCTGACTGGTGCTGGCGCAACGTTCCCTGCCCCAGTTTATGCTAAATGGGCAGATTCCTATCAGAAAGAAACGGGTAACAAAATTAACTACCAAGGCATTGGCTCCTCTGGTGGTGTAAAACAGATTATTGCAAATACCGTTGATTTTGGTGCTTCAGATGCTCCATTAGCGGATGACAAGTTACAAGCTGACGGTTTATTTCAATTCCCAACCGTGATTGGTGGCGTTGTTATGGCGGTCAATATTCCTGGTATCAAATCAGGTGAACTGACCTTAGATGGCGACACTATCGGTAATATCTATCTAGGCAAGATCCAAAAATGGAATGACCCTGCCATCACAAAACTCAATCCAGGCGTAAAATTACCAGACCAGAATATCGCGGTTATTCGTCGTGCTGATGGTTCTGGAACTTCTTTCGTTTTCACTAGCTACTTATCAAAAGTAAATAGCGCATGGAAAGATGAAGTAGGCGCGGGCTCTACCGTTAAATGGCCAACAGGCTTAGGTGGTAAAGGAAATGATGGCATCGCTGCATTCGTTCAACGTGTACCAGGTTCAATTGGTTATGTTGAATATGCTTACGCGAAACAAAACAACCTTGCTTATACTAAATTAGTCACAGCTGATGGCGAAGCAATCACACCAACAGCAGACAGCTTTAGTGCCGCAGCAAGAAAAATTGATTGGAGCAAAAGCTTTGCACAAGACCTGACTAATCAGAAAGGTGAAAACGCATGGCCGATTACTTCAACCACCTTTATCTTAGTGCATCAAAAACAACAAAATGCAGAAAAAGGTAAAGAAGTGCTGAATTTCTTCAACTGGGCTTATGACAAAGGTAATCAAGAAGCGAAAAATCTAGATTACGCAGTATTACCTGCAGAAGTTGTAGAACAAATTCGTGCTGCATGGAAAACAAGTATTAAAGACAGTAATGGCAAACCGATTTACTAATAAAACCGGTAACCATTAAGAGATAAGTTAACGTTCACCCCCTGCTAACAGGGGGTAATAAATTAAAAGAGGCTTTATGGCCGAGCACACAACGGTAATAAAGGCCCCTAGTAAACGAGGGGACGTTATTTTCAGCGCACTAGTCCGTCTAGCTGCGTTGATTACGCTTTTGCTTTTAACAGGTATCATTGTTTCACTGATTTTTGCCTCATGGCCAAGTATTCAGCAGTTTGGCCTTTCATTCTTATGGACAAAAGAGTGGGACCCACCAGCACAGGAATTTGGTGCATTAGTGCCTATTTACGGCACCATTGTAACGTCAATCATCGCACTGGTTATTGCTGTTCCTGTCAGTTTTGGTATTGCCCTTTTCCTCACTGAATTAGCACCTAATTGGCTAAAACGCCCATTAGGTATTGCAATTGAGTTACTCGCGGCTATCCCAAGTATTGTTTATGGTATGTGGGGACTGTTTGTCTTCGCACCACTGTTTGCAACCTATTTCCAAGAGCCGGTAGGCAATGTGCTTTCTTCTATTCCTATCGTTGGTGAGCTTTTCTCAGGCCCTGCTTTTGGTATTGGTATCTTAGCAGCGGGGGTTATCCTCGCTATCATGATCATTCCTTATATCGCCTCTGTGATGCGTGATGTGTTTGAACAGACGCCTGTCATGATGAAGGAATCTGCCTACGGTATTGGCTGTACAACATGGGAAGTGATTTGGAATATCGTTCTACCTTATACCCGTAACGGTGTCATCGGTGGCGTTATGTTGGGATTAGGTCGAGCCTTAGGTGAAACCATGGCGGTGACCTTTATCATCGGTAACACCTACCAATTAGATTCTGCCTCGCTATTTATGCCAGGTAACAGTATCACGTCTGCATTAGCCAATGAGTTTGCTGAAGCTGAAACGGGATTACATACTGCGGCATTAATGGAATTAGGGCTTATCCTGTTTGTCATCACCTTTATCGTACTTGCGATTTCTAAGTTTATGACATTACGTTTATCTAAGAATGAAGGAGCGCGTTAATATGTCTAAAACATCCCCTTCTTCATTACAAGTTCAAACAGAGAGCGAACTGCAAGTACGTCATAAACGCCAACTTTGGCGTCGTCAAAAAAACCGTATCGCACTGTTTTTATCTGTATCTACTATGGCATTTGGTCTTTTCTGGTTAACGTGGATTTTATTCTCAACAATCACAAAAGGCGTTGATGGCATGTCCCTTGCGCTTTTCACCGAAATGACACCGCCGCCAAATACTGATGGTGGTGGATTGGCGAACGCCATTGTCGGTAGTGGATTACTCATTCTTTGGGCCACAGTGATTGGCACACCATTAGGTATTCTTGCAGGGATTTATCTTGCAGAATATGGCCGTCGCTCATGGCTTGCTGAAACCACCCGCTTTATTAACGATATTTTGCTGTCAGCGCCATCAATTGTTGTCGGGCTCTTTGTCTACACCATTGTGGTCGCACAGATGCAGCACTTTTCAGGATGGGCAGGTATTATTGCTCTTGCCTTACTGCAAATTCCTATCGTTATTCGTACCACTGAAAATATGTTGAAGTTAGTGCCTGATAGTTTACGCGAAGCTGCTTATGCATTAGGAACACCAAAGTGGAAGATGATCTCTAAAATCACCTTAAAAGCCTCGGTATCAGGCATTATTACAGGTGTGTTATTAGCGATTGCACGTATTGCAGGTGAAACGGCACCACTGTTATTTACTTCACTATCGAACCAATTCTGGAGCACAGACTTAAACGAACCGATAGCTAACTTACCTGTGACTATCTTTAAGTTCGCCATGAGTCCTTTTGCACAGTGGCAAGAGCTTGCCTGGGCTGGCGTATTACTTATCACCCTCTGTGTTCTATTTATCAATATTATCGCGCGCGTGCTGTTTGCTAAACGCAAGCACGGTTAACGCAGAAAGTTAAGCAAGAGAGAACGTTGAATGATTATGGCTAATGATAACGCAGGAAATAAAATCCAAGTTCGTGACTTGAACTTCTATTACGGTAAATTCCATGCGCTGAAAAATATCTCTTTAGATATTGCCAAAAATAAGGTGACCGCCTTTATCGGACCTTCTGGCTGTGGTAAATCCACCTTACTGCGTACTTTTAATAAAATGTATGAGCTTTATGGCGAACAGCGTGCAGAAGGCGAAATTCTGCTTGATGGCAACAACATCTTGACTGATAAGCAAGATATCGCGCTATTACGTGCAAAAGTCGGTATGGTGTTCCAAAAACCAACTCCTTTCCCGATGTCAATTTATGACAATATCGCTTTTGGTGTACGCTTATTCGAAAAGTTATCTCGCGCTGATATGGACGAACGTGTTCAATGGGCTTTAACAAAAGCCGCATTATGGAACGAAACCAAAGATAAATTACATCAGAGTGGATATAGTTTATCAGGCGGTCAGCAACAGCGTTTATGTATTGCACGCGGTATCGCTATTCGCCCTGAAGTATTATTGCTTGATGAGCCTTGTTCAGCACTTGATCCAATCTCTACAGGTCGTATTGAAGAACTTATCAGCGAGCTCAAATCAGAATATACCGTGGTTATCGTGACACATAACATGCAACAAGCAGCACGTTGTTCTGATTACACTGCATTTATGTATTTAGGCGAGTTAATTGAATTTAGCGATACGGATACGTTATTTACGCGTCCTGCGAAAAAACAAACTGAAGATTATATCACTGGGCGTTATGGCTGATAACGAGGCAATAAATGGATAATTTAAATCACAATAAGCATATTTCTGGTCAATTTAATGCTGAGTTAGAGCATATCCGTACTGAGCTGATGGTTATGGGTGGGCTTGTTGAAGAACAACTGAAAAAAGCCATTATGGCAATGCACAATCAAGACCAAGCACTGGCAAATGAAGTTATTCAAGGTGATCATAACGTCAATATGATGGAAGTTGCCATTGATGATGCGTGTATGCGAATTATTGCTAAACGCCAGCCAACAGCGAGTGACTTACGTTTAATTATGGCGATATCAAAAACGATCGCTGAGCTAGAACGTATTGGTGATGTTGCTGAAAAAATCTGTAAAACAGCACTTGAAAAGTTTTCACATCAACATCAGCCATTATTAGTCAGTTTAGAATCTTTAGGCCAACATGCGATACAAATGCTTCACGATGTTCTTGATGCCTTTGCGCGTATGGACTTGGATGAAGCAGTGCGTATCTATCGTGAAGACGCCAAAATTGATAACGAATATGAAGGTATCGTTCGTCAATTAATGACTTATATGATGGAAGATCCTCGCACTATTCCCAGTGTGTTAACCGCCTTATTTTGTGCTCGTTCTATTGAACGCATTGGCGACCGTTGTCAGAATATTTGTGAGTTTATTTTCTATTACGTAAAAGGTCATGATTTCCGCCATTTAGGGGGCGACCAAGTAGAAAAAATGCTAACAAAAAGTGATGGTAACAATACCACCAAATAAATTTCTCTCTTCTTCTCTTTTCTTACAAACAGCGATAATTATGTCGCTGTTTTTTTATTCCCTCATAAATTTAATACCATGTTAGCTCAACGCTTTTTCTCACCTTATTCCTTAAAAGTATATCCATATCAATTTTTATTATTTTATGAACTTAGATCAACTTGATAGCGTGATATCCAACATAACGATGATAATTCTTTTCTTTGGGGTGAATAATGAAACTACGTGTTTTGGCAACCGCATTAATTGCAGGCTCTGTGCTTTTCTCTGGTATTGCAAAAGCAGATAAACTTGATGATATAAAAAAAGCAGGTGTAGTACGTATCGCGATTTTTGACAGCAATCCTCCTTTTGGGTTTATTGATCCTCAAACCAAAAAGCTCGCAGGTTATGATGCGGATATCGCCAATGAAATAGCCAAAGATCTAGGTGTAAAACTGGAACTGCGTCCAACAAACCCAGCAAACCGTATCCCACTGTTAAGCTCTAAGAAAGTCGATTTAATCGCAGCTAACTTCACCATTACCGACGAACGCGCTAAGCAAGTTGACTTCTCTGTTCCTTACTTTGCAACCGGACAAAAATTTATTGCACGTAAAGGGGTTTTAACTAACCCAGAACAAATTCACTCACTACGTATTGGTGCAGATAAAGGTACTGTTCAAGAAATTACGCTACGTGAACGCTATCCCGACACCAAAGTTATCTCTTATGACGATACACCACTGGCTTTCGCTGCATTACGTAACGGTAATGTACAAGCTATCACACAAGATGATGCAAAATTAGTCGGTTTATTAGCAAATCTTCCTGATGCCATAAAAGCAGATTTTGAAGTGTCATCATTTAGTATCACTCGTGAATACCAAGCAGTTGCAGCAGCTAAAGGTGAAGAGCGTTTAATTAATGAAATCAATAACACCCTATTAAGATTGGAAAAGGAAGGTAAAGCAGACGAGATCTACAATCGTTGGTTTGGCCCTGAAACAAAATCAGCTCAACCTCGTGGTGATTTTAAATTTGCCCCACTATCAGAGCAAACACCACAATCTTGATCTTTAAAGCGTAATAACTTTCTTCTTTCATCAAAATAAAGTTATTCCTTTATTAAAACACCTACCCCGCCTTTGCGGGGTTTGGTGTCTACAATAGGCCTATTATATGTTTGAGCAATTTCTATCACATTACCTTCTTGAGCCACATTATTTAAGTTGGCTTTGGAGTGGTTTTTTAATCACCTTGCTTATCTCTTTTTGGACTATTGTCATTGCAACATTAATGAGCTTTGCCCTTAGTGCTGCAAGAGACAGCACTTTTGCACCATTACGCTGGTTAGCCACGGCTTATACATCGCTATTTCGTAATACTCCACTGTTAGTACAGCTATTTTTTTGGTATTTCGCATCTGGAGAAATTCTGCCACAAAGCGCCATGTTATGGTTAAACACATCTCATGAGATTGCATTTTTAGGTGTAACGCTTTCTTGGCCTTCTTTTGAGTTTTTAGCGGGTATTGTAGGTCTGACATTTTATTCAACACCATTTATTGCCGAAGAGCTAAGAGCTGGTATTCAAGGTGTTAAACAAGGGCAAAAATATGCTTCTTTGGCATTAGGTTTAACACAATGGCAATCTATGCGTTATGTGATCCTACCTCAAGCCTTTCGTATTGCTCTGCCCCCTTTGCTGGGTCAATACATGAATGTGATAAAAAACTCATCACTAACTATGGCTATTGGTGTTGCAGAGCTTTCTTACGCATCAAGACAAGTCGAAACAGAGTCTTTACGTACCTTTGAAGCCTTTGGTGTTGCAACGGTTCTCTATATTGCAGCAATCGCATTGATGGAAGCTTGGGGTCAATGGCATCAGCAACGTAAATTAGCACAAGGATATTAAGATGGATTTTACTGTTATTGCTGATAACTGGCAGTACTTACTCTTTGGTGCTTATCCTGATGGACCTTTAGAAGGTGCAGCCCTGACCGTCTTTATCAGTATCATTGCAGGTATTGCATCAATTATTTTGGGTACATTAGGTGGCATTGCTTTGGCTATGCTCAGAGGTATCTGGGTTAACCTTTTCGCAGCTTTTTTAGGCTTTTTCCGCGCTATTCCTGTCATTATGTTGATATTTTGGGTCTATTTTTTATTGCCCGTAGTATTAGGAATGGAAATACCTGAAATCACCACCGTAATTTGTGCATTGGCTTTAATTACATCGTCTTATATTGCGCATGGCGTTAAAGCCGGTATTTTAGCGATTGGAAAAGGGCAATGGCAGGCAGGATTATCGTTAGGCTTTAATCGCTGGCAAGTGTTGTGGTATATCGTATTACCACAAGCATTACGCATGATGGTGCCTTCGTTTATTAATCAGTGGATAGCCTTAATTAAAGATACTTCATTAGCTTATGTGGTGGGTGTAGGTGAACTTTCATTCTTAGCGACCCAAGTTAATAACCGCAGTATGGTTTATCCAATGGAAGTTTTTCTATTCGTTGCTTTTATCTATTTTATTCTCTGTTTTTCATTGGAAATTATTGCCAATAGAGTAGCGAAATTATTTTCCACACAAAAAGAAAAGCGCCCTTTTTGGCAGATAGTGTTGCCGTTTAAACAACAATCATTTGTTAAGAAAGAAATGGGATAAACAAAAGAGACTAACTTATTGTTTTAATAAAATAAGTTAGTCTCTTTATAATTGATTTATTCATTATCAACTAGACTGATTACCGCTTTAGCATTCGCCATAGTCATAAATAAACGATATTCATTTTGGCTAAATGAAGAAAAACCTAATCCTTGATACATACTTTTTGCAATATCATGCTTTGCATCTACGATAATCATGGGTATCGGAATATTACCAGATGAATTTATTGCTTTTCTTACAGCATCAACTAATAAAATAGATCCTAAACCTTGGCGTTGATACTGCTGACTAATTGCTAACCGCCCGATTAATACGCAATAGAGCTCTTTGGGATATTTTTTCCCGATTTCTTGCGGTAATTCATCTAAATCGATAGTACACAATGCTAATGAATAAAATCCTTTAATTTTTGTAGGCTCGATTTCACTTGTTAATACAAAAGTACGTGCTAAATCTTTTTCATGATGTTGATTGGATATTGCTTTCAAGTAGTTATTAAGTGTTTTATCGCCACAATCAAAAGATGTTCTATCATGTATTTTTCTATTCAGAGGACTTATTTTCATCAAGAATTGTTTCCTTATGCTTGCGCGCGGCACGAAGGAAGCGATCATTTATTTCGATTGGTTTTTCCAATGCATTAATAAAATCTAAAGCGTCTTCCTGACAAAGTTTAATACGCATGTCTTGCTCGATTAGCCGTTTAGCTTCAGCAATAGCTGCTTGTACAATAAAACTATTTAAACTCGTATAACCTGATAATGATAAAGCCTTTTCTAACAAAATTTTCATTTCGGGGCTAATACGTGTTGTGATCCTTTCATTTGATAAAGTAGGCATAATTCCTCCACCTCTTTATTAAAACTTATTGAATAGCTGTTATTTATAAAACTAGTAAAACTTCAAAACAGCTCACTTTTCAAGCAAAATAATATGATCAAATTTTAACAAAGTAAATAAAATGTGCCATTTTGACGTCATACAATTATTAGCACTAAACTACACTTAGTTTATTAAATATCTCCATCTATTTTTAATGCCTTCGCTGTAGCGCTCTACGCAATCGATTACTTTTTTAGGTGCAGTTATTGTTTTATTTGTGTAGGATAAAGCGAAAAACATTTTTTTTGGGATCTTTTGTCTATGAGCATGTCATCACCAAATTCTGGATCACAGGGTTTGCTCCAACGCCTGTTTAAGCTACAAGAACACGGCACAAACGCTCGCACCGAACTGATTGCGGGTATCACGACTTTCTTAACGATGGTTTATATTATCTTCGTTAACCCTCAAATTCTTGCTGCTGCCAATATGGATATCAAAGCCGTCTTCGTGACGACCTGCTTAATTGCGGCTTTCGGCAGTATTTTAATGGGATTAGTGGCAAATTTACCTATTGCCGTTGCACCTGCGATGGGCTTAAACGCATTCTTTGCCTTCGTCGTCGTTGGTGCTATGGGTTACTCATGGGAAGTCGCTATGGGTGCGATCTTTTGGGGTGCAGTAGGGCTATTTTTACTGACTCTCTTTCGTATTCGCTACTGGATAATTGCCCATATTCCACTGAGCTTACGTGTTGGTATTACTAGCGGTATCGGTCTTTTTATCGCCATGATGGGCTTAAAAAACTCCGGTATTATTATTCCTAATAATGACACTATCGTTACTATCGGTAATTTTGCTTCTCATAACGTATTATTAGGTGCGTTAGGCTTTTTTATTATCGCTATTCTTGCTGCTCGTAATATTCATGCCGCTATTCTTATCTCAATTGTTATCACCACTGTAATTGGCCTTCTTTTAGGTGATGTTCAATATCAAGGTATCTTCGCTGTTCCTCCTTCTATCACCACCGTTGTTGGTAAAGTTGATATTATGGGCGCCTTAGATATCGGTCTTTCTGGCGTGATCTTTGCTTTTATGTTGGTGAACCTATTTGACTCTTCAGGCACATTAATCGGTGTTACTGATAAAGCAGGTTTAACTGATGACAAAGGTAAGTTTCCACGAATGAAACAAGCGTTATACGTCGATAGCTTAAGTTCTGTTGCAGGCTCTGCAATGGGAACATCTTCCGTAACCGCCTTTATCGAAAGTACTTCTGGTGTTTCTGTTGGCGGTCGCACAGGTTTAACTGCAGTTGTCGTCGGTATTTTGTTCTTACTCGCTATCTTCTTATCACCACTAGCAGGTATGGTGCCAAGCTATGCGACAGCAGGTGCACTGATTTATGTGGGTGTATTAATGACATCCAGCCTTACACGCGTGAAATGGGATGATTTAACAGAATCTGTTCCTGCTTTTATCACCGCAGTCATGATGCCATTTAGCTTCTCAATTACAGAAGGTATCGCACTAGGCTTTATTGCTTATTGTGTTATGAAAGTGGGTACTTTCCGCTGGAAAGAAATTAATCTATGTGTTGTGATTGTTTCACTACTATTTATTTTAAAAATATTGCTGATTGATACTCATGTGATTGATTTGAATTCTTTATTCTAATATTCAATAAATTAAGATCATCATGATACAGATAAAACGGCACCAATAACGTGCCGTTTTTTATAAGAAAAGAGGTGATTATGCACGTACTTTTACAAGTAGATTTCCCTTATCATGGTCCTTTCGGAGATGGAATGACACAAGCTATGGATGCATTATCTGCATCAATCAATCAAGAGCCTGGCTTTATTTGGAAAATTTGGACTGAAAATAAAGAAACCCAAAAAGCAGGTGGGATTTATCTTTTTGATTCAAAAGAAAATGCTCAAGCTTATTTAGAGAAACATAGTGCTCGGTTAAAATCGTTTGGTATTCCAGAAATACGTGGTGATATTTTTGCAGTAAACCAAGCTTTAAGCTTAAAAAATCAAGCCTATTTTTTGGCTAAGTAGCTAAAAGCACAAGTGTTATATGCCACTTGTGCCTTTCTATTTTCTGCAATTACTCTGCTTTTGTGGGCAACAACAAACCAAAAACAATAGAATCAGAAACCTCATCACCCACTATCCAACGCTGTTTAAGATATCCTTCCTGTTCAAAACCTAACTTCGCTAATAAAGCAGCTGATGCTTTATTATTCGGATGAATATCCGCTTCTAAACGACGAACAGATAAATGTGTTTGTAGGTACGTGATAAAGGCAACCATGGCTTCCTTCATGATCCCTTTCCCTTGATATGGTGTATCAAGGCAATACCCTATTTCGCCTCGTCGGGAGCTAGGATAATGATTAAAGAAAACACACATTCCCATTAGTGTATTTGTCTCTTTCTCTATGACCGCTAAGCGCAGATACTCTTTTCTTTCCATATGCGTAATATCTTGAATGATATCTTCTTGCGCTTCTTGCAGTGATTGCCAAGGAAGATGGCTCCAGTAGCGAGTGACTTCAGGTGAACTCATAATATTAAACCAATTTTCAGCGTCTCCCATTTTAAAGGGACGTAAAATCAATCTTGGTGTTTCAACCTGAATATCAGCGTAACGCATTTCTACTTTTCCTTATGAGTCCTTGGAGCTACAAATGCAATACAAACGGGCTCTGCAATAGCATTTGGCTCAGAACGAAACATTATCTCTTGAGTATCAACTATTTTTAAACTTGGCCAGTATTTTAATCCTTTATCAAAAGAGGCTTTTTCACAGTAATAGCCCACTTCGCTGATCAATACGACGCCTTTCTCTTCTAATTGTTGAAGCGTGATATGCCGATTATAGATATTAGGTGGTTGCACATTTTCTTCTAATATCCAAGGCTGTGAAGATAGAGGCCTATCTTTACCATAAAAAGTTACCCATTCATGCATATATTCACCACCCACATACGCTAACGGGGTGTGATAATGTTGATGCCAAGCTTGTTCAACCTCTTGCACAAATGTTTTGATACCAATAAATTTTTGACCCGCATTACGCACATTAGCTGCTTGTACGACGGTATAGCCAGAAACAACCAACATGCCAAACACACCTAAACCGTACAATACACCACGCAATGAACGCTTAGGCATGACACTAATTGAACCCACAAAAAGTGCAGTCGCTATCGACATAAATGGCTGTAACCACTCCGTAATACGGCCACCTTCATGAAAGCTAAACCAAGTAAAAATAATTGCTAATGGGAATAACAAAATAAAATTCAATAATTGGCTATCTGGAGATGCAGACCAACTTAATCGACCACCATAAAGACGTAATATTGCCCACATCAAGATAATAGGATAAAAAACCGTCAGTGCAGCACGCGTTGTACGCAAATTAAAACGGCTCTCTATTTGAGAATCAACCCATTTAAACGCGGCAAAGTCGGTTTGCCATAACCAAATAAAATTAGGGATAACAAAAGCAAACCAAATCGCAATCGCCAAATAAAAATAAGGAGAACGATAGCTCACTCGTACTTTAGGTACAAATAGGCTTAATAAGAAGACAGAACCCATAAAAGCTAGTGATGAGTATTTCCCCATTGTGGCAATACCCATAACAATAGCAAAGCCAATCCAATATTTTTGATTGTCATTGATTGCACAGAGGAAAAAATAAAGAGCCCAAGCCCAGCAACCGACTAGAATATAGTTATCGTTATAAGGGATAATATCGAAGTTAATAATGCCAGATAAATTAAGCCCTAACATGGCAAACCATGCAAGATTAGTGTTGCGTGTCAATTTATAAGCTAAATTCCAGACACCTAATAACCCAATGGCAATCACAATAAAGTGGATAAAATACCAATAAAAGCTAAAATCGACACCGCCATAAATAGCAGGTGATATTATAAAGCCAACAAACCAAGGATTTTTAGGGGAACCCCAACCTCCATTGGTGCCCCAATTGACCGCTTCTACGGCATCATAAGGCACCGTAGGGTCAAAAAGATAGCTGACTAAGATCCACAGTGCCGCATAGCCAATAACCCACCAATATACCGGTTTACGCAATTGCGCAGATGATAATGTCATAATAAATAGAACGTTAAGTTGATAAATTTAATTTTGTTATTAAAGAATGTCACAACACAGTAAAGTATAGTGAAATGAACCGCACATTGTACGTGAGCAAAAATTAAATTGTCTTAAATTTGCGCTTTTATTGAAAATTTGTTTCTGATAGATTGCGCAACCAAGAAGATCACTACCGAGTTACCATTATGAATATGATTAAAAGAAAGCCCGCAGCAAAAACACGTAAAAAAACACGTGAAGAGCTGAACGCGGAAGGACGTGAACGCAAACGTCAAAAGAAACACCGCGGCAATCCTGCTGGTAACCGTCAGCAGGAAATGGAAAATAAAAACCAAACTAAAAATACAGCACCGAAAGATCCACGTATTGGTAGTAAAAAACCAATCCCTCTGATTGTCGGTGATGCACCTAAAGTGACGAAGAAAAAACCCGCGCCTATCAAACCAGAGCCGGTTCGTTTAACACCTGAACAAGAATTAGACTTGTTAGAAAACGATGCTCGTTTAGATGAATTACTGTCTCGCCTTGAAAATGGTGAAAAACTTAATGCTGAAGAACAGGCTTATACTGAGAAAACCCTTGATCGCATTGACGAATTAATGGTTGAACTTGGTATTGAGTTTGAAGATGATGACGATGAAGAAAAAACTGAAGACATCATGCAATTACTGAAAGGTAAATAATCAAAAGGCTAATCATTTTCTTTGATTATCTTACATCTAATGGATATCAATAATTTATTGATATCCATTAATTTTTACATATGATCTGTTTTTTCATATTTGATTTATGTTTGAAAATACCCTTTTCTTGTGATGACATAAACAAACCTATCAAGCTCAGATAACTCCGCCTATTCCTCTCTTATCATCCCTGATATTCTATTTTTCCATCTTTAATATAAATATACGAGTGATAAGAAATATGGATAACAGACAGCAGTACTTAGATATCGCAGCCGGGCAAGGAGAAAAAGTGCCCTCTCGTATAGTGGCTTTTCCTGCACAGCCACTAAACTATGCACTTATTGAGCAACGCCTAGAAGAGCAGACGGATTATACTGATGGTGAAATCAATTATCTGAGTGAAAATATTGATGATGGTTTTTTCTATCGTTGCCAACATGGCGATAATGAATTGCATTTTTTTGTCTGTCTTTACCCTAGAGATGAAAATTATGAAATACGCCCAATGTATTCAACAGATGAACTTACCCCGCAATTATTAGCGCACGCAAATGCCACAACTCAAGATTTATTATTAGAAACACTATTTACTGAGGCGTTGCATCCCTTAGCAAGTTACCGCCATCAACTAAATTTTCTAAATATTATTGCTCCTGAAATGGTTTTAGCATTAGATGAATCAGCAGCAGGTAAAGCCTTATCACCAGAGTGGCTCCGCTTTCAATTAGAAACCCCCGATCTCTATCCCGAAGTAGAAAGCTTATATGTTATTCACGCAGTTTATGATACAGAAAACGATCCACCAACAATGTTTTGGTTCCATACACATGGGCTCGCACGCTGTGGCTTAACAGAAGTCGATTTAGTTATTCCAAGTATGCTTGAATCTTACTATGGTATCCCTGATCTCTTCCGCTGCTTTGTTAACAACAGTATTAATCATCGCCAAATCGAATTTGGTGAACCAATGCTTTGTGGGCAAACATCATCAGGTTTAGAGTATCTTGTTGCCTTACCTTTTGAAGAAGGTATCCGCCATATTAATCAATCAACACCTCTCGAAAACCTTAGACCTTTAGAAGAGATGCGTTACGACACTGAAGGCGCACCAAACGGCGTTTTCTTAGGTGATCTAGCCGATCGTGACGAGTATCACCAACACCCTTCATCTATGCTATTTAGAACCAATGAAGAAAATCCTGTTTTAGAAACCTTCTTTAAAGGTTATGAAGAGCAGCAAGCCATGATGCTACTACGTAGCAATGAAGAAACCTATGAAATGTCTGAAAAAGCCAAACGACGCTGGGAATACTTTGTTTCTATGTTTGATAACTACAATCAACCACCCGTCGAAAAAAAGAACGGTTTTCTTTCGAAATTATTAGGTAAAGAAAAACCCGAAGAGACCGAAAATCCTTGGCAATTTATGATCAAATTCGGTATTCCTTATGGTGAAGAGGAAGAAAAAGAGCTTGAACATATGTGGTTTGTGCCACAGTCTCGTGATGGTGACACTGTTTATGCCAAATTACTCAACGTGCCATTTTATGTTAGAGAGATGCAAGAAGGTGAAATTTATCCCATCAATATAGATTTAATTACTGATTGGGTCGTTTCATTCGAAGATGATAGTTATACCCCTAACAATATTTACCAGCTTTTTAGCCACCAGCAAACTCACTAATTAGCTAACAATCTCACGCCCTTAATGCGGGTTTCTTATTTAATTATGATGAGAAACCCGTTTTTTAATTTCAGTAAAATCTACTTTCATCTGGTGACCAGTTAATATTATTAATTGATTGTTATTTTGTTGCTACATTGACATCTCAACTCTTCACATTTTGTTTTTGTCTAGTAACAGATAGAGAAAACAGTCTGATTTCCTCCCAATATCTTTTCTCTGGTTGATTTAAATCAAGAGTGGATAAGTGTAGAGTAGGCTAAATTATACCCAATAAAGATAATTATAATTCTCATTAGCATTAAAAATATTTATTATAATTATCCTGACTCTTATTATGTGAATTTTTATATACGTTAATAATTATCAGTATCATTATTTTTTGTATCAATATTCGTGGAAGAACGATTTATGTCACTGATCCCAAATCACAGTTATAAAATCTTGAGCTACTCACCTCAGATTAGCCCTGCATACAGGCAAAAATTATTATCTTTAGGTATGTTGCCTGGCGCTGTGTTTAACGTTATTCGTATCGCACCACTGGGTGATCCTATTCAAATAGAAACGCACCGAGTATCCCTCATTTTGAGAAAAAAAGATCTCGCACTTATCAACCTTAGCGAAGTGGTTCATAACGAAAAATAATCGTTATTTCTCATTCAACCAGGCAAGACAACTATTGGCACCACTATTATGACTCCTCTCACTATAGGCCTTATCGGCAACCCCAATGCTGGTAAAACGACACTTTTTAATCAGTTAACAGGCTCTCGCCAGCGCGTAGGTAACTGGGCGGGTGTGACGGTCGAACGCAAAGTTGGTCGTTTCACAACGACAAATCATAAAATTGAGCTCGTCGATTTACCCGGCACTTACTCTTTAACGACAATCTCAGAACAGACATCACTTGATGAGCAAATTGCCTGTCATTTCATTTTAAGTAATGAAGCAGACATGCTGATTAACGTTGTTGATGCCTCTAATCTTGAACGTAACCTTTATTTGACATTACAACTTCTTGAGTTAGGCATTCCCTGCATTGTGGCATTAAACATGCTCGATATTGCAGAACATCAAGATATGCAAATTGATATCGAAGCGTTGTCTGAACAACTGGGTTGCCCTGTTATTCCAATGGTTTCAACTAAAGCATCAGGAATGGATAAGCTCAAAGAAGCGATTGATACTTTCCCTGCTGAAAAGAAAAAACCACAAGAACTACTAACGTCTTACCCATTATGGTTACTTAATGAAGTCGAGGCACTCGCTGAAAAAATTAATCATGATGAATTTAATTTACAGCAACGCCGTTGGATGGCATTACAGTGTTTGGAAGGGGATATTTATACCCATCAACGTGCTCAAGTTACCACCGAAGATATCAAAGCAATTCGTCAGCGAATTCAAGATGAGCACAATAATGAACCAGAATTAGTCATTGCGGATGCCCGTTATCAAAATATTGAGCGCATCTGTCATACTGTGATTAATATGGAATCCATTAAGCCAAACATCCTGACACAAAATATCGATAAAGTGATATTAAACCGTTGGTTAGGTGTACCTATCTTCCTGTTTGTCATGTATTTAATGTTCGTTTTGGCGATTAACATTGGTGGTGCATTACAACCTGCTTTTGAGGGAGGTTCTGAAGCCATCTTTATCCATGGTATTCAATGGATTGGTGCAACTTTTAACTTCCCAGAATGGTTAACCATTTTCCTTGCACAAGGTGTCGGTGGTGGTATCAATACTGTTCTTCCACTCGTGCCACAAATCGGGATGATGTACCTCTTCTTATCCATCCTTGAAGATTCAGGTTATATGGCTCGCGCCGCATTTGTTATGGATAGATTGATGCAGGCTTTGGGTCTGCCGGGTAAATCATTCGTACCGCTGATTGTCGGCTTTGGTTGTAACGTGCCATCCATTATGGGTGCGCGTACCCTCGATGCTCCAAGAGAACGATTAATCACAGTATTAATGGCACCATTTATGTCTTGTGGTGCTCGTTTAGCTATCTTTGCGGTATTTGCGGCAGCCTTCTTCGGTAAAAACGGTGCCAGTGTTGTTTTCTCACTTTATCTTCTAGGTATTGTGGTTGCTATCCTCACAGGCTTACTGCTAAAACACACCATTATGCGTGGTGAAGCCTCACCTTTCGTGATGGAACTGCCTGTTTATCACATTCCTCACCTAAAAACGTTACTTATGCAAACATGGCAACGTCTAAAAGGTTTCGTGGTACGTGCAGGTAAAGTCATCATTATTGCCAGTATGTTTATCGGTGCATTAAATAGCTTTACCTTCTCAGGTAAACCTGCCGATAACATCAATGACTCTGCATTGGCATCGGTCAGTAAAGTGATCACACCATTATTACAACCTATTGGTGTTCATAACGATAACTGGCAAGCAACGGTAGGCTTAGTAACAGGGGCGATGGCAAAAGAAGTGGTTGTGGGAACATTAAATACCCTTTATACCGCGGAAAGCATTGTGAACGAGCCTTTTGATCCTGAAGAATTCGATCTTTGGGGTGAAATTGGTGACGCCTTTGGTGAAACGTGGGATAGCTTAAAAGAGACCTTTACCCTAGCTGCACTTTCTAACCCAATTGAAGCAAGTAAAGGTGATGGTGAAATGGATACCGGCACTATGGGTACCATGGGTGCTAAATTTGGCTCTGGCATTGCTGCATACAGCTATTTAATCTTTGTTTTACTGTATGTCCCTTGTGTTTCAGTAATGGGTGCTATTGCTCGTGAAACAAGCCGTGGCTGGATGACCTTCTCTATTCTTTGGGGATTAAATATTGCTTACTCATTGTCAGCGCTGTTCTATCAAGTCGCAACCTTTAGTGAGCATCCGCAAAGTAGTGGCATAACCATTGCTGCCGTGGTGATCTTTAACTTAATTCTATTTATCTTGTTGCGTAATGCTCGTAGTCGTCTAACAATTAACTTAAGCAATAAGCCTTCATTGGCTAAACAATGTTGTTCAAAAGGTAGTTGTCACTGAGTGACAAAGGAAAGGTAAGATGGCCAGTTTGATAGAAGTACGTGATTGTATCGCTCTTAATGGTCGAGCCGATGCCCGTCTTATCAGCCATCAACTCAATATGCCTGAACCGTTGGTACAAGCAATGTTAGAACGGCTCACATTGATGGGTAAGCTTCAAGAAGTAGATGTCGAGGAGTGTCTTACGGGTAGCTGTAAAAGTTGCCCTGAAGCCACTGCCTGCCAGACAAAGCTTTATCAATTAACCTAACAAATTGATAAATGCCACTATAAAAACCCTTACTTTATGTATGGGTTTTTATCTAATGCTTAAGATGAATCATTTTCATCTTCCTATTTAATGATTTACTTTCCTAACTATCACGGCATAATCCTTTAAGTATAGACGTAAAGACGTCTGTTATCACTTCACTTTATAAGAATATAAAATTATGCCAATAACTGAATTTTCATCGACCATTACGACCGGTAAACAAGGCGGATTACAGATGCAATGTGCATCACGCCAGTTTCAATTTTTACTTGATGAACCTTTGTCATTAGGTGGAAAAGACAGTGCAATGAATCCTGTTGAAGCATTATTAGGTACATTAGGGGCTTGTAAGGGGATTGTCGCCAAAAGCTTTGCGCGTATGCATAAAATTAATCTCAACGATATTCGCATTGAAGTTAAAGGTGAATTAGATACCGATGGTTTTACGGGAAAAAATAAAGAGGCCAAATTGGGCTTTAGTAAAATTACGACACATTTTTTTATTCAAGCCGATAATAGCGAAGAAGAGATTGCTGCATTTATCGCTTTTATTGAACGCACTTGTCCTGTTGCAGACACAATAAAAAATGCACCTATTCTAGAAACTTCATTTCATCTCGAAAACGTGCTCGCATAATCATCTATTTATTGCAGCCCTTAGTAAAAGGGCGGCATTATTACAATGCTTCTTTAAACCAAGGTTGGCGTAATAACTTCTCAAATAGCCGCTTATTATCTTCACCAATAATGCTCACAATTTCGGTAATGATCTCTTGCTTTAGCTCATCGTAGCGTTGATAACATTCTCGACCTAATTGGGTCATTTCGACACCTTTTAGCTTCTTACTGTCTTTCATATCAAACACGTTAATTAAGCCTTTTTGCTCCAACTGCCGTATAAATTTATGAATGGCTTGCCTGGAAATCGCGACTGTTTTACTGATCTCAGCAATAGTGGCAGGTGCATCCACGATGCGCGATAAGATGTACCATTCAGAATTTGCCAAATGAATATCACTTTGTGCGTTCCAGCGGGTATCTATACGCGAACGTAATAAAGAGTGCTTTTCACTAATTAAATCAATTATATCAAGCTGTTCCAATGAAATAGACATGCTCTTCCCCCTCTTTTTTTAGAGCAGTATAACAGAATAAAATTGTCAACTCAGTTGATCATATTTTCTATTTCCGTTACTTTCCATTATGTCAATCTAGTTGACATAATAAATGGGAAATAAACGTAATGAACAAAGCAGAAAAAATTGTCACTCAGCCCCGCGCAATGATAAGTGTCTTAATGTTAGGCACATTTGTGGGGTTATTTGGTGAAACCGCGCTAAATATGGCGCTAACAAATCTGATGGAGCAATTCGTAATTAGTGCGGGGTTAGCCCAATGGCTTGTTACCGGGTATTTACTCACTTTAGCTATCTTCGTGCCTATTTCAGCAATCTTAGTTCGGTGGTTTAATACAAGAAGTTTGGTTATTAGCGCGTTATTTATCTCGCTATTAGGTTGTATGGTTGCGGCACTTGCATCTAGTTTTCCTCTCCTGATGATAGGTCGAATTATTCAAGCAATTGGCACAGGAATTATTCTACCTGTATTAATGAGTGCAGCTTTACTGATTTTTCCTCTTTATCAAAGAGGTGCTGTTATGGGTGTTATTGGTTTAACAATCACCTTAGCTCCCGCATTAGGCCCCACATTATCGGGTTTTATTTTGACCTCAATGAACTGGCATGCCATTTTTTGGATCAGCGCTATCTGTTATATCGCTGTTCTAGCGCTAGCTTTTTACTCAATGGAGCATATCGGTACTCTAACAAAACCCCGTATTGATATTATTTCACTCTTATTATCTTCTCTCGGTTTTTCTGGCTTAATTTATGGATTAGCTGTATTAGCTGAACATTCAATTACTTCAATAAATGTTCTGGGGTCAGTCTTAATCGGTGTTTTGAGCTTATTACTGTTTTGCTGGCGACAAAAACAGCTCGCAATGCCAATGATTAACCTTCACATTTTTAAGCATTCTATATTCGTTGTTGGATTATTAATGATGATTGTTTGCATGATGAGTGTATTATCGGTTGCGATTATTCTTCCTATCTATTTGAAAGAAGTTCTACTATTCAGCGCTGCAATTGCAGGTGTTTTATTATTACCAGGCAATATCATTAATGTAATTTTTTCACCACTAATTGGTTTTCTTTATAACCGATATGATGCCCGCTTTTTTGCCGTAATGGGTGCGCTGTTTATGCTGTTAAGTGCCTGCATTTTCTTATTCGTAGTTAATGAACATACCGAGGCATGGAAAATTGTTGTCGCCTTTATGTCACTTTGTATGGGCGTAACCTGTGTCATTATGCCTGCACAAACAACTGCATTAAGCGATTTAACCCCTAACCTTTATGCTGATGGCTCCGCCATTTGGAATACGCTATATCAAGTTTCTGGGGCATTAGGTACTTCTATCGCCATTACATTGATGTCTTATTTTCGTGAAAATGCGTTAT
Organism: Proteus genomosp. 4 str. ATCC 51469; assembly: GCF_003144375.1. Taxonomy (NCBI): domain Bacteria; kingdom Pseudomonadati; phylum Pseudomonadota; class Gammaproteobacteria; order Enterobacterales; family Morganellaceae; genus Proteus; species Proteus genomosp. 4. The sequence continues at coordinate 123,761 of NZ_PENV01000011.1, forward strand.
CACAAAATAGTGCTATCTCTGCCCTATCATTGGGTACACATGCTGTATTTTATTTCACATTAGCCTTAAGCATCATTGCGTTATCGCTGGCTTTTCGGCTTAAAAAGCCATTAGCAAAAGCAGCGTTATCCCCAAAATAATACCCTTTTAAACACATCGTCATTTCAGATAAAAAAGAGCCCATATTAAGCTAAGAGGCATAATATGGGCGAAATCAAATAATTATTTGAAACTAACTAAAAGCGAAATTAAGTGAAAAAAGAGAAAGGGAATGATAAATGCTTACTCATTAAATTAAGGCTGCTCTTTAAGATAATCACGACTAAATATCACAAGCTTCAATTAACGCTTGAGCAAATTCATCAGGATGTGAAATAAACGGTGCATGAGCCGCATTACGGAAAATAACAGACGGTGAATGTGGATAAAAAGTATCTAATAATCCGGCCACTTTTCGAGGAACTAAACCGTCTAAATAACCGTAAAAACGAATAAAAGGACAACTCAACGTTTTCAATTCTTCTCGTAAATCCTCAGTACGCAAAATTTCTAATCCACCATTAAGCACTTCAACAGAAGGGAGTGGTTGTTCTAACACCACTGATTTTAATGCTTTCATATCTTCACGGGCACTTTGTGTGCCCAATGTTTGTAGTGCTAAAAAGCGCTCAACTGTGCGATGAAAATTCTCATTTAGTTGCTGTTCAAATCCTTTTAAAACCTCAGGTTTGATCCCCGGCCAATCCTCATGAGCACCAAAACAAGGTGAAGAAGCCACTGTAATTAGCGCTTGCACATTATTGGGATTATCTAAAACAACACGGCTAGCGACTAATCCACCTAGAGACCATCCTAGCCAAATAGCATTAGCAGGTGCTTTTGCAAAAACAATCTCTGCCATCTCTTTTAATGTGAGCGCTGGAAACCATTGGCTACGTCCATAACCCGGTAAATCAACAAGATGAAGTGTAAAATGCGTGGTTAATCTCGGTATTAATGATTGCCAGACCTGAGCATTCAGCCCCCATCCGTGTAGTAGCACAAGATCTGTTTTTCCTTCACCAATTGTCTGCCAATACAGTTTATTCATTGCTATGCTCTCTTCTCTTTTACAAGGATGTTCATTATGTGGATAACAATAGCAGGATATTGTTGGCTATGTCGTCAACCCTTAATTTATGATACTAAAGGCATTTGTTCGAGTTGTATTCGACATCTACCAAAACAACAAAATCGTTGCCCTTGCTGTTTATATCCTTCTCATCATTCTATGATGTTGTGTGGGCGTTGCTTACAATCACCACCGCTATGGAAACAGATGTTGACAGTCACCGACTATCAACCGCCATTAAATAAATTATTACACCTTTATAAATATCAACCTCGCCCTCAGATAGCCTTATGTCTTGCACGACTTTTTCTATTGCGATGGCTCTCACATCGACGAGAAAATTTAGTGCAGAAACCTGATAGAATTATTAGCGTTCCTTCACATCGTCATCGCCGTTGGTCTAGAGGCTTTGAGCAAGTAGAAGCTATCGCTAAGCCTTTGGCAAAGTGGTTAAATTGTGCTTATCAACCGAATACCCTGATAAGAACTCGTGCTACACTGATGCAAACGCATCTTAATGCCAAGCAAAGGCAACAAAATTTAAAACATGCATTTGTATTAAATAACACAGTGTCGGTATCAGGGAAAAATCTGGCACTAATTGATGATGTTATCACTACTGGTGCGACATTAAATTCCATCGTACCCTTGTTATTTCGTGCGGGAGCACGCTCTGTTGAGGTATGGGCGATTTGTCGAACCTTGTAGTTAACCGCCAATTGGGCGTATGATAACCAACCAGAACAGTCAACTATTGAGCAAGACGATATGATTATTATTACTGATGCCGCACAGGCGCATTTTGCCAAACTACTGGCTAACCAAGAACCCAACACCCAAATTCGTGTATTCGTTATCAATCCAGGCACACCTAATGCTGAATGTGGCGTTTCATACTGCCCGCCTGATGCTGTAGAGCCAAACGATACTGAAATTAAGTTCGAAAAACTTTCTGCGTATGTTGATGACATCAGCGCACCTTTCTTAGAAGATGCAGAAATTGATTTTGTTACTGACCAACTAGGCTCACAATTAACCCTGAAAGCACCTAACGCAAAAATGCGTAAAGTGGATGCTGATGCACCATTAATTGAGCGTGTTGAATACGTACTGCAATCACAAATTAACCCTCAATTAGCGGGTCATGGTGGTCGCGTGAGTCTGATGGAAATTACTGAAGATGGCTATGCTATCTTACAATTCGGTGGTGGTTGTAACGGTTGTTCAATGATTGATGTCACCTTAAAAGATGGCATCGAAAAAGAACTGTTAAACCTGTTCCCTAATGAATTAAAAGGTGTGAAAGACTTAACTGAACACCAACGTGGCGAGCACTCCTACTACTGATCCTTCAGTATTAAATCCCCTATGATATTCACCTGCACTGATATCATGGGGGATTTTTGTATTAAAATAATCATTTACAAAGCGTTACGTCATCTTTACCCATTTGGCGTTATGATAAATGTATCGTTCTCTCGCTCAGAACAAGCAAATTAACTAACAATATAATAAATAAGACAATTATGGATAAGTTTCAATTTCTTAGCATTGAACAAGCTTATCAATTCTGGGTATCTCAATCAGCTATTTTAGTCGATGTGAGAGATCCTCAGAGTTATCGTTTTGGTCATGCGACAAATGCATTTCATCTCACCAATGAAACGCTAAATCAATTTTTACAAGATGCTGACTTTGATGTTCCTGTTATGGTGATGTGCTATCACGGCCACAGCAGTCAAGGGGCAGCTCAATATCTAGTTAATATGGGCTTTGAAACCGTTTATAGTATTAATGGTGGTTTTGAAGCATGGCAAAGAGAGTTTCCACAAGCGATAACGTCTCTGCAATAACGACGGATGAGTTTTGTCAATGATCCACATTATTACGCTTTCCAACCCTCAAGCTGCTGATTTATTTGTCAATTATATGGCAACAAAAGGTGTGCGAATTCACGCAAAAAATGAAAATCAGCAAATCTCTCTTTGGTTAGAAGACCAACATCAGTTAGAAATGGTTGAAAAAGAACTTAATACGTTTCTACGTGAGCCTTTTCATCCGCGCTATCAAGCCGCAAGTTGGCAAACCGGTGATCCGAAAAATACAGGTATAAAATATCGCCCTGCCTTTTCGATAAAAAATATGGTGCAACGCTCAGGCCCACTGACGGTGCTAGTGATTATTTTATGTATCCTCGTTTTTATCTGGCAACAAGTAGTTGGCGACTATGATGTCATGCTCCATTTAGCATGGCCTTATGAAGAGAGCTTAAACTTTGAAGTCTGGCGCTATATTACTCCAGCGTTTATTCATTTTTCACTGATGCATATCGCCTTCAACCTTGCTATGTGGTGGTATCTCGCAAGTCAAACAGAGCAACGATTGGGTACTGGTAAATTATTTGTGATCATGCTCGTTTCTGCGCTCTTTAGTAATTGGGCACAATCCTTGTTTACAGATTCCAACTTTGGTGGGCTTTCTGGTGTTGTTTACGCATTAATTGGCTATGTCGGTTTAACAGGAATACGTAATCCAGAAAAAGGTATTGGCGCTCCAACAGGTTTAATCGTTTTTTCAATTCTGTGGATTGTTGCAGGTTATATGGGCGTTTTAGGTGACTCTATCGGAAATGCTGCACATTTTGCAGGCTTCCTTATCGGCTTATTGATGGCTTTGTGGGATAATCGACATCAATTATCTCGTAGATCATAATAAAATTAACATGATATTTTTAACATTAGGGGACACCTGTGAAGCAAACGCAACGACATGATGCCATCATTGAACTGGTACGCCTACAGGGCTATGTCAGCACTGAAGAGTTGGTGGAGCATTTTGAAGTCAGCCCACAGACCATCCGACGTGATTTAAATGAATTAGCGGAAAAGAACAAAATCCAACGTCATCACGGTGGTGCTGCATTACCTTCAAGTTCAGTGAATACCGCTTATCATGATCGTAAAATTATGTGGTCTGATGAAAAATCACGGATTGCACAACGCGTGGCGAGCTTAATTCCTGATGGTGCAACACTATTTATTGATATTGGTACAACGCCTGAAGCCGTAGCACATGCACTAATTAATCATAAAAACCTCCGTATAGTGACTAACAACCTTAATGTAGCAACATTACTGATGGGTAAAGAAGACTTTCGTTTGATCCTTGCCGGTGGTGAAGTGCGTACACGAGACGGAGGGATTGTTGGTGAAGCGACACTTGATTTTATCTCTCAATTCCGCCTTGATTACGGTATTTTAGGGATAAGTGGTATTGATATGGATGGCTCATTACTTGAATTTGATTACCACGAAGTTCGCACTAAACGCGCAATTATCGAAAACTCGCGCTGTGTTATGTTGGTGACTGACCATTCTAAGTTTGGTCGTAATGCGATGGTAAATTTAGGCAATATGAATCTGATCGATTACTTATTTACCGATCAAGAGCCACCTGCTGGGATACAGAAAATTGTTGAACAGCACAACGTTCAACTCGAATTATGTTAATTGCATAAACGCCCTCGAAAAGTACCTATTTAGGTACTTTTTTTTATCAATTCACCATCAAATTCAATTAACTCCTTCTATTTATTCTCTTTTTTATTAATACATTAACAATGTTGCTTATTTTCAATAAGCCCACAAATTATGTGGATATGATAATAAATTGTTATCCATATCACGCGGTTATGTTTTTTATCAGTTATATAGTTGGCATTTTCATCAAACTTCATTACAATTATGAGCGAAAACGAACATTAAAGAATTGTTTCGCGCATTCGTAGGAGGATGTTATGAAAACTCAAGACTTGATTGTCATCGGCGGCGGAATAAACGGCGCTGGAATTGCGGCGGATGCAGCTGGCCGAGGCCTTTCAGTACTTATGCTGGAAGCTCAAGACTTAGCAAGTGCGACATCTTCCGCGAGCTCTAAACTTATTCATGGTGGTTTACGTTATTTAGAACACTACGAATTCCGCTTAGTTAGCGAAGCTCTGGCAGAACGTGAAGTGTTATTACGCTTAGCACCACATATCGCATTTCCAATGCGCTTTCGCCTGCCACACCAACCACACTTACGCCCAGCTTGGATGATCCGTATTGGTCTGTTCCTTTATGATCATTTAGGAAAACGTGTAAGCCTACCAAGCAGTAAAGGCATTAAATTTGGTGCAAACTCTGTTTTAAAACCAGAATTAACACGTGGTTTTGAATATTCAGACTGCTGGGTTGATGATGCACGTTTAGTGGTGCTCAACGCACAAGAAATCGTCCGTCGTGGTGGTGAAGTGCGCACACGCACAAAAGTAACCCGCGCTTGGCGTGAAAATAATTTATGGATGGTAGAAGCACAAGATTTACGTACAGGTGAAACATCTCTCTACCAAGCGAAAGCCTTAGTAAACGCAGCAGGCCCTTGGGTTAAAACCTTATTTGATGAAGGCTTAAAACTGAAATCACCTTATGGTATCCGTTTAATTAAAGGTAGCCATATCGTTATTCCTCGTGCTCATAACGAACCACAAGCTTATATTTTACAAAACGAAGATAACCGTATTGTTTTCGTTATTCCTTGGATGGATGAGTTCTCTATCATTGGTACTACGGATGTTGAATATAAAGGCGATCCTAAAGATGTCGCTATTGATGACAACGAAATTCAGTATTTACTGAAAGTCTATAACGATCACTTTAAAAAGCAGTTAACTAAAGAAGATGTGGTGTGGGATTACTCTGGCGTGCGTCCATTATGTGACGACGAATCAGATTCACCACAAGCGATTACCCGTGACTACACCTTAGATGTTCATGATGATAATGGTCAAACACCACTGTTATCTGTATTTGGTGGTAAATTAACGACTTATCGTAAATTAGGTGAGCACGCTGTTGATAAACTTGTTGCTTACTTCCCTAACATGGGTAAACCATGGACTAAAAATGGTCAATTACCAGGCGGTAATTTAGAAGGTTGTGATCGTGATGGTTATTCACGTTTAATTCGTCAACGCCATCCTTGGTTACCAGAAGCACTGGCACTGCGCTTTGCCCGCACTTATGGTAGCAACACCGAATTATTGCTTGAAGGCATTACTGATTTGGCCAGCATGGGCGAAAACTTCGGTCATAATCTGTATGAAGCAGAATTACGTTATTTAGTGAAACATGAGTGGGTTATCGAAGTTGATGATGCTATTTGGCGTCGTACTAAACTCGGTATGTGGCTAAATGATGAGCAAAAACAACGTATTAGTCAATGGCTATTGGCAAATACACACACTGTATAAGAGTAGTAAAAATATTCTCTGACTCTGTTCGATGTTTTTATTAGCAATTTTTGTGGCGCCTAATACCGCGCCACTTTTTTTTCTTTTTTTCACAGTAAGAAAATCAATATATAACCTGTTGATACCTATTTAAGCTGTTTTTCTAAAAAAGCTTTTAATACTGTCGCATTATTTTGTTGCTTATCTTTACCTGAATAAAGTAATACTAACGGTTGCTCTTTGGCTATTGCGACAAGCGATTGCCAATGTTCAGGTACAGCCATTAATTCTTGCGTATAACGTTGCGTGAACTCAGTAAAATCTCCCCCTCCGCCATGAAACCATTTTCGTAATTCAGTCGAAGGCGCGACACCTTTATTCCATTCATCATAATGAAAATCTGTCTTTTTCACGCCCCTTGGCCAGAGCCTATCGACTAACACACGATAACCTTCATGCTCACCGTCTTTATCATCATAAACACGTTTACAAGTGATCATTTCGCCTCTCATCAATACGTTAGTTAGCTTTATTGTAGAAGAAAAATGAGAAGATTGAGCTCTCAATACGCTCATTTTCATCATAAAGCCTTTTTGAACATGAAATTTCCTCTCCTTTTGATTGAATTATCCTCATCAAAAACAGGGTGAATAGTTGTTGACTAAATAACCTAATTAAGAGAATCTACATCTAGACGTCTAAATGGTTAGATGGGTAAATAAGTAGTGATACTTAAATAAAAATAACAACACAGTGAAAGATTGATGAGGTACAGGTATGAGCTTTTATCACGCAAGCCAACATGAAGCACTTAACCAAAATCTTGCTGAATTAGATGGCCAGATCCAAGTTTCATTTGAATTTTTTCCTCCTCGTACCGAAGAGATGGAAAATATCCTTTGGCAATCTCTTGCGCGTTTAAATACCTTAAAACCGAGCTTTGTTTCTGTGACTTATGGTGCAAACTCAGGAGAGCGTGATAGAACACACTCTATTATTAAAGGAATAAAAGAACGCACAGGATTAGAAGCAGCACCACACTTAACTTGTGTTGATGCAAGCCGCGAAGAACTCCAACATATCGCGCAGGATTATTGGCAAAGTGGTATTCGTCATATTGTCGCATTACGCGGAGACTTGCCCGATAACACACAAAAACCAGAGATGTACGCCACCGATTTGGTCCATTTACTCAAAGGTGTGGGTGATTTCGATATTTCTGTTGCAGCTTATCCAGAAGTGCATCCTGAAGCGAAAAGTGCACAAGCGGATTTAATTAACTTAAAAAGAAAAGTAGATGCGGGAGCAAATCGCGCCATCACTCAATTTTTCTTTGATGTGGAAAGTTATTTACGTTTTCGCGATCGCTGTGTTTCAACAGGAATTGATGTAGAAATTGTACCGGGTATTCTACCCGTGACTAATTTTAAACAGCTAAAACGCTTTGCGGGTTTAACCAATGTAAAAATTCCGGGATGGATGAATAAAATGTTTGATGGATTAGAGAATGATCCTGAAACCCGTAGTCTGGTAGGTGCTTCAATTGCAATTGATATGGTGAAAATTTTAAGTCGTGAAGGAGTAAAAGATTTTCACTTTTATACACTTAATCGTTCAGAATTAACCTATGCTATTTGCCACACACTGGGTGTTCGTCCTGAACTTGTTAGAGCATGAATTGACACAATTACCCCGCCAATAAAGCGGGGTGACATTCTGATGAATTATTCACCAAAGTGATACGGTTTTTCAACTGGCAATAGGCTGTATGCGGTATCAAGATCACCATTAGCAATACAAGCATCTATTTTATGTACCTTATCGGTAATATCCGTAATATTCACAATCCACTCTTTGCAATATTTTTCAACTGCTTGATTTCGCAAACCAATTTGGATGGTGCGATAACTGAGCCGATTCAAATAAATATCACGTTCAGGATCCCACTGAATGCGGATATTGCTGGTTTCTGATGCTTCTTTCCAAGCTTCAGCACTAGTATAGCGATCTGGATCAAAATGACTCACAACACCTTGAGTCAGCATCTCTTGAAAGCCTTCATGTGTAATATCAACCGCAAGAATAGAAGCTTGATTAGCGTCTTTACGTCCCCAACCAGAACGGTACATCATCCAAAGAAAGGAAGGTTTTACCCAAGTCATGCGGGTCATACTAAAAGGGGGCGAAACAAATGTTCCGTTTGCGACTGCGCTCTGAGCAATAGTATTTGAATAGGCTTGATAAACACGAACAAAATCATTCGTATAATACGCCCTTACTTCACACTCAGGACATCGGTCAACATCATCGTTCATCTTTCTTTAATATCCTTTTATATTAATAAAATGGAACTATCCGCTTAAATTATGAGCCTCTGATTGCAGATAATCAAGAGCCCCTATTTTTGTTAAAACGAGATAAGTAGAGTAGCGCGCATTTGTAAAAGTAAAAAAAAGAATAACAATAAAACGAGCAGACTAATGTTCCTATTGTGGCTAAATAATAAAAATTTAGTCTTGTAAAATATATCTCACACTTCGCCCGCCAGCCCCACTGTCTGCTAAAAAACCCTGCTCAACAAGAAATGCTAAATGTCTTGTTGCACTTGCTCGACTCACTTTTGCCACACTCTTATATTGGCTATTATTAATTCCATCGACAAAATCCCCTTGAAGCATTCTATTGATAACTTTTGATTGCTCTGGCGACAACAACGCTTGATCATGGGTTTGCCAATATTTAGTTGCTCTTACTGTCTTATCAATTTCATGTGTAGCTTCCAAAATAGATAATTGAAGCATTTGTAAAAACCATTGAAGCCATAATGTAATATCACCATCACCTTTTTGGGTATTTTCGATGATGTCGTAATATTCTTGGCGATGCTCATTAATCGTTTTTGACATCGCATATAATCTGACTGTTTTATTTTCAGCTTGAGCTAATGCTAAATCCATGATAAGTCTGCCTATCCGCCCATTACCATCTTCAAATGGATGAATAGTTAAAAACCACAGATGGGCAATAGCCGCTCTGATAATCAAATCAGGCTCATAATGAACTCTTGTTTTATTAAACCAATCCAAAAATAATGCCATCTCAGTTTCTATTGATTCAGGTGGCGGAGCTTCAAAATGTACAATAGGTTTATCAATTCTTTTACCTGAAACGACCTGAACAATACCTGTTCGGTATTTCCCTGAAGTAATAGGATTTAAAATAGAATGTCCTTCAGGAAACAATAGGTTATGCCATTGAAATAAACGTTCATGAGTTAATGGTTCATCTAAATTATTAATAGCATCTAATGCAGCTTGCACAAAACCCTCTGACTTTTCATCAGTTGGATATGTTTTCTCTTCCACAATACCTAAACGAGTCGCTAGTGAAGAGCGCACAGAAAATGCATTTAGCTTTTCACCTTCAATATCACTCGAATAAATAATATTTGCCAAAATAGAATCTAATGCAGATGTACTGTTTTCAGGCAACATTTGGCTTTGACCATAGAGCATCCCTTGAACAAAACGAGTATCAATAAGTAAAGGGATCACGGTACTGTTGTTAAATCTGAAATGAGTCCAGTTTGAATGTTGCCAAATCCACATAAATTACCCTCATGAGTCGAATATAAACTCTATTCTACTCACAAAGTGAGGCGAATAGAAAGCCTAATCTACTCACAAAGTGAGGCGAATAAGCGATTTAATTGACTCATTGGGTAGAAATTAGGCGCTCGATAAGTTGTGTTTTTATTAATGCAGGGGATTTAACTGCGGTGCCAGCTATCTTTGCAGACATGATTTCAAAGGCTTTCTCGACTAATAACGCTTCGTCTTGCTTCATTGACCACACATTATTAGGTAAAAAACTCAGCATCACATGATCATCGAATGTACCAATATGAAGATGAGCAGGAATACTTCCTTCACGCTGACGGATAACACTCAATAAACCTTCAAGAATAGGCAATGATGAGGCAATAAAATGAGAAGGTATTTGCTGATGTTGCTCTAAATACTGTTTCATCATCTGCTCACCATCTTTGGTCGTATTATGCTCAGCATAAGAGACAGTGACACGATTATCATCACCATAATGCCCTTTTATAGCTTGCACATAACCGCGCAAACGCGCTGCAATCGTAGGCAGTAATGCATCACCCGCAAAAAAATGAATTGGTGCATCTAGCTTTATCATTGCTCTGGTCAGTTGCGCCCCACTGTCACAGTTATCTGAGGCGACACAAATAGCGTCACTCACAGAAAAATCTCTATCTAAGAAAACGAGGGGTTTTTGACGATGTTTCACATGGTGTAACTGATTTTTGCGACTAGATGAAACAATGAAAATACCATCAACATTACGTTCATCCATTGATTTGACGAGTTTATTTTCATTTTTGATATCACCATAGGTACAGCTAATTGTTAGCTGGCAACCAATCTGGTGACAATGCATCTCTAATTTTTCAGCCAACGCAGCAAAAAACGGGTTAGAAAGACGAGGAATAACCAATCCGTAGGTATCTGTTTTATTCAGCTTTAAGCTTCTTGCCGCATGATTGACGGTATAACCAAATACCTCAACATAGTCTGCTATCTTCTTTTGTGTTTTTGCACTGATCCGGTATTGATCACCTTTGCCATTTAATACCAATCTGACTGTGGTAATAGACAAATTCAGGTCATTTGCAATCTGTTCAACTGTTTTTGCCATTACATTAATATTCCATCATTGATATTGCCCTCATCGTAATGATGAGGGCCAGTTAACCTTTACTGAGCAGGTTTAGCTCGGCATTTCTTCCACATTGCTTTTAACGAAGGTCCAATAATCGGTAGGATCAACGTCAATATCGCAATACCTAAGAATGTCGCTGTAATCGGGCGTGTATACAGAATTGATAAATCGCCCTGAGACATCATTAAAGCACGACGTAAGTTTGATTCAGCCATCGGTCCTAAAATAATCCCGATAACCACAGGAGACATGGAAAAGTCGAGCTTTATCATAATATAAGCTAACAATCCCGCGCCCATCATTACAAACACATCAATAATGCTATGGTTTACAGAATAAGCACCTACACTACACAATACAAAGATAATAGGCACTAATACACGGCGTGGCACATCCATCACTCGAACAAAGAGTTTCATACATAAGAAACCTAAGATACCGAGGAAAATATTCGCCATCATCAAGCCAATAAAGATACTGTTTACTTCAACGGGATTGTCCGTAAAGAGCTGAGGCCCCAACGCCAATCCTTGAACCATAAACGCCCCCATAATAATGGCGGTTGCGCCATCACCAGGAATACCTAAGGTCATTAACGGCACCATGGTTCCGCCTGTTACGGAGTTTGCACCCGCTTCTGGTGCAGAGACACCTTCTGGTGAACCGTGACCGAATTCTTCTGGGTGTTTAGACCAACGTTTCGCTTCGTTATAAGAGATAAATGATGAGATATCTCCGCCCGTTCCCGGAATTGCACCAATCGTTGTACCAATAGCAGAAGAGCGTAAGTACGTTGGCAGTACACGTTTAAAATCAGCCCATGTAGGCAATACACGGTGAATACGCGCATTAATTTTTTCATTCTTCTTCTGTTTGCGCTCACGATACTCTTCTTCAAAACTAATCAAGCCTTGAGAGAAAGCGAACAGACCAACCAAGATAGGAATAAATGAAACCCCACCCATTAAATAAACGGTATCAAAGGTAAAGCGAGGTCCTGACGTCATTGGATCAAGCCCTATGGTCGCAATCGCTAAACCAATTGCTCCCCCCATTAATCCTTTCACAATCGATTGCGATGATACACTGGTAATAATACTTATGCCAAATACTGCGAGCGCAAAATACTCAGCTGCGGAGAAACCTGTTGCCACTTTTGCCAATTGAGGTGCAATCACAATCAAGGCAATCGTACTAAAGATCCCCCCAAACATAGACCCCATTGTGGACAATCCAAGTGCTCTTCCTGCTTCACCTTTTTTCGCCATTGGATAACCATCCAATACCGTTGCAGCAGAAGCGGGAGTACCCGGTGTACTAATCAATATCGCGGTAATTGAGCCACCATAAACGGCACCACAATACATTCCTAATAACAGGAGTATCCCCGTCATTCCTTGGAATGAATAAGTTAATGGGAGTAGCAATGCAATTCCCATGTTCACTGTTAGACCGGGTAATGCGCCGATAATAATACCCGCGAACACCCCTAACAGGATCATCGTTATCGTTTCCAGACTGAAAACGACCATTAAAGCGTCTAATATTTCCATCTCAAAGCTCCTTTACCGCTTACTCAAAAAAGACGGAGGTTGGCAGAGGTGAATTAAAGATAATGTCAAAGAAGACATAAACGGCGGCGACCATCACGACGGGAATAACAACCAACGCGATAGGTTTTCTTTCATTCATCAGCCACATAATGACCGGGATAAGAAGCAATGACGGAATAATAAAACCAAAAAAGTGCAAACCCGTGGCATAGACCAACATAAAGATGCCTAAACCATAAGCGCGTTTAACTGCGGTAGAACTTAGGTCAACAGACTTGTGTACGTGTTTGATTTTATCAACCACAATACTAATCCATTGAAAAATCCCCAGTAAAATAAATAAGATGGCTAAACCGTAAGGCCAGAAACGTTCCCCTGGTACACCATAATCATCAAACATGCTCATATCACGGGAGAGATAGATAATAAGTGCCCCGAAAGCCACTGAAATCGCACCGATGATTGTATTGATTTTTGTCATGTCGGGATCTCCCCGACCCTACCTGCCGTAACAGGTAGGGTGGTTTATAATATTAGAAAAGTTATTTTTTCAGGGTTGTTGAAATTAACTCAGCATACATCTCGTGGTCTTCTTTCATCATTTGGTAAGCATCGTCACCAGTGATAAACACAGGCATAATACCTTGTTTTTTCAGTGCTTCTTGATATCCAGGTTTTTGAACCACTTCAGAGAATGCATCCACTAACTCTTTTTTCACGTTATCAGGTACATTAGCGGTTGTTGCTAATACAGCCCAAGCACGCATTTTTACGTTAGTATCTAATTTCAGTGCTTCTTTAAAAGTCGGTACCGCTGGGAATAATGGGAAACGACGTTCATCCATTACACCAAGAACACGTAAAATACCCGCATCAACTTGAGATTTAACCGCACCAGGTGTGGTTAATACACCATCAATGTGATTACCCACTAATGCTGCGATTGAAGGGCCTGTACCTTCGTTATAAGGGATATGGTTAAATTTAGTGCCAGTGGTACGTTCAATATTAACGCCAGCTAAGTGATAAATAGCACCCATACCAGAGTTACCGACTTTCAGTTTACCCGGATTCGCTTTCGCGCCATCGATAAACTCTTGTAACGTGGTGTAAGGTGATTCTGCATTAACAACTAACACCACTGGATCAGCGATAGTTGTTGCGATTGGGGTAAAGTCTTTATAAGTAACGGGTGATTTTCCTTGGTGTGGGAACATCGCCAATTCAACGGTTGTCATCACTAATTTTGTGCCATCTGGGCGCGCATTAGCAACTTCAATCAGACCCGTTAAACCATTACCAGCAGGCTTATTCACAGGAACGAAGATACGTCCAGCTGGCATCACATCTTTTGCAAACTCAATGATAGTACGAGCAGAAGTATCAGTACCACCGCCCGGATTTTTCGGGATGACAACATCAATATTTTTTGTAGGATACGTTAACTGTTGGGCAACTGCATTCCCCATGCCCAGTGTCATCGTAATCGCCAACGCTGCGAGTAGACTCTTTTTCATAAAACCCTTTCTCCACATTTTTATTGAGTAGCCATTAACTGCTGATAAACAATGTTTTTTCGATTCCAAGTAAAGGTCACGTGTAGGGTATTGTTTTCAGCAATAATAGCCGGATATGAAAATTCGCCTTCCCCATCGAGTAAATCGAATGGTTCAGACCAAGTACTGCCATTATCGGATGAAAGACTGACAGAGATGGGATAACGACGGCTCCAGTTACCTGAATTCGGGTTATACACCAATGCCAGTTGACCATCTGCGAAGGAGACGACATCAATGCCGCTATTATTATTTGGTAATATTGTTGCATAAGCCGGACACCAACTGCGCCCATAATCCGTTGAATCGCTACGATAAATAGTACCGCGCGTACTCCGCATCATGGCATGCACATGCCCAGGCTGGGATTCCCATAGTGTTGGCTGTATCACGCCATCCCATTGAAAAACGCGTTGTAGATCAGTCTCCCATAAGGCATCGTCCTTTAAACCCTGCCAGATTTCATGTTCCGTTTGCCCACCTTTATGGTGTTCAATCGGAATATCCACTCGCAACCAGTGTTGACCATTGTCACTTGATATATCGACAAACGCATCCCAGAACTGGTCATCCTCAACCGATCCTGGTGCCAACCACTCGCCATTCGACATCACTAATACTTTGTTCTTCACAGGACCTCTAGGTGCTACATCACCAGAAACCAATTCACTCGGTAAATTCCAGCTATTTCCGCCATCCTTCGAGATAACGTATTGGGTCGTCCAACTATGTACATCGGGACCCGTTTTATAAAACAGCCAGATATTACCTGTTGATGGGTCAACATGTAAAACTGGATTCCAGTGCGCAACACCCGGATTTTTAACAACAGGTTGAGCGTGTTGCCAATGATCGCCCTCTTTTATCGCCAGCCAGATAGCGGTATTACCGCTACCTTCTTTATCGCCAGCGAAAAAAGCGGTTAACAAACGCTCAGAGTTAGGCACACGCACAATCGTTGAAGCATGGCAGTGATTAAAAAGTGAATGTGCGTTATCAAGCACAAACTGAGTTTCCTTCATCACGAAAGGCATATTCCTACTCCTGTGTCCTAAATTAATCTAACGAAAGCCATTTTTTCATGTTTTCACCTAATGCAGTCATGCTATTGACGGCAGAAGGGAAAAATGAGTTTTCAAACTGACTGCTATTACGGGAACGGCAGACCAGAGTGCTGAAGTTACCAATCAGGCGCTGATGATATTTAGCGCATGCTGGATAATCCAGTGTTTCGGTCATCGCTGCTGTTGATAAATAATCAGCTAATACGGCAGCCTGCTCAGGTTTATCCTTCCAATTTTCATAAAGCCAAACATAAAGCTCTGGATGGAAGTTGGCCATAACACCGCTATATGCCTGACATCCCGCTTGGAATGATGCTAATAACGTTTGACTGTTCGCATTGGCTAAGTGCAAGCGAGTTCCTTTTGATAATGCCAAACGACGCTCTATCATTGGTAGAGAACAACACGTATCTTTGATAAAGGTAAAGCGATTACTTTGCGCACACCACTCTACAATCTCTTCAGATAACAGGCGTTTGTAAGGATGAGGACATTCGTAAATGCCCAAATCAATCTCTTTTGGCACCACATTGGTTAAGACCTGTAATGTTTCCAGCGCTTTATCATCTGACTCACCAATAAGCGCTAAGCGATTACTGATCATAATGACGCCATCGACACCGGTACCCGCCATTGCCTGCAATTGTTCTTTTTGCTGACTTAATGCGGTTGCAGTATGACCAGAAGCTACTACAGGTACTCTTCCATCTGCTTTTTCAACGATAAAGCGGGTAAGCGCTTGAGTTTCCTCATCACTTAAATAAAACATTTCGCTTGATTGGCAGGCGGCAAAGAGTCCATGTACACCAGAATCGATATACCAGTCTACAAGGCGCTCTAACGACGCCCAATCAATCTCCCCTTTGGCATCAAAAGGGGTTAGCATAACAGGCCAAACACCGACGTATTTTTGCTGGCTCATCATCAATTCCTTACAGTAGGTTAATGGCATCACCTGCCACTTTTACTTGAATACCTTGAGTCAATGCTTGAGCAACAAAGGCTTTAAGCACAAACGCCAATTTATCTTCATCAATGTAAGCCACAGTAATGTGATTACTTTGATGTCCCGCCATAAGGTCATCACGCGTTACGCCATCTAACGTACAGTTTAATAATGGCCATTCGTAGTTGGTTGCTCTACGGCGACGTTCAAATTCTGCTTCAGGTAATTCTACCGCCACACCCGTACCGATATGCATAATCACATCAGTGCCTTCATAGTGTGCACGACCCCATAACAAGCGCCCTGCTTTACCTTGACCTGCGATAGTTGAACCCCCTTTAGGGAAGAACATCGCAGGCTGACGATAACCTGTTGCACCTTTTAAGCCACCTTTGAGGTGTTCAAAAGGAACTGATCCTGAAATCTCCATATCCCAGTAGAATGTTCCTTCGTACTCACTACCCCAACGAATATCATGCAATGTGGTTTCTGCTGGTAATCCTAATGATGTTAATAAACGCCATAACATCGTTTGAGGAATAGCCGTACCCATATCCACTTCGTTGATACAAGGAATTGGCGTATTAGGGCAGATAATCTCGCCGTTTTCATCTGGTAGTGGGAAACGTGCTGTTGAACCGATAGCACCTTCGGCAAAGTCAGACGCTGGGCAACAATCTTTTAAGCCCTGCTGATATTGCACACCCACCGCAGTTAAACCAAAACGTTTTACGAAACGCGCCATTGCGATCATCATGGCGCACTGCTCCATCACCTGTTCACGAGTGAGTTCAGTTTTGTCATCTTGACCAAACATAAACGTCATCCCGTTATCTTCGTACCACTGTAAACATGCCTCTCTTAATTCTGTCGGTACTTTCGCCATTTCGACCAGTAACGCAGATTG
This sequence comes from Proteus genomosp. 4 str. ATCC 51469, assembly GCF_003144375.1. Taxonomy (NCBI): domain Bacteria; kingdom Pseudomonadati; phylum Pseudomonadota; class Gammaproteobacteria; order Enterobacterales; family Morganellaceae; genus Proteus; species Proteus genomosp. 4. Next base: position 140,910 of record NZ_PENV01000011.1, read on the forward strand.
AGAAAGGGATTCAATTGGCATACCAATATTGATCATGGCCTGTTGTGGGAAGACCCCGTTAATCATTCCCATACAGAATGTATCGAACAAACCTATTATTTCTTTATTTTTAATTATGTATTCGCCGACTTTACGACCCACTTCGCCAGCTTCCGTCGCCATTACCCTGTGTGTTGGCGCAATATCTGTAAGATAGCTAAGCTTATGATTTACATAACCATATTTCAACCAAGTCGCTAAGCCATCTACAAAGAATTCATCATCAAACTCTTCTGACCATAAACGTGAATAATTTTTACCTAAACTGGTCATCGTGCCCGCTAAACACAACATTCCTACCAGACCCGGCCATGTACCATCAAAGTTAGCCAGCAGTAAAATAGGACCACGATGATGTGCTAATGAAGAGGCAATATGGTGTGAATATTGCCATGCAGTTAATAACACAATAACTGGCGCATCAGGATCGATAGCGGCAAACATGTCGCAACCTTCACGCTGACTACTGATAAAACCATGACCGCGAGCTTCACTAATTTCATGAGCACGCTTCATTTTGTAACCTTGCGCTTCTAATGCTGCGGCCAGTTTATCTTCAAATTTTTTCTGTACAGGCCAGCACGTTACGTTTGCAGGCTCGCGTAAGTCTGCGTTAGTGACCATCAGGATCTCTTTCTGACCTGCTGTGATGGTTGTCGGTAATTTTGGTAGATTTAAGTTCAACATAAGATATCCCTGGTAAGGTAAACTCGGTTCATAATCGGAAAAATTCGTGGTCAACAATCTGACATCATTTCGTTATAACGTTGCTGATCTTGATACATCTGCAAATAAACTTGATATTTAGCTTGATGGAAGGCAAACGTGTCGCTATCTGGTGTAATAATGCCACCTTCTCTCACCATTGCACTGGCAGCTTTTGAGAAATCATCAAAGGCTTTACATGCTACAGCACCTAGTAATGCAGCCCCTAAATTCACCGCATCTTCTTCTTGTGCTAAATGAATTTCACGACCTGTCGCATTGGCATATTCGCGTAGCCACAATGGATTTTTCGTTGCTCCACCACACATCACGATGCGATTGATTTGATGTCCAGCATCTTCAAGTGTGTCAATAATATGGCGTGTGCCATAAGCAATAGATTGCAGTGTCGCAAGATAATAACGAGCCAATGCAACACGACCACTTTCCAGTGTTAACCCGCTTACCATGCCTTTTGCCGCAGGATTGGCGCGCGGAGAACGATTGCCATGATGGTCAGCTAAAACATGAAACTGTGTGGTTGGATATTGTTCATTTTCTTCCAATTCAGCGACAGCTTCGTTTAATAAGGCATAGTAGTTAACGCCTTTTTCATTCGCTTCTTGCTCTAATTCAGCCCATGATTCATGACGGCGGATAGACCATTCAACTAACGCACCAGCAGCACTTTGGCCGCCTTCGTTTAGCCATAACTCGGGTAACATCGCGCCAAAATAAGGACCCCAAACACCGGGTACCATAATTGGATATTGGCTCACAATCATATGGCAGTTAGACGTACCACTGATAATTGCCAAACTACCTTCAGGTTGTGATGCTGTTAATGCCAAGCCACCTGCATGTGCGTCAATAATGCCTGAAGCAACAATGACCCCTGTGTGCAAGCCAAATGCATTGGCAACCGCCTCATCTAAACAACCTGCTTGTTCACCTAATGCCAGAATGGTTTGTGGTACTTTTTCTAATAATTCATCCAAACCTACATCGGCTAACAAACTCTCACTAAATTGTCCCTGATGTGCTAAATAGTTCCATTTACAGGTTAATGTGCAGGTACTTGCTACATCTCCTGATGTTGCTTTCCAAACTAAAAAATCAGCTAAATCAAAGAATCGCCATACATTTTGATAACGTTCTGGGTAATGATTTTTTAACCACAGAATTTTCGGCAATTCCATTTCGATACTCACTTCACCACCGACATATCGTAGTGAAGGATCATTGGTCAGATTGATGGTGACCGTTTCTTGTACAGCCCGGTGATCCATCCACATGATGATATCTTGTTCAGCGTTACCGCTTGGCGAAACAGAAAGTCCTTTACCTTCTTTATCCACAGCAACCAAAGAACAAGTGGCATCAAAACCGATAGATTTCACATGGATAGGATCAATAGCAGATAACGCCACCGACTCTTTTACGGTAGTGCACACCTGCTGCCAAATATCGGTGGACGATTGCTCAACGAAATCCGTTTTAGGACGGAATTGGGCAATAGGGCGAACAGAAAAGCCTAAACGCTTTCCATTGCTATCAAATACCGCTGCACGGACACTGGCTGAGCCAACATCAACGCCAATAAAATATTGTTGTTCCATGCGAACCCTCATCATTTGCTAACGCTATGCTAATTTTTGCTACTTCGAGTTAGCAAGTTAATTCGAGCATGATGAAAAAACAATCACAATAAGATTGGTTTGTGATGCAGATCTACATCAATAATTTAATTGATTGATTTTAATGATAATTTATTTATTTCACTTTATTGATAATTTAAATGAAGTACTGAATCGATTATGTTCGTTACAAATATAACGAACATTTAATTAATGACCGAGTAAAAATACCTATTAAAGTATTAATAGGCTTATCATAAAATGATTTTATTAAAAGACATCTCACTAATAATTAAAAATATTATTCAAAAAAGAGTAAAGTACTAAAAATAATCATCTTCCTATTGTTATAACTTCCCATTGTTTTATTTTTAATAAGTTAATTTAAATTTATATATTCATTTTTGGAGCATTTGATCATGTTGAAAAATATTGCTGTCAGTCTCTCTCTACTACTTATTTCCTCTTCTGCTTTTTCAGCGACATTAGCAGAAAAAGAATTACACCAAAAATTTGAAGAGAATATTCAATCTCGTGTTGTTGATTTAAATAAAAGCTGTGATGCCAATATAAAAGTTGCTTTTGATTGGTCTGCATTTACTGCTGATGATTTAAAAACAACAGGGGTTGATAGTTATTGTAGTGAAGGACTAAAAGGTGTAATAAATACCTGTGAAAGCTCTAAAATCGCCCAAGAAACAGTAAAAGAAAAAATACAGAATATCACCTGTTCTAAAGCAACGCCTCGTAGTATTGAACTCAAAGAAGGTACGCTGAATTTCGGTATTGATTTCAATGCCTCAAATGATGCAAAAGCCGTTCAAGAACACTTAATGAATAATCTCTAAATAGATTAAATTCAGCAAACAGCAATACTTAAAAGTATTGCTGTTTATTAATTAGATAACAGATTGAATAAGTTTTTTAGAATAATCATGCTTAACATTACCTAGATTATCTACCTCACATAATTCAATTTTCTTACCTTGTAAAAAGAACATGACTTTATCGCAAAAGTAAGCAACCGTTTGAATATCATGACTGATAAAAAGATAAGATAATTGGAATTCTTCTTTTAACTGTTTTAATAAATCTAATATCTGTACTTGGGTAGGAATATCTAGCGAGCTAAGCGCTTCATCTAATACAATCAATTTAGGGTAAGAAGCTAATGCACGACATAAACATACCCGTTGTGCCTGCCCACCTGACAGTTCATATATATAACGCCGATAACAATTTTTAGGTAATCCCACTTTATCTAAAAAAGCAAAAATCAGCTTTTCTAATGCCTGATGATGAATACTTGGGTCCACTATTTTTACTGGCTCAGCAATAATTTCGCCAACCGTTAATGTGGGATTAACGGATGTTGTATAATCTTGGAAAACAATACTAATAATACCTTGGCGATGAAGTCGTTTTGTCACTGATTTATTATTCAAATAGATAGCACCACTATCTGGTAATTCTAATCCACAAATTAAACGTGCTAAGGTGCTTTTACCACTGCCACTTTCCCCCACTAAACCAAAAGTTTCTTGGGTATTTATATTAAAAGAAAGAGCATCAATAACCTTCACTTTCTCACCGAATAAAGTGTTATTCCTTTGAGTATAAAACTTACTGATATTCTCAACGTTTAATAACATAGCGTCTCTTTTATTATGATGATATTAATATGTTTTTTTATTAATCAATTGCTCGAAACGCAACGAAAGCTGTCGCCGTGCATTAATTAAATAACGCGTATATTCCTGTGTTGGAGATGTTAAAACGGTTGTTTTATCACCAAATTCAACCATTTTTCCCCCTTGCATCACGATAATATCATCGGCAATTTCATTCACGAGCCCTAAGTCATGGGAAATAAAAATCAGCGTTGAGTGATGAGTCGTTACGACAAGCTGGAGCAATTTTAAAATCTCTCGACGAAGAGGAGCATCAAGTGCCGTTGTGGGTTCATCAGCAATTAATAGTTTAGGTGACAAGGCGAGCGCAATCGCAATCATCACACGTTGTAGTTGTCCGCCGCTTAATTGATGAGGGAACGCCTGTATAATAGATTGAAATTGATGAGGAAAAACATGAGATAATGCCAATTGAGTTTCTTCTAGAGCTTGTTTTTTAGTATAGGAAAAATGGTAGATTAACGTTTGACTAATTTGCTTGCCTATTTTCATCAAAGGATCAAACGCACTCATGCCATTTTGAACAATCAAACCTAAAGATGTTCCCAATAAAGCTCGACGTTGAGAAAATGCCTCATCACTGATTTTCTTTCCTGCAAAAAAAATCTCCCCTGATATTGCTAATTGTTCAGGCAGTAATCCCATAATGGCTTTGCTGATCACACTTTTTCCACTACCACTTTCTCCGACAATCGCTAATGTGCGTCCTTGCTTTATCGAGAAAGAGACATCATCAATCAGCTTTTTTCCGCTTTCTTGATGAATAACAGAAACATGCTCAAGCGTCAGTAAGTTGTTCATGCTTTTCTCCTACTGACTGGCGATTATCAGGATCAAACACATCACGTAAAAAATCACCCCAAAAGTTAAAGGCTGTGACAACAAGAGTGATAGCAATCCCCGCAGGCAACATCTGTTCTGGATGTAATACCATGACATTTTTTGCTTCACTGAGCATATTTCCCCATTCTGGGGTTGGTGGTTGTACGCCTAACCCTAAAAAAGAGAGCGCCGAGATCATTAAAATAACACTGCCAATATCGGTTGATGCTAAGACGATAGTTTCAGCAAAAGTCACCGGTAATAAGTGACGTCGTAAAATATGATGAGAAGGCGCACCAATCACACGGGCGTAAGCAATATAATTACGGTGTGAATATTGACGAACAACCCCTCTGATCATTCTGGCATACCATGCCCATTTCACTAAAATAACGGCAATTAAGATATTACCAATACCCGGCCCCATTATTCCCACTAATGCTAAGATCATAATTTCTGCAGGAAATGACAAAACCACATCACATAATCGCATAATCAATGTGTCTGTTTTTCCATGGAAAAATCCAGCTAACATGCCCATTAGCCAGCCAATGATTAATGTCACACTCATAGCTAATAAGGCATAAAATACCGTGGTTCTTACACCAAACAATAATCGTGAAAAGATACAACGCCCTAAATTATCCGTACCTAACGGATAATCAAAACTCATAGGCTTAAATTTCAAACGTATTGAGGTTAATGTGGGATCATGCGGTGCTAACCAAGGTGCAAATATTCCAGCGATGACCACAATTGTGATCACCAATAAACACAATTGCGCACTTTTATCTTTTGCAAGTCGTTGCCAAAACAGTTGCCACATAATTATCTCCTTAACCGCGGATCAGCCATCATTTGAATGACATCCATCAAAAAGTTAAAAAAGAGAAATAGCAGTGACATCAATAAAATATAGGCCTGTATCATCGGATAATCACGACCAAATATGGCGCTGATACATAGTCGCCCAATTCCCGGCCATGCAAAAATATTTTCAATCACGACTGTACCAGCAATTAGCTTTGGAATACTCATACCCAATGCCGTTAAACTGGAATACAGCGAATTTCGTAAAATATGACGACGTAAAATAAGGTTGTCAGGTAATCCTCGCGCTTTGGCATAAAAGACATAAGGCTGATGCCATTGGTTTAACATCGCACCTCTTAACAGCCGTAAATAAGTACCGATGTACCCTAAAGAAAGCGCTAATGCAGGCAAAATAACAGATTGTGGCGATAACATTCCACTGACAGGAAGCCAATCTAAATAAACGGCGACTCCCCAAATCAATAGCAATCCTAACCAATAATTAGGTATAGCCGTTAAAACAAACACAATGAAACGAATGCATTTATCTGTAAAACTTTGAGGTTTAGCCACACACCACAATGCTAAAGGTAGTGCCAAAATAATCGTAAAGAATAAAGCCGTTGAAGCTAACCAAAGCGTTGGAGGTAATGCCCTTAGCATCTCTTGAATAACTGGGGTTCTAGTAAGAAAAGAAGTACCAAAATCGAGCTGAAACCCTGCCATTAACCATAAAAAATAACGGGTAAAGAAAGGCTTATCTAAACCTAACTCATGACGCATACCATCAATAGCTTCAGGGGTTGGCACAATTTCATTGACACGTAATGCGACTTCCGCAGGATCAGACGGCGCCAATTCCAACAGAATAAAAGCAATAAATGAAATCATTAGTGCCAGCGGAAATATCGCCAACACTCTCCAGAATATATAACGTAGCATCAGATTTAATCAGTGTGGCACTTTCATATAAGGTGCCACACTTATCTAAGTGAGCGTTCTAATTACGGATTAAAATACATTTTTTCAAACGGTATTTCATATTGAGACGGATTAAAGCCAACATTTTCTAATTCACTGCGATGGATAGCCTTAGTACGTGAATAGGTTAATGGGATATAGACCGCTTGATCAGCTAATGACGTAAATAAGGTTTTATATAATTCCTGGCGTCGTGTTTCATCAGGTGTAATTAATAGCTCACCAATCATGGCATCTAATTGTGCTTTATTCGCTAATCCTTTTTGTCCTTGGTAATCAGCATGAGCAGGTATTCTAAAAGATGAAACAAAGGAAGCTGGATCGTAAGGAGTTCCCCATGAAAGCGAATATTGCAAATCAAAATCGCCATTTTTTTGTCTATCTAAATAAGCTTGTTTTTCTTCACCTAAAATCGTCAAGCCAACACCAATCTTTTTAAAATCATCTTGAATAAGTTCAGCAATTTCTTTTTCTACTGCGTTATTCACATTATAAGAGAGTAATAATTGTAGTTTCTGACCCTCTTTTTGACGGATAGTCTCACCTTTTGGTAATACCCAACCCGTAGCCTCTAATAATTCAACCGCTTTTGTAGGCTGATAAGCATAGATTGGCGAGCTAAAATCACAATAAGGCACACTGCGCGCCATTAAAGTATCTGCGACTTTTTCACTACCCGCTAAAATACCTTGTGCAATCCCCTCTTTATCGACGGCATATTGTAATGCTTGGCGAACATGTTGGTTTGATGTCATTGGACGACTACTGTTTAACACAATAGCGCGAGATGCAATTGGGGCGCTCATTTCAGTTTTAAATTTATCTGATGCCATAAGAGCTTCAAATGAATCCATATCTAACATGTCACCATCAGCACCAAATATAAGCTGAATATCACCTTTTTGTAGCGAAAGTAGCATCGTTTGTCTGTCTGGGATCACCCGCCACATTACCCCATTTAATACAGGTTTTTCTCCCCAATAATTTGGGTTAACTTTAAACTCTGCGTATTGGTCTTTTTTATGTTCAGTTAATACCCAAGGCCCCGTACCAATATAGTTCGCAACACCTGTTTTTGTTTTGCCATTAATAAATGAATTTGGCGAAATAAAGCGGAATGGGCGAGTTAAACCTAATTCAGTTAATGTTGGGTAGTAAGGGTTTTTTAAATTTAATTTAACGGTAAATTCATCAACAACTTCAACGCTATCAATTTGACGAACTAACTCTAACCATGCATGTCGTTCATAGTTATCTAATATGGCTTCAATATTTAATTTTACAGCTTTGGCATTAAACGGTTCGCCATCACTAAAGGTCACATCATGACGTAAATAAAAGGTATAACTTTTGCCGTCGGGGGAAATATCCCAACGTTCCGCTAAATAAGGAGCAACACCTTTTTCGGTATTTAATACAAGAGATTCAAATACCATGTTTTGAGCTGCCATCTCACCAGAGTAGAGATGAGGATTAATATCACGAATATCTTTTGTACTGGCATAATCCAGTATGTTATTGCTTTGATCTGCAAGTGCTGGAAATGCACATGCAAGTGTTAATAACAGGGTTGGGATCACCGAAAATAAAGGCTTCACGTTATTCTCCTTTCATTATTTATGCGTTGTTTTTTTGTGCGTGGATCATAAACATCGGCGTTGACCCATAATTAATTTTTTCTTCTTCATTCCACACAAAATCACCAATGCGAGTATCTATCATGTATCGATTAAAACCAATCTCCAGCAACGTATTAATGTCCCATTGAGGACGTTTTATTTGACTTAATGGAAGTTGACGCGCAATTCGCTCCATCTCTTTTGTATCTGTATTCACATAGTGATCTTCAACTTGTTCTTCTATTGAACGAGCTCTATCTGCGACAAAACCTTGCCAATAAGTCTCGTCAAAAAGGTGTAAATACCAGTTAGCATCAAAATTAATTAAACTACCGCCAGGCTTTAATACACGAAACCATTCTGAATACGCCACTTGTGGTGCTTTTAAATTCCAAGTGACATTACGGCTGACAACAAGATCAAACTGTTCATTGGCAAAAGGCAGTTGATGTACATCGCCACGAATAAATTGAATATTTACCTTGTGTGTTTGTGCATTTTGTTTGGCTTCCTGCAACATGCCTTCCGTTGCATCAATTGCCGTGACATCATGTCCTGATAACGCTAATAAAATGGCAAAAAAGCCTGGGCCAGTTCCAATATCTAATACTTTTAAAGTTTCACCCTCTTTAACATGCCCTAATAATAAATGGCGCCATTTTTGTTGTTTCTCACTCAGCAATTCTTGTTGATTAGACTCACTATAACTTTCTGCTCTGATATTCCAGTAACGAGTTACATCATTAAGTAATGGGTTATTATTTATTTTATTTGTCATCAGAAACCTACGGTTGTATCAACGTAAAGAGGGAGAATAAATTCCCTCAAAAGCGAATGATTTGGCTATTTTATAGTGTGGGTAACATACCTTGTAACCCGTCGATACTCTATGTGCTATATCAATATTCATCAGCACTCAATGGTGAGAATTGGCTGATTTGTAATCTTCGCCTTTAACATAAATGCGCCATCCTAAGGGGTAAAAAGATAAATAAGCAAATAGATTATTTTGCCTGTTAAAATAGAGAAATAAATTGAGCGAATTTAGCAATAAACTAAAGCCTAAGTGCTATAAAAATTTATTTTGCCTTAGATTAAAAAAATGAACGCTTTAATTTCACCTTTTTAATAAAACCGTTATAGTCAGTAATATTGATATCTTAATTTTCTCTCTTTAAACGAATATAGCCGTCACGAAGGCTCTCTAAAATATGAATCGAATTTCACGATTAACGGCTGATATTACCCGCGCCGATTTTGCCTTAACTCATCAACAGCAGTTACTCCAATTGCTGACACAACATTTTCCGACTAAGTATCGAACGCTATTTGCCACGCCCGAAAAGAAATCGGATGATGTCATTGAATGGTATTCTGCTGTTTCTGGTAATCCTGTTGCTTTGACCTCGTTACAAGGCCAAGAACAACAAGAGATAAGACGCATTTTAGATGAACGCCTTAACGACATTAAAACGCAAACAGCGCTATTAGCTTCGCAAAACAGAATTACAGATGAAGAGCGCCACCTTTTAGATACGGCATCAACACTGCCTGATAGTGAAAGTGTCTATGTGATTAATGGGCAACCTGTTATTACATGGTGGCCACGAACAACCCCATTACCACCACCGATTGCACAAGTTACCGCCGGTGCAAGTGCCGCGGCTGCGGGTGCCGCACTTGCTGATGTGCCAGCCAAAACACGCAATCGCTGGTTACGTTGGCTATTACTCTTCTTATTCTTACTGTTTTTAATTTTATTGGCATCTTGGCTAAAAGGGTGTTTTGATCCCAAGGCTGTTCCTCCTGTTGTGGAAGAAAAACCTGCCGTCGTAATACCACCAGAACCTGCACCTGAGCCAGAGCCTATTCCTGAGCCAGAACCTGTACCAGAGCCTATTCCTGAGCCAGAACCTGTACCAGAGCCTATTCCAGAGCCGATCCCTGAACCCGTCCCAGTACCGGAACCCATTCCTGAGCCAAAACCTGTGCCCAAACCAGTGCCGGTGAAAAAACTCACGCCACTAGAAGCTTGTGTACAAGATGAATTAAAAAAAGCGGGGATGACAGAAAAGACAGCGAATGCAACCTGTGAAAATCGCTTAGCCAGTAAGATAAAACAAATGTGTCCAGCAGATCGCCCACCAGAACTGGCACCACAGGTGATTATTATCTTTGATGCTTCAGGCTCAATGGCGTTGAGTATGAGCTTAACAGAAGATGATTTAGACTTTATTGCAAACACAGGAAAACTCTTCGCGGGCTATGATGCCGAACCTCGTCGGATCACTGTGGCAAGAAATGCAGCAACAAAGATTATTAATAGTATTCCTTCAGATATGAAAATTACTACCGTTGTGGCATCAGATTGCGGTGTAGTGAAATCAAGTCCTGCTTATGGTGGCAATGAACGCTCAAAATTACTTAACTACATTAAACGTATTGAACCTGATAGTGGCACACCATTAGCCGAGTCTATTCAACGAGCGGGTTCTCTAATCAAAGGCAATAATCGTGACACAATTATTGTCTTGTTATCTGACGGTTTAGAGTCTTGCGATCAAGATCCATGCGCAGCAGCCAGAACTTTAAAACGTGCCCACCCTCGCGCCGTAATTAACGTTGTTGATATTTTAGGCACAGGCGCAGGCAACTGTGTGGCAAATGCAACGGGCGGTAAAGTCTTCACTGCGCGTAATGCCAATGAGGTCAGTTTAATGACTCGAAAAGCGATTGAAGATTATATTCCGAAGAACTGTAAATAATGATTGATTACAGTTTTTAATATTTATTTCACCCTCTTTGTTTCAACATTGAGGGTGAAATTTTTCACCTATTACGCATAATTTATTATTATATTGAAGCCAGTAGGTGCTATATCTTATCTATTTAAGACCCTTCTTTAATTGCGTATTTTGTTTCTTTTCTTATTCACTCATTATTCAGAACAAACCTATTTTGTGATTACTATCACAGCGACCAAATGTTATCTGATGGTTTACCTTTTTATATTTTGTCTTTTTTTTCTTCTATTTCATTATTTTTTAATGTAAAAACCAATATATCGGTGGTTTTATCCGTATATTTAAGAAAATATAGCGCAACCTGTAACGTCATTATTTAATTATCATAATCGTTATCTCAATATTCCTCTTTTACTCAAGAAAAATAAAAAAGTCTTTAATAATAATCAGTTAATTAACCCTAAATAATCCGCTAGATAGACACCCAATTTCTGATAATATAAAATGTATATAAATTTTATATCTTTATTTTTAGCCTTAAAGCCTATTTACGGATAAGCCAACTTACCCATAGATAATCTTGCCTAGCGGAATGATCGTCGTGAATAAAGCATTCTTACGAAGTGGTAAATTAGAAAGTTACCTCCCTATGGGAGAAAATGGACAGGCTGTTTATATCTCTGCACTGCAGCTACGTGAAACTTTGCGTTTAAGAGGAAAGGCACATATTTCTCAATGCCTTGCCATTCCTCAGCCAAATGAAACGGGCGAACGTATTGACTGGTATTCACCGATTGACGGCTCTGTTATCCCTTGGTCTGCGGCTTCAGAAGAAGAGCGTACTGCTGCTTATGCTGTGCTGAAAAAAAATCAAGATGATTTAATCGCCTTTAGCGAACAAGAACAGAAGAGGGATGGAAATAAAGAAAGTCAGCTTTTTGGCGCACTCCTCAGTAAAACAATCCAATTTCCTGACGAAAACCATATTTTTATTGTTGATGGCCAACCGATTATTACCTTTTGGGGATTTGTCAGCGCCAATCAACAACTAAGAGTTGATCCTGTTGCTTGCTTAAAACCCGTTGTTGCGACAATCGCACCAACATCAACAGCCATTCCACCCGTACAAGAAAAAGTCATCATTACTGACACGAAGCGCCCTTGGTGGCGTTTTTTATGGTGGCTGTTACCTTTATTATTACTACTACTCGCTATTTTCTTCTTAAGAGGCTGTTTCTCAACACCGACATTACCAACCGTCGATATTAAAACGCCAGATATTGAAGCGCCTAAGCTACCCGATCCTACGCTTGAAAAGCCAAAAGTCCCTACAGTGGTCACTAATGGCCACACCGTTGGTGTTCCAACAGGTACAGTTCACACAAATACATTAGCCACCGTAGATGCCAATGGAAATGTGATTAATGGCACTGATGGTAACGGCGCAATAGTTGATCCTAATACTGGTTTACCCGTGGTTGATCCTCAAATAGATAATAACCAAGGTGCTTTACCTGATGGCGCTGCGCCCGATGAGGCACAACAACCAAATGTGCCTCCTGTTGATCCCGCAACACAAAATGAGCAACCAAAAACAGATACTCCTCCAAATGCAGGAAATGAGAACAATACTGCTAACCCTCCGGTTGATCCTAATGCACCACCAGATGTCACGCCACCAGCCACAGCTGATAACACAACACCACTGACTATTCCTGCAAATGCGTTAGCCAATGGCTCAACCCAATTCCTTAATGGCCAATGGAAAGCAGGTGCAGGTATTCAAGATCAAAAAACAGGTAAACCATTGAGCCTGAACTATCAATTAGATAATGGCAAAGGACAAGTCGTCATGACACGCAGTGATGGCGTGACCTGCAAAGCCCCTGTTAACGCAGCCGTCAATCAAGGTGGACTGAATATAAATAACCAAGGTCAGGCTCTGTGTAGTGATGGCTCAAACTATTTGATGCCAAATATTATTTGCCAACCTGGAAGCCAAAATATTGCTGATTGCCAAGGGAAATATGAGAACAGTCAGCCATTCCCATTATCAATGAAGCGGGAGAATAATTAATTCATGTTAGCGCCACTGACCGATTATAAAGATAAAATTACCCTTATCCGTGACAGCAATATTCAGTTTCTGGATTTTGGTTTTACGCTACCACAGCGCAAAGAGTACGGTGAGTTTGTTAAAAAAGGTGAAAACGGCCCGTTAATGCGACTCATCTACAATGAGCGAGACGATAACTATCTTTATCCAGCACCGAAAAATCAACCACAAACGCCTAGAGAAGCAGAATTTAGCTTCTCTCTTGATGAGTCATTAAATTTACTCAATGACACTTGGTTACCAGTACCATTTTTCCGCTTTAATCCGCCACGTTCATTCTCTCAAGGCCCTGATAACTGGGTGAGAATGATGTTTCACCAACTGCCAGAGCCAGATGAAGACGGGCATACACATCGCATTGTAGTGGCTTTTGATACTCGCATTGAACCCAATCGCACGAATACAGCTTATCTAGCACCAAACGAAGAAGATGTTCGTTCTGGTGTTGCTTTTGCACTAGCTTATCTAGGTTATGAGGTGGAAAATTTCCTTGAAACACCTTGGATTGATGGTTGGTTAAAGGAAGTCTTTAGTGAAAGAGCGCTAGCGGTCACTAAGATATACCATGATGAACTTGAAGAAGCGATTAAAGAGTTTCAACATCAAGCACATTATCTCAATTTGCTCAATATCTTAGGTGAGAAACTCCACTTACCTGAGATCAAAATTAATGAAACCAAACCGCAAGAGCCTGCCATTGAAGTTGACCTTATTCTTGATGTGGGTAACTCACGTACATGTGGGATCTTAATTGAAGATCATATCAATGATAATAAAGGGTTAACTCAACTTTATGAAATGACATTGCGTGATTTAAGCCACCCTTATCAAATCTACAACGAGCCTTTTGAAAGCCGTGTTGAATTTGCGCAAGCAGAATTTGGTAAACAAGACTTTTCAGTCAGTAGTGGGCGAAATAATGCCTTTATGTGGCCAACTATTGGTCGCGTTGGCCCTGAAGCTAACCGCATGGCGGCACAACGCTTAGGAACCGAAGGCTCAACAGGTATTTCAAGCCCTAAACGTTATTTATGGGATGATTCGCCGTATTCTCCAGGTTGGCGCTTTAGTCGCTCCTTTGGTCAAACAGACAGAGAACCATTAGCAACTGCTGTACCTATGACCTATCTGCTTAACGATCATGGTGAACCGTTATTCCGTTTAGAGCCTGACTTGCGCATGCCTGTCTTTACGCCAAACTACACACGTAGTTCATTAATGACCATGATGTTAACCGAAGTGTTAGCTCAGGCATTAACGCAAATGAACAGCCCGGCTCAGCGTCTTAAAATGAGTCACGCAAGTGCGCCTCGTCAATTACGCAATATCATTTTGACTATTCCACCCGCAATGCCAAAACCAGAGCGTGCTATTTTTGAAACATGCATGGAAAACGCATTAGGCTTAATTTGGAAAGCAATGAATTGGGATCCGACTGACGAAAAACTGAATTTTGATGGCAAAGATACCCAATGTCGCATACCCATGCCTAATATCCACGTTAAGTGGGATGAAGCCACTTGTGGTCAATTAGTTTATCTCTACAACGAAACTCAAATTAAATTTGGTGAGCGCACAGAGGCTTTTTTTGCCAGCCAAGTGAGGGAAGATAACCGAGCATTAACGGGTGATAGCACATTAAAAATTGCCTCAATTGATATTGGTGGTGGCACAACCGATCTCGTTATCACTCGCTATAAACTGGATACGGGAACAGGAAGTAACGTCAAAATTATTCCAACACAATTATTCCGCGAAGGATTCAAAATTGCGGGTGATGATATTTTATTAGATATCATCCAGATTTGTGTTTTGCCAGCATTACGCACCGCATTAACAGACGCGGGTATTTCTGATGCCGATGCCCTGATGTCTTCTCTTTTTGGTAGTGAAGGTTTAGATGCGGGTCAGCAAGTGTTGCGCCAACAGCTTACCTTACAAATCTTCAATCCAATTGGATTACGTATTTTAAGCCAATACGAAAACTTCGATCCATTAGTGCCTCATGAAGGCATTAACAGCACCTTTGGCGAATTGCTAAATGTTCAACCAACAGAGCATGTGCGACGTTATATTGACGATGCCGCCAATAAAGAGTTAGGTGGCGGAGATAGTTTCTCTATCTTGAATGTGCCAGTGCAAATTAACTTTACACAACTACACGCTGAATTTATTTCAGGTGAACGTATTAACATCACCCGTAGTTTAAAAGCACTGTGTGAGGTGCTTTATTACTACTCCTGTGATGTTTTACTACTCACAGGCCGCCCTTCTCGCTTACCAGGTATTCAAGCACTGTTAAAAGTATTACAGCCTGTACCACCTTCTCGTATATTGCCATTACATGGTTACAAAACGGGTGGTTGGTATCCGTTTAACAAAAAAGGCCGCATTGATGATCCAAAATCAACGGCTGCGGTTGGTGCGATGTTGTGTTTAATGGCTGAAAATGCACGTTTGCTCAACTTCTATTTCTCAACAGGTAATTTTAAAACTTACTCAACAGTGCGTTATTTAGGGATGTTGGATAATAACAACACCATTTCTGATAATGACGTTTATTACCGAGATATCCAGGATAAGTTTGAGCCTGATCCAGATACCTATTTTGAAGTCAGAGGCGGGATACGTTTAGGTTTCCGTCAATTAGATAATGCCCGTTGGCCAGCCTCGCCACTCTATACATTACGCATTAAAAATCCGAAATTGGCACAACAATTAAGCCAAGAAGACAGCGTATTGCATATCAAGCTAGGAGAAGAGCGCGGAGCCTCTAGCCATAATAATGACAATAAATCTGAAAAATTACGTATTGAAGAAATGGAGCTCATTAATGGTAAAGGTGGCGTTAATAAGAGTGGTTTAAGCTTCAAACTCAATACGTTAGCAGACAGTGGTATTGGCGAAACATCCTATTGGCTGGATAGCGGGAGTGTACTAGGTAAATGAATATGATGGATGAAAAACAGTTAACAGCTAAATGGGATGCCATTTATCAAGGTGCAGGCAAAGCCATTGATTGGGTTAGCGCAGTAAGAGGTAATGCACCTCGTTTAAATACAGAAGCAGATAGCCTTATCTATCGCCTGCGTCGTAGCCGTAATATGGCAAAGAACCTCAGCTTAGCGACCCAACGCCCAATGTCAGTCGGCTTCTTTGGTCTGTCTCAAGCAGGAAAATCGTACCTGATCTCAGCCCTTGCTGCGGGACAAGAAGGTCGTTTAAGAACCAGCATGTCAGGTAAAACTCTTGATTTTATCGACCATATCAACCCACCTGGCGGCGGCAAAGAGGCTACAGGATTAGTCACTCGCTTTAGTCGCAAAGCAACGAAAGGTACGCAAGAGTTTCCAGTAGAGCTACACCTTTTTAGCGAAATTGAAATTGTTAAGATCCTTGCTAATGCTTACCTGTATGACTTTAATCAGGAAAAAATTGATTTTGAATTAGATGAAGAAAAAATCTCTCGTTTAATCAGTTCATTAAGTTCACAATGTAGTGCCACAACTGTCGCAGGTATTACGCACGATGATGTCGTTTCATTATGGGATTATCTGCAACGTCACGCCGAAAAAAGCCAGAAAAAATTAGCAACAACCTATTGGCCTAAAGCGATTGAATTAGCACCTTATCTCAGCATAGCCCAACGTGCTAAGTTATTTTCAGTGTTATGGGGCGACATTGCAGAACTGACATCGGCTTATCAGCGTTTTAGTACCACACTTGCCTCTTTAGGCAATGCACCATTAGTTTTGGCTCCACTTTCTTCTTTAGTCAAAGAACAAGACGGTGTGTTAGTACAAAACGACAGTATTATGAACGTAGATATGCTAGAGCGTCTCAATACTGCCAATGATAGCCAGATCAGCATTTGCCCTGTTCATGGTGATCGTATTGATGCCCCTGTAACCCTTTCTTTAGCGGAACTGACCGCGCTCACCGTTGAATTAGTCGTACCATTATTAGATGCACCAAGCAAAACGCTGTTTGAACAGGTTGAGCTACTAGATTTTCCGGGTTATCGCGGACGTTTAGGGGTTGAAACCATGGCGGATGTGCGCCGTCAAGTCAATGATGATAGCGCAAACCCACTCGCTCAACTTATTCTTCGGGGTAAAGTCGCCTATCTGTTTGAGCGTTATACCGATAACCAAGAAATGAATGTACTGGTGGTTTGTACCGCATCAAACAAACAATCCGATGTAAAAGAAGTCGGTGCCGTACTCACAGAATGGATCAATAACACGCAAGGTAAAGATGCACAAACTCGTGCTAAACGCCCTTCTGGCTTGATTTGGGCAATGACCATGTTTGATATGCGTATTACCAACTCCTTAACCATGAATGAAGCGTTATTACGCCAATCATGGGGTAAAGGTGGCATGATAAAAATGGCGATGTTAGAGCGCTTTGGTCAATATGAATGGATGTCATCAGATTGGATTAATGGTGAAGCGTTTAATAACACCTTTTTAGTACGTAAACCGGGCGTACCCACTCCGTTTATTCAAATCAGTAATGGTAAAGAAACGGTTCTAAATGAAGATAGTGTTTCACAATTACATCTGATGAAAAAAACCTTTGCTGAAGATGAAACTGTCCAACGTTACATTCGTGAACCAGACCAAGCATGGGATGCCATGTTGTCGCTTAACGATGGTGGTATGCAACGCCTTGCTGATTATCTTGAAACCGTTGCCTTAAAATCACTAAAACTTGAACGTATCAGTGAGCAACTGCAAGAAATTCAACGTGATTTAATCGGTCATCATCTTGAAAAATGGTATCAATCAGGTGGTGAAGAGGAATTACAGGTAAAACGCCGTAATGCCGCGACTATTTTGCGTTTTATGCAAAGTCGCCCTTATTTACAAGGTGCATTACTAGATTACCTGTTGCCTTCTCGTAAATCTCTCTACGACCTGTATATGCAGGAAAAAGAGGTTGTCGATACTCTTTCTGACAACAAAAAAGCAACACAGGTCCCAGTTTCTGCCTTTGCCGCTATGGAACAACCGACTTTTGATCTCTTTAGCGATGCGCCAATCTCTTTGGTGCCAGAAGAAGATGAAGCTCCCAAAGGCCACGGCAACGAGGTTACCTACCCTAAAAAAGTGATGGCATTATGGATAAATCATCTACGTAGTCTGCCTGATAACAGTACATTATTAACCTATCTAGGCATCGACCAAGAAATTATGGTTCTGTTAGTTGATGAGCTTATTACAGCTATCAATCGTCTTGGTGTTGAACAACGTATGTTGAAAACTTTGGCAGGAACAGAAGCCATTGCCCGTCGTGATGACTTAGCCGAACAGCAATCCTCTCGCGTTTATAATGTACTGGGTGATTTTATTACTTGGTTTAATTTCAAAGATAACGGTGTTGAGAAGCCAGATAGCAAAATCAATGCAGGTCATAAGATCTTTGAAAGACCCGATAACACTAGCGTGCAATGGGGTGATGATGAGCGTTTAGTCCGCTTACCCACTAACCCTGTTAACTATACCCTTTTATTTGTAATTGATTGGCTTATCGCTTTATCAGCGATTATTACTGAGAACGCAGGACATTCAGCTGGAAGAGAAATCAGTGCTGAACAAAACGCACAGTTAGGCCAAATCATTCAAACCATGAAATCATCCGTCGTGGAGTCATAATTCGTGTTTAATCCAGAATTAAAACCCGTACAACCTGCTCGTCCTGGCTTTGCGGTATTAAGTATTCGAAATTGGGAAGGTGATGCTTCCCCTGTTTATTTAAGCATTCAGCGTAACCAAGATCGCTATTTCTTAAATGATAAAGGGGAGTGGGTAGGTAATGCCTTTTTCCACCAGCTTGCTCTTGAAGATGCCGAGGAAGGCTATCAAATCGTTCTTGATAAAACGTTAGTTGATCCCCTTGTTAGCAACTTACAAATGGCCTATCAATTTACGTTAAAAGACGATAATGAAACACAAGATATTGGCCGATTACGTATTCGTGATGGTGTATTAGCCTCTCAAGCACAAGGTCAAAGTGAAGCATTAAAATCAACGGCGACATTAGATACTCAAGCTGTTCCACCAACTCCTATTATCGAAACATCACCGGAGCCGGAGCCTGAAGTAGTCAAAGAGCCTGAACCTGAGCCGATTATTCCTGAAATTAAGGTAGATGAACCGCCACAACGGCCGACACCACCTACACCAAAAAAATCTAAAATTGGTTTAATTTTAGCGATTATCTTGATCTTAATTTTAGCGGGTATCTTAACGTGGTTCTTCTTACTAAGAGGCAATCCAGCAGGCGAACCCGCGCCACAACCGACACCAGAGCCATCAACACCAAGTGTGTGTAGTGTTGAAAATATGAAATCAGGTACGGCGCTCGCTTTTGTACAAAGTTGTATACAGAGCCAACCAGATAGCAAAACTATTCTTACAACGATTGAACAAGCTAAACAGAACAATCAATGTGACGTTGCTCAGCGTTTATATGCATATAAAGCACAATCAGGTGATGTTGAAATCGCACTAAATTATGCTCGTGAATACGATCCAGAAACCGCGTCAGCACAAGGTTGCTTTGGTGCAGACAAAGAAACGGCCATCTATTGGTACGAAGCTGTTCTTAATCATGACTCACAAAACAGTGACGCAAAAGCGCGTCTTGAAGCACTGAAAAAATAGGAAAGTCGTATGAAAAAGGCGCATTGGCTTACTCTTATTCTCAGTGGTTTAATTCTGACAGCACCGGCAAGTGCTGAAGAGAAAAAACCGCTATTACAAGAGGGTAAAAAGACTCTCTATCAGCGTGTATTAACCTACCCAGGTTGCCAAGTGGCGGACACAATTGGCGCAGCAGGTAAAGAACAACCCGCATTTAGCCGTTTTTATGTATATCAGCGTCAAAAACAAGGCGCCAATGAGTGGCTACAAGTCGGCCCTGATAGCTTGGGTCATATTAGCGGTTGGATGAATGCAAGCTGCACATCTGAATGGAAAATGCAATTAACGCTGGCTTTTACTAACCCAGCGGGTCGTAACCCAATGCTATTTTTCAAAGATAAGCAAACGGTTGAAGGCTTACTTGAAAGCCCTACTCCCGAAAAGCAGTATCAACCTTTTTTAGCTGATATCAAAAATCAAAAAGTTAATCCGGCTGTTTTAGCTAAAGAGCCTGATTATATGATTGATCAAAAAAGTAATTTTTATCTGCTACCTGTATTAGGCTCAGATGAAGTCTTTACTGATGCGGGCTATAAAGTGCGAGTGCTCAATGTGGCATCTGTCTCTTCACAAACCAAAGACAGCAAAGATGCACAGAATACAAATGCAACTGCAAACAGTACAAAACCAGCAACACCAGACAGCAAAGATGCTGACAATATGATGCAAGGTTTCTCTGCGGCTGTCGTGTTTGTTATCGACTCGACAATATCAATGGACCCTTACATTGATAGAACCAAAGAAGCGATTCAGAAAGTTTATGCACAAGTCGAAAAAGACAACATGTTGGATAAGGTAAAATTTGGTTTAGTGGCGTTTCGCTCTAATATCAAAGCCGTTCCCGCATTGGAATACGATAGCAAAATGTTTGTAAACCCCAATGACGTAAAAGATGGCCCTGATTTCTTAAATAAAGTTAAAGAATTACGCCAAGCTAAAGTCTCAAGTAGTCGTTTTGATGAAGATGCATATGCGGGTGTTATGCAAGCCCTTGATGATGTTGATTGGACTCGTTTTGGTGCGCGTTACGTTATTTTAATCACTGACGCGGGAGCATTAACGGGAGATGATCCTCTGTCATCAACTAAACTTGATGCTGAACAAATTCGCCAAGAAGCCGCTTATCGTGGTGTTGCACTTTATACCCTGCATTTAAAAACCCCATCTGGAGCAAAAAATCATGCTTCGGCACAAGCGCAATATGAAGCATTAACGCTTAATCCGTTCTTACACAAATCGCTTTACTACCCTATCAACTCAGGAGATGTAAATAGTTTTGGTCGTATGGTAGACAGTTTAGCAACTGCTGTAACCACGCAAATTCAAACCGCTTATCGTGGTGAAGCCACTGTAGGCAGTGCATTAAATGCCGATCCTACTTATAGCAAAAATAAAGAAACTGATACCTTACTTAACGATGCGCATGATTTAGGTTATGCCATGCGTTTAGCATATTTAGGTGAAAAACAGGGCACAAAAGCACCTCCAGTCTTTAAAGCGTGGATAAGTGATCGAGATTTATTACAGCAAAATATCCCAACAACAGAAGTACAAGTGTTATTGACCAAAAGTGAGCTTAGCGATTTAAGTGACGTGATGAAAAAAATTGTTAATGCGGCTAACGAAGGTTTGATCTCACCTGACAATATGTTTGCTGATTTGCGTTCAATTGCCGCCACTATGGGTAACGATCCTAATCAAATCAAACAAGGTTCTGCGACTAAATTGGGTGAAATGGGTTTACTGGGTGAATACGTAGAAAATCTACCTTATTTAAGTGAAGTTTTAGGTTTAGATGAAGAGACATGGAAAAGCTGGGATGGCCTTGAGCAAGAGAAGTTTATCCGTCGTCTCAATACAAAATTACAATACTATCAACGTTATAATGAAGATGTTGATCGTTGGATATCCCTTGCACCACAAAGTGATCCGCGCGATCACGTTTACCCTGTTCCACTGGAAAACCTACCTTAATGATCCAGATTGAAGGTATGGCAATTACGCGCGGTGATGCGCAACATGGTTTTCGTGTTGCGCTTCCTTCATTGACGCTTGAAAAAGGGGAAATCGGCGCGCTAACCGGATTAAGTGGTTGTGGTAAAAGTACCTTATTAGAAATGATAGGGTTGATCTTACGCCCAGATGAATTGACCCATTTTCAACTCGGTGATGAATTAATTATCACGCAAGCGGTGTTAAGTAATGAGCAGACACAACTCGCATCATTACGTGCCGAGAAATTGGGTTTTATGCTCCAAAGTGGCGGATTACTTCCCTTTTTAACCGTCATGCAAAATATTCAATTACCTCGCAAAATGCTGGGATTAACGCCACACTCCGCTTGGCTTGATCACGCAATTGACCATCTGCAATTACGCCCATTGTTAACTCGTCTTCCTCGCCAACTCTCCATTGGTGAACGCCAACGCGTAGCGTTTATTCGCGCCATTGCACACGAGCCCGCTTTATTACTTGCTGATGAGCCCACAGCAGCCCTTGATCCCCATAATGCGCAAGCGCTGTATGCACTCATTGTAGAGATGGTAAAACAACTGGAGATCTCTGCACTGGTTGTTAGCCACGATTGGTCTTTAGTCGAGCGTTTTGGGTTTAGCCACTATCATGCACAACTCGAAGGGGGCGGTAGTGTCTTTATCAAACAATAGCGCCAATCCTAATCGCCTAGGCTTACTTAGCTCACTCGCTTGGCGCGACTTAATTTATGATCGCAAAGTCGCATTATGTATTGTGTTCTCTTTAGTCTCGGTTATTGCACCACTGCTACTGCTGTTTGGGTTAAAAAATGGCATCGTGACGCAGCTTCACAATCAACTGTTAAATGATCCTCGTAACCTTGAAATACGTATGTTAGGCAATGGTAATTATCCACAAAGTTGGTTTAATAATATTGCGCAGAAAGATGAAGTACGTTTTGTTATCCCATTAACACGTAGCTTAAACACACAAGCCGATATTGTGATTGATGGACAACATTTTATTGATAATGCGGAAATCATACCAACAGCAGAGAACGATCCTTTATTAGAGGGTGTGGCTATACCCCAAAATGCAGACACATTAGTGCTCTCTGCCAATGCTGCACAAAAACTACAGGCGAATGTCGGTGATAGTGTGCGCTTATTTATCAGCCGTAAGCTTAATGGCGTCAATGAACGTGCCAAACGTACCTTTACTGTTGCTGCCATTATCAGTGATAGTAAATTTTCAAGAGCTGCAGCCTTTGTTTCTCTTGATGTTTTAGTGGCGATGGAAGATTACCGAGATGGTTATCAAGCCCCTCTTTTTGGTATTACACAAGGTGTTGAGGCAAAACCAAGAACCCAGTTTGCTAAAGCTCGTCTTTATGCCAAAAATTTAGATGCCATCGCACCATTAGATGATTGGTTTCGGCAACAACACATTGATGTAATAACACAAAAAAGCCAAATAGATTCTGTAAAAGCAATCAGTTATGTCCTTAACGTTATTTTCTCTGTCATTGCTTGGGTCTCACTATTAGGTTGTATTGCCTCATTAATTGGTGCCTTTCTTGCCAATATTGACCGTAAACGCAAAGATATGGCAGTCCTACGCCTGCTGGGTTTTCGTCAGTTTGCTGTTTCTTTATATATTGTATTGCAAGCGCTGTTATTAACGAGCGTTGCCTTTATTTTAGCCCTTGGGCTTTATGGCATTGGTAGCACCTTATTTACCACATTATTAGGCACCCATTTACCTGAACAAGCCTTTGTTTGCCAGTTAACATTTGGGGATTTATTGATTGCTATGTGCAGTGCCTTACTTGTGGCCTTAGTGGTGGCAAGTATTGGCGCATTACGTGCCGTTTCAATTGAACCTGCGGAGAGCTTACGTGAAATTTAATTTATCGCTTTTAACTTTATCATTCGCGCTGTTATCTAGCAGTTTTACGGCATCGGCCAAATGGGATGACAAATTCGTTAACCCAAAAGCCTTACCTGATGATGTGATCTTGCCTTTCCCTTGTGAAGGTTCAATGGTCTTTCGCCAAGTGACGATCCCTCTCAGCCAGCCTTTACAAGACTACAGCGTAACTTTAGGACAAGAAGGTGATGAATGGGGTTATTTAGAGCAATCACGAGCTGAACATATTGCGGGTAGCTTCCCACTAAAAGGCAAAGAAAAAGGCCGTTATTACCTTATGGCGAAATATCCCGTTACCGATCTGCAATATAACGCCATGCAAAGTACCATTAATGGTAAAGAGTGTCCGGTTGCCTCAAATAAATTACGTTTACCGAAAGTGAATATTAGCTGGTATGAAGCCATGCAGTTCGCTGATCAATATAATCAATGGCTAAGAAGCCATCATCCAGAAGCATTACCCGTTGAAGATGGCGCAAAAGGTTTTGCAAGATTGCCGACAGAAACTGAATGGGAATTTGCAGTGCGTGGTGGCCTAAAAGTCTCAGCCTCCGAGTTTCGTGATGTGCGTTTTCCAATGCCAGAAGGTACCAAAAATTATATTTGGTCAGCAGGCAGCCAATCCTCTAACGGTTCATTACAACTCACCGGTTTGTTATCACCCAACCCATTAGGCTTACATGATATGTTGGGTAATGTTGCTGAAATGATGTTTGAGCCTTTTAGATTAAATAAACTCGACCGCTTACACGGACAAGCAGGTGGATTTATTGTACGTGGTGGTAGTTATCTAACACCAGAGAGTGATATGCGCAGTTCATGGCGTCAAGAAGAGCCTTATTACACCAATACGGGTGCGAATAAAAATAAATATACTGGTTTTCGTTTAGCCATTGTTGCTCCAGCATTAACATCTCGCGACAAAATCAAAGAGATAGAAAAAGAGTGGCAGCAATTAGGCAATGAGAAACCAGCAAGCAACAACTCAAAAACTAATAGCGATAACTCTATCAATAGCCTAAATACACTCTCGACCCAAGTACAAGATGAAGCATTGAAAAAACAATTAGCTGAATTAAAAAATAGCTTGCGGGCAAATGCACAACTACGAGATGAACAGCGAGATCAAGCCATCCGAACCTCACTACAATTAGGTGCTTTTTTATGTACCAAATTAAAAGATGATGGCGAGTTCTATGACAGATTAATCGCATTACATGAAAAAAACTGCCCTCCAGGCACTAAAGATGCCACATGTGAACGACGTCAAGAGCAAGTTAACGAACATAAAAAAACGCTCGACTTTGTTGTGAGCTATTACGCAGACACATTAGTGGATATGGCAACCACATATGATGCCTCTTTAGTTAAACCGCAAATTGACGTTGTACGCCAATTAATGGAAGCCAGAGGTAAATCGAATTTAAATACGTACCTTTCAACATATATGCAGGGACTCCAAGGATATTGGGCTAACGGTAAAGTTTCACGGAATGAATGGCTTGAAGCGTGCAAAAAACAATAACAGAGACTTTGGGATAGGTGTGGTATGAATAAACGACTCATGGCTGTACTTGGCATTAGTGCCGTACTTGCTTTATCAGGGTGTCAAAGTAATAGTGGTGCTGATCCACGTTTGAAAAATAACAGTGATATGGAGTTTTTCAGTAAATCTGGCATTGGGGCTTGTGCTGGTGGTGCAGCTATTGGTGCATTAAGTTGCCTAGTAGCTAATGTTGATAACAAAGGCGCCTGTATGATTATCGCAGCGGTCGCAGGTTGTGGTGTCGGTATTGGTGCAAATGCCTATTTAGACAATAAGCGCCAAAACTACGCCTCGAAAGAAGAAATGCTCAACTCGATGATAGAGGATGTGAAAAAAGAGAATCAACGCCTACAAAGTGCCTCAAATACTGCAAGAGCCGTAATCAACGACGATAAAAGAGCGTTGGCAAAAATTGAGCAAGATATGAAACAACAACGCCTTAATAAAGCCGCTGCTGAAAAACAATTAAAAGGTATTGATGCCAATATTGCAGCACTTCGCTCTCGTTTAGCAGATATGAAAAAACGTGAAGGTGAATGGCGTGATATCGCTGCGCAAAGTCGTCAAGATGGCCTAAAGACGGCACAGCTTGATAAACAAATCAATGGGATGAAACAACAAGTAACCTCTTTACAAGAAGAACTTGATAGCCTTTATACCCAACGTACAGCAATAAAACTTAGTTAACGTTAAAAAGGATGATAATGAAATTTTTACCTCTTTCCCTTGTTGGCATGACCTTACTCTTAAGCGGTTGTGTCACCAATCCCGCTGATTGTGACCCAACAACGGGTGATGTCAGTATAATTACCAAATTTAACTGTAATTATTCAGGGACTTATGACAATCGCATTGAACAAAAAAAAGCAATTTTGGGTAATGAACAAGCATTAAACACCGAGTTTAAAGCCGTTCTTGCTGCCATTGAGAAAGAAAAACAACAGACCAATGCAGATCTAAAAAGTAAACAAGCTAGTCAACGTGCATTAAGTCAATCAATGAATAATCTGTTAAATCAAATTCGCCAAAAAACCAAAGGGCAAAATGATATTCAAAAGCAGATCAATGAAATTGATAAGCAAATGAAAGCGGCACAAAACAACCCATCAAAATCGGTGATGGAAAAACAGCTTGAATTAGAGAATTTACAAAATCAAGTCATTAGTCTACAAAGTGATCTAGGACTTAAATAAATCCTCAAAGGCTCTCTAGGTAATAGAGAGCCTTTCCCTTTTATATCTACTTCTTCATTTTATTATTGATTTCTATTACTAATTAGAATTAATTTATGTTAATTATTTAATAAATAATTAGATACTTTAATAAAATAACCTTATTTAAATATATGTGCTCTTTTTTATTCCATTCAAAACAAACTCATTATTATAATCCCCCCGCTTCATAATACGTTCTCCGTTTTTTATTTATGGGATATAACTAATGAAAACAAAATTATTATCAACTTTATTTATTAGTGGCTTATTAACTACCTCTTCTGTTTATGCTCAAAATGATTTTAAATTAGATAAAACCACACTTTCAGCGGGTTATGCACAAGTCAAAATGGCGGGTCAAGATCCAATGCACGGTGGTGTCTTTTCTATTCGTCAAGAAATCAATTCACAATTTGGTATTTTAGCAACAGCTACTTATGCTCAAAATGAATATGATTTGAATAAGCCTGTTAATAGTTTCTTTAAAGATGTCAATGCACGTTATTACTCTGTAATGGCGGGCCCTACATTACGTCTAAATGATTTTGTAAGTGTTTATGGCACTGCGGGTATGAGCCAAATTCAATTTAAATCTGAAAGCTCAGAATTAAAAAAATTAAAGAAAAATGCATTTAGTTGGGGCGCAGGCTTAATCATTAATCCAGCTGAAATGGTTTCAATCTCTCTTGGTTATGAAAATAGCCGTTTTAAATTCAAAGATACCGATAATCGAATTATTTTAGATGGTTTTATTGCTAATATTGGTTATCGTTTTTAAATAAACTTAAGCACATATTATTTTATGATATGTGCTTTCTATTAACTTATAATTTAAAACTATATTTATGAAAAATATTTTATTATTAGCTTGCTTACCTTTTTCTTTATTTTTCACCACATCAATTTATGCAAAAAACAATGATACTCTAGTTTCCATTGGCTACGCTCATATCAAAATAAAAGATTTACCCACAGCTAATGGGATCAATATGAAGTATCAATTTACTAATACGAATAAAAAAATCTCTCTACAACTTTCAGGAACGATAGCTCACAGATCGTTATTTCATAATGAGAGATTACGTTATGCCTCACTTGCAATGGGTCCAGCTTATGCATTAACACCTTTCGTTGAACTATACGGCGTTATTGGGGTAAGTGGTATGAGTTATCAAATACCAGAAAATATAAATAAAGATCACTCATCTAAATCAGTAAGTTGGGGAACGGGTATCACGTTAACATCACCACAAAATATTACACTTACTTTAGGTTATGAGGGCAGTTATTTCAAAATAGAAGGAAAAAGCCATCCAAGCAAAGCACTTATCGCCAGTATTGGTTATCGGTTTTGATTGATAAGAATAATTTTTATTTCATTGTTACATTCTATTTTCTGTTTATTCTCTCAATTATTAGATTACCCTCTAGATTTTATACCTATTTAGTATAAAGTTTTCATTTTCAAGTTATTAAATATAAAATATTTAATTAACCTCATGAATTTTAATAAAAAATGTTTTTTATTTAGCGAGTAGTATCATGATACAATCATAATTAATTATCGGATATATATTGAAATGAATAATAGATCAAAGAAACACAATTCACTTAAAAGTAAAATGGCTTCACAACTTTTTACGAGTCAATCTATTCATAAGATTATTCAAGGTGATTTTTCATTTCTTTATACATTAATAAATAATTATCTTTCATTAAATAATCACTCTATAAAAATAGCTGATATCTTTGAATCAACATTTAAACAATGTAAAAAAGATTATAAATCAGAATATTTTTTAAGAATATTGTTGCACAAAAACTATTTTAAAAAAAACACAATAACAACGCAACCATGATAACAGAATTGAGAGTAGGCAATAACAAAGCCGATTGTGTCATCGTGAATGGATGTACTACTTGTTATGAAATAAAAACTAAATTTGATTCTCTAGTTCGATTACCAGAACAAATATCAACCTACCTCAAGATCTTTGAAAAAGTATATGTTGTATGTAATAAAAGTCATACTCAAAAAGTAATATCTATAGTTCCTGAAAATGTTGGAATTATTGAATTAACCAATAGAGATGCACTGATAGAAATTCGAAAAGCTAATAAAATAAAAATAGACATTGATAGAGAACTAATGATTAATTCATTAAGAAAAGCAGAATACGTATATATTGCTGAAAATTTATCAAATAGAAAAATAGTATCATCAAATATGTATTTATTTAATCACTGTTTATCTATTTTCAATCAATCATCAAATGATGACATAAGAAAACTATATATAGCTGCACTAAAAAAATATAGAAAAGTAAATTTTTCCATGCTCGAATCACTACCATCATCATTAATTAACTCGGCTATTAGCTTCAAGTTATCTCCAGCTCAACAAGAAGTTTTTAGAAATACTTTATCTTTATATCTAAGTAAGGATGATTTATGTACTTCCCTTTTATAAGAGGTAAGCAGTTCGAACTTAATGCATTACGTGAATTAGCACCTTTATTAAATAATAAAATTTATAAACCTATAATAGAGCCAGTTAGAAAGAATTTATTACCACTAGTAAGAACAATTAAAGAATTGCCTACTGTAAATGCTATATTTATCGCTGATATCCTTGAGAAAAAACACTTCCAATATTTAAATCGTTCTACTTACTCTATCATTCCAAAACAAACTGTAGATGATAAACTTTATCAATTAAAGAATAACATTATTCTAATAGATGATCCTTTTCAAAAGAAAGCAAGAAATTCTGATTATAAAGAACGTTCAAGTTTTTCCAATTTACATATTAATTATTTGACTAGACCGAATGTTATTGGTTTCAGTGACTATGCAATTGTTGGCGCTGAATATTCTGAAGCGGGAGGTCCTGCTTATGTGGTAACAATTCACCTTTCTTATATAGAAAAAGACTATAACCAAATGTTTATTAGACACTTTTCTTCTGAGAAAAGTAATAGCCCAGCAAACCCTGGCGGTAAGTTCCATGAAGCCTTAACTAGATATATTAATTTTATAAATTCATATCCTAATACTTTTGATAATACACTTGGAACCAGAGAGCTTGCATATTTATATAATGAAAAACATTTTCCAGGACTTGGCCAACTAAAGAAAATCTCCATTGAGCATCATATCGAAACTCTTTGTAATTATTTATCTTCTAATATTGAGGTGGATAAATGACACTATGCTGTTCTAATTGTTTTCATGATTCTGCCATCATTAGAACTATTGGCCTTAATCATACTAATGATAGATGTGGATATTGTAAAAAAGAAAATGCATTTACAATAAATCCTAAAGATTTATCTCGATTTTTTGAACCTTTTTTAGGAATTGTAGTTGAAAGCGAAAAAGGGGAGTTATTATCTGATATTCTACAAAATACTTTTAATATCTTTAATGAAAAAATACATAATACAAAAAAATTACAACTTAGTTTTTTTCTTCATAAAACAAAAATGCCTCTACTTTATAAAAATAGAGGCTAAATAATTCAAAAAGACCCACACTAGGGAATAAACACAGACACCGATTGTCTAAAAACCCACTACATTAAATCTTGATACGTTCCTAGCTGATAACCTCTTTCCAAAATGGCATGCTTTAAAGCGCGATCCGTTAACACTTCCAACTCTGTTAAACGCTGAAAACAATAACCACTTGCACGCAATGGATTATCTACAAAAGCAGGATGTGTCATCACTTCAATAGAGTGCTCATGACGCGCTTTTGATTCATCAAGTACCTTTAAAAATAAGGCTTGAGTGATTTCATCACCATAAAATTGACTATCAAAACCATCACTACTTATCACACCTTGGGTATCAATCCCTTCTTTTTGTGCTAACGGTCTATCAACCCGCATTGGTAATGACTTTTCTTTGGCAAACTCCGCCACAATAGGAAAAATTTGCTTAAACATATGCACATGGTGGTGACTATCAATATGGTCGGGAGCACAACCAAAGATCTCAATAAAACGCTGATATTGTGCGTTAAGCTCAACACGAATTTCATCAAGCGGTAAATTACCCTCTTCCGCCATTTGCCACACCCATTTCCCTAATACACCTTCACGTGTTAAAGAAGGTAAAGGAGACAGTGGTTTACCCATCGTCAAAGTAAAGTGAAGCCCAACACCTAAGCCAGGCAACTCATGACGCAATTGTGCTGCGTGTTCAATTCCCTCAGCATTGACAAGTGCCGTTGTTGAGCTAACAACACCATGACGAAAACACTCCGCAATACCGTAATTTTGGCCTTTACTAAGCCCAAAATCATCCGCATTCACAATCAATAAACCAGCCATTCTGTCTCCTTATCACTTATATTTATCTACCGACAATTAATGAGAGGCTTTTTCTAACTCAGCAATTGCTTTAGCAAAATGAGGTAGATGTGCTTTATGCGCTAATAACATTTCACGTGTAAGCACCTCTGCATCTTTGTCGGAAAGTACTAATGGCGTTAAATTCATAGCTAATAAAGCGTCATTTAGTTCACCGCTAATAGCCGCCTTACTGGCAGCAATTTCAAAGGCTTTAATGGTATGAATTAATCCCATTACCTTTTCATCAAAATGTGTTAAACGAGGATGAGGTTTAGCACCATCTCGACCTAAAATTGCAGTCACTTCAATTGACCAATCTGCGGGAATATTATCAATATGACCATGATGTGGAATATTCACATAATGCTCAGCTTGTTTATCATTATAAATAGCATTAATCACTTCACAGGCCGCATCAGAATAATAGGCACCACCACGTAATTCCAACTCTTTCGGTTTGATATTTAAATCAGGATCTTTATACAATTCAAACAATTGTTTCTCGACTTTCTGCACTACTTTAGCGCGAGCTCCACCCTTGTAGTATTCACCCATTTCTATAGCCAACATCTCTTTTTGCTTAAAGTAATAAAGCAAATAAGAACACGGCAACATATTAAGAGAACGGATTAGCCCTTCACTAAAAGGTAAATCGAAAATATTTTTCACCGAGCCTGCGGTTAATGTTCCTGAAGCCACACCGTCTAATAATTCAGGAAAACGGGATTGACCATTTACAATGACATCTTTAATAAACACCATATGATTTAAGCCAAATAAATCAATGGAGAGTTCATCTTTATCTGTTAACTTAAGAACATCTGTAATAAACATCTTCATGCCAATTGGGATATTACAAACCCCAATAAATTTCTTAAAGTTGGTATGACGATAAACAGCTTCAGTTACCATGCCCGCTGGATTGGTAAAATTAATGATCCATGCATTAGGGCAAATATCTTCAACATCTTTAATAATATCGAAAATAACAGGGATCGTGCGTAGTCCTTTAAATAGCCCGCCCGCACCATTAGTTTCTTGTCCTAAATAGCCGTGACTTAACGGGATCGACTCATCAAGCTCTCTTGCTTTCAATTGACCAACACGCAATTGTGTTGTGACAAAATCAGCATCTTTTAACGCTTCACGGCGATTAAGGGTTTTATAAACGGTTAAAGGAATACCCGCTTTTTTTACCATGCGTTGGCAAAGCTCAAAAATAATATCAAGCTTCTCTTTTCCTTCTTCTACATCCACCAGCCATAATTCAGTGATTGGTAATTCATGATAACGCTTAATAAAACCTTCTAACAATTCAGGCGTATAACTGCTTCCACCACCAATGGTAACGATTTTTAATTTATGACTCATAAAATACTCCCATACAGCACAATAATGCTGTTATTTGTGTATTAATGGCGAAATTAAGACGTAAAGAGCCCTGAAGAAAATAAGCTTATTTTCTTCTTTCTCTCTATTTCAAATAAAATCAATCTTTATTATTGATTAATTTTTTACGCTTAATAATGAATTAGTTTGTTTCTTTAATACTGCACAAATTTTTTCGATAACTATTTGGCGTCAATGATGTTATTTTCTTAAATGTCTTAATAAACAGACTTGGGCTACTATAGCCAGAATCAAAAGCAATATCGGTTATCGAATAATTTGTTATTTCTAACTGTTTTTTCGCAAAATTAATTCTAATATCATGAATAATTTGCATAGGCGTTTTATCGTAATAACGCCGTGTTGCCCGTGTTAAATACTCTTGTGATTTTCCTGATAGCATCACCATATTAACCAATGCATTTTCACCAAACTTTTGTTTGTCATGCATCTCGCTTACGGTATCTCTTAGCCATAAAGGAATATCATCTTCAATACGATTATCTCGATGGTGTCGTAACCTGTTCACCACATTAAAGGTGACAATTTCAATAAATTCATTAAATTCCGTATGGCGAAAATTCAAAGAGCCAATAACAGATTCAATATAGGAAAGAAATTCATTTTTTAATTCATAAACTTGTGAAGCGATAAAATAAGCAGGTAATAACGAGAGGTAATGTTTATCAAAAAAAGCTTTACTAATTCCCACATTTAAAATGCGTGTTGCACCAAAATCATAAAAACTCTGATGGTGAGAGCCTATGGGAATAAAAACAAAATCACCACGCTCTAATAAAACCTTTTTTCCATTAATCTCTTGATAATAACGTCCTGTTAAAACAATGGTGAATTCATAATAATCATGTTGATGCAATCCGCTGACACTTTCTGTTTTATTATAAATAAAGACATGAAAATTTTTGCCATTAAATAGCTGATCTTCATAGACCATACGTATTTCGCTTTGTGCTCTCAATGACTCCACCACAGTATTCACCTTATTTTATCTTTTCATGTAACTCGATTAATTCTGTCACTAATTCTCTAGCTAACATTGAAGTCATTAAATGATCTTGTGCATGGACTAAAACTAAACTGACTTTAGTTTTTCCGATACCTTGGTCATCACCAATTAAACGTGTCTGTATTTTATGGGCTTCATTTAATGCTTCACGAGATTGCTCCATTAATTTTCTAGCGCCTTCAAAATCGCCTTCTTTGGCTTTTTTTAAAGCGCCATAGGCTACGCTGCGTGCTTGGCCTGAATTAATGATAAGACCCATGATTATCTCTTCAAATTCATCTTCTGTAGCACTGCTATCAACTGCATTTTCAATATCTAACATGGTATATCCTCTTTGACTCTAAAAAGTGCAGAGAAACCTCTGCACTCCTTTTTCTATGACTTAAAATTTCAATGCATTGGCAATATCCTCTTCGCTCTCTTCTTTCTCAATTTCAGTTTGTGCTTTGTTTGAGATGATAACGAAAGGAAGATAAATCAGTGTTGCTACACCCAAGTTAAACAGCGCTAATAACAGTGCTGCGATACTACCGTTAGTATTAAAGAATGCACCTAATCCCGTTGGCATCGTCCATGGCGCTATATTTGTTACCGGTGGGATTATCCCTAAGTAATAAGCCGTCACAGTAATTGCAGCAAGAATAGGTTGAATAAGAATAAAAGGAATAAACATCACTGGATTCATAATCACAGGTAAACCAAAAATAATCGGCTCATTAATTTGGAATAAACCTGCTGGCAATGCCAGTTTAGCAACTTGGCGATGATCTGCACGACGAGATGCGATAAAGATTGCAATAATAAGTCCCAGTGTTGCCCCTGTACCGCCTAAGAAGATAAAGGAGTCTAACATTGGTTTTGCCCAGAGATGGAACGTCTTACCTGCGGCTAAAGCGGCTTCTACTGAACCATATTCAGTATAAATAGAGACGTTTTCTAATGCCCACGGTGTCATAATACCACTATCAAGTGCTGCAAGTGCCAGTGAACCATGAATACCAAAGAACCACAGTAGAGAGGTAAAAATAACGTATGCCCAACCTACAACAGAACCCATTGATGCTAATGGTGTTGAGATAGAGTCTAAAATAATTTGATGGAAGTTTGTTTCATACGTCGCTAATCCCCACGAAATAATCCCCATAATTGATAAGATAATAAAACCGGGAATTAATGCAGAGAAAGAACGTGAAACAGAAGCAGGGACACTATCAGGTAATCGAATAACCCAATTACGACGCACAATAAAGGTAAACATTTCAGCCACAACAAGACCAATAATGATACCTGAAATAATATTTGCCCCACCAAGCCAATTAGCGCCAACAGCATAAGCGCCAGCTGCATTGTAAGGTGTTACCGTCATAAAGGCAGCAATAGAGAGTAAGCCTGCCGCAATCGGATCAACTTTTCGCTCTTCTGCTAATGCCATTCCGATAAAGAATGGCGCCATCAACGACATTATACCTAATGTACCGTTATAAACGTTCCCCCCAATAGCTTTAAAACCATTGAGTGTTTCTATTGTTGATGCATCAAGGCGGATACCTAGAGAATAAAAAAAGGAGCCATCACCAAAACTAAGAAAAACGTTATTGATAAGTACAAACATTGCCCCTGCAAGAGTTAACGGCATTAAACGAATAAAGCCATTTTTAATCGCATTAACGTGAGGTTGCTTTCCAATTTTAACCGCAAAAGGAAGGAGTACCTTTTCAAGTGAACCAATGAACTTACTCATAGAAAAATACCCTTTAAATGCCGCTAATTGCTCGGCTTGCTGAAAAATTCGCTCTTTGACTGGAATAAAAAATTAAATAATAAAAAAATAAAATTAATTTGTTGTTGCAGATGCTTTTTTAATAGAGGCGACAGCGGCTTTTAACACGCCTAAGCCATCTACTTTTCCATATAACAGAGAATCGATCACTTCGACCGGTTTATTCGGGAGTAATTTTTGAATATCAGGTAACATCCAGCTAATTTGTGGACCTAGCAAAATCAGATCCGCATCCTGCCCTTTTTGTGCAGCTAAAGTTTCAGGAAAAGCTTCAATGACCACAGGCACATCATATTTCTCTGCTTGTGCTCGCATTTTGGTCACGAGAAGGGATGTTGACATGCCAGCAGAACAAAATAAGTAAATATATTTCTTTTGCATAAAACCCTCTTGAGTTGGCAACGATTTACCCTAGAGATAACAAGGCTTTCTCTTGTGCATTCATTACTGTGTCAGTACAGAAACCGAAGTAAGATTAAAATAAGGATTGTTTCTGCTTGAATGAAGTATACGCAATGATACTAGCTAACGATATTTCTTACAGGTTAAGAATTGTCTCTCCTTGACCTGCTCTTTTGACACTCTTCACAAATTGAGCAAATAATCTTAAGAGTTCTTTCACGTCACAAAATTTGTTCTCTATTTTCCTTTAATGATCTCTCGCAAAATTTCGCCATTTTAGTCAAGTTAACCCTTTATTATTATGAGAATGTGAATTAGTATCATTACTCTTTATACTTTTGATGGTATTATCATCTTCTTTGTGGATCGACATTTAAGCCACTGCTGTAAAGATCCGTCTTATTTCGTGTTGCAACAATATGGGAAAGAGAATGTTTAAAAAGTCATTAAGCCCACTGTTTTTACTGCTTTCTTCACTTGTTATCGCTGGTTGTGATAACGCTCAAGACACATCAACAGCACAATCAGCAGAGAAACAAACTCTCACGATTGAACATTTTCAAGGGACAACTGAAATCCCAGCTCACCCACAGAAAGTGGTTGTGATGAATATGGAAACCCTTGATATTATTGATGCATTAGGTGCTCCTATTGTTGGTCTGCCACAAACTAATGTTCATTTACCTAAATTCTTAGAAAAATATACCAATCCGAACGACTACATCAATGAAGGTGCGTTATTCGAGCCAAACTATGAAAAGCTCAGCACAACAGCGCCTGATTTAATTTTAAGTGGTAGCCGAGCTCGCGATGCATATGCAAAATTAAGTGAAATTGCGCCTGCAATTTCAATGGATATCGACCCTAAACGTTTTGTCGAAAGCCTTGCTGAACGCACAACAACATTAGGTCAAATTTTTGGCAAAGAAGAGCAAGCCAAAAAATTACTGGCTGATTTCAATAGTAAAATTGATACTGTAAAAGCCAAAACACCAGATGCTGGTAAAGCGATGGTTGTGTTAGTCAGTGGTGGTAAAATATCAGCATATGGCCCAGGCTCTCGCTTTGGCTTTATCTATGATGTATTAGGTTTTGAACCTGCTTATGTTTTTGATAGCCCAGGTTCACACGGCAACATCGTCAACTCTGAATTACTGTTAAAACTTAACCCAGACTGGATGTTTGTTATCGACCGTGACGCTGCGATTGGCCGTGAAGATTCACAGCCTGCACAACAAGTCCTTGATAATGCGCTGGTAAGAAAAGTAAATGCTTGGAATAAAGACCAAGTTATCTATCTTGATGCAAGCTCTATTTATATTTCTGGCGGGATCCAAACTTACTCTCGTTTAATGGATACTATCAATCAAGCGCTGGATCAAAAAAAATAAAGTAACTGAATGAAAACGTTCCATTTATCATTGGGGATAGGACTTGTTGCTATCCTCTCAATGATCAGTCTATTTGTCGGCGCAGGAGATATTACTCCTGCTTCGCTTTTTTCTGATCCCGATATGCGTGATATCTTCTTTATCAGCCGTGTTCCAAGAACCCTGTCATTATTACTCGCCGGTGGTGCCATTAGTGTTGCAGGCTTAATTATGCAACTACTAACCCAGAATCGTTTTGTCGAACCCTCTCTTGCGGGAACCACTCAATCTGCAAGCCTTGGATTATTAGTCGTTATGCTGCTCTTTCCTGCGGCTGGCATCTTTACCAAAATGTTGGTAGCGACCGTTTTCGCCCTACTTGGTACTTTGTTATTTATGCTGCTTCTGCAAAGGATCACCTTAAAAACGACATTAATAGTGCCTTTAGTGGGGATTATGCTTAGCGCTGTTATCGGTGCGTTGACTATCTTTTTAGCGGTTTATTTCGATTTATTGCAATCTTTAGACGCATGGACAAGTGGCGATTTTTCAAGTGTATTACAAGGTCGCTATGAGCTTTTATGGCTTGTCGGTGCGCTTGCGTTAATGGCATGTTGGGTTGCTGATAGCTTTACTGTGGCTGGAATGGGACGTGAATTCTCCATTAATGTGGGACTTAATTACCGTAGAGTGATGATCATTGGATTATCCATTATTGCACTGATTAGTGGTGTTGTTGTGTCTGTTGTTGGTGCATTACCTTTCCTTGGCTTGATTGTCCCCAATCTAGTGAGCTTAGTGATGGGTGATAATATTCGTAAAACCATTCCGTGGGTTTGCTTGAGTGGTGGTGCGATTGTTTTATTGTGTGATGTAATTGGCCGACTTATTCGCTACCCATTTGAAATTCCTGCCAGTGTTATTTTAGGCGCTGTGGGTGCCGTTATTTTCCTTTTTTTACTACTAAAGCAGCAACGTTATGCAAAAAGTTAATTCAGCCATAATTAGCAAATGTACTGGCGCTGCCGAACATAAGAAAATGCGCCTTTCGCCCATGTCTCGTATCTGGTTATTATTAGGGGCATCGTTATTATCTATTGTGTTATTTATGACGATAAACCTAAACGGCAATATCTCTTATATTCTGACTCACCGTGCCTACATTATTCTCACCATGATTGTGGTGGCGTTTGCAGCTGGTGTGTCGACTATTCTGTTTCAAACCATTGCTAACAACCGTATTTTGACTCCTTCATTAATGGGTTTAGAAGCTCTGTTTGTGTTACTACAAACCGTGTTTGTCTTTTTTGAAGGCGATATGCCCGCGTCATGGATGTTGAACTTATCAAAATTCTTTTTAGAATCAACATTATTGGTGCTATTTTCGGTTGTACTTTATCGTTGGTTGTTTAGCTCAGTACGTTTTAACATCAATTTAGTTCTGATGATTGGGATTATCTTAGGTACGTTATTTCGTAGTTCAGCCACACTATTACAACGTTTGATGGACCCTAATGAATTCTCCATTTTACAAGGTCGCATGTTTGCCACCTTCACCCGTGCAACCCCTGATCTTATCTTTTGCGCTTTAGCCATTATCGTTGTTGTTGGTATTTTACTTTGGCGGATGCGATATAGTTTTGATGTAATGGCATTAGGCCAAGCGAATGCGATTAACCTTGGTATTAATTACCGCAAGCAAACCACTTATATTTTATTACTGATTTCTGTCTTAGTGGCTGTTTCGACCGCTTTAGTCGGTCCATTAACCTTCTTAGGTTTAATTGTCGCTAACCTTGCTTACCATATCAGTGGCAGTAGCCAACACCGTTTCTTAATGCCTGTTGCCTTTTTACTGGGTACTATCGCCTTAATTGGTGGGCAATTAGTTTTAGAATATGGTTTAAAAATGACAGGAACACTCTCTGTTGTGATTGAGTTTGTCGGCGGGATGTTCTTTATCTACTTGGTGTTAAGAAGACTTTAATATGATTGAAATCAATAAGATATCAAAGCATTATCAAGATATAACCGTTCTCGATAATATTACAACAACAATTCAACGTGGCGGTATTACTTCGATCATTGGCCCTAATGGTGCGGGTAAATCCACACTGCTTTCTGTTATTGGACGTTTATTAATTCCTGAAAGTGGCATGGTCAGTGTTAATGGCATGGATGTTGCTGCAACAGATAGCGATGTGCTGGCAAAAAATCTCTCAATACTGCGCCAAGAAAACCAGTTCGTCAGTCGTTTAACCGTAGAAGAATTAGTTGGCTTTGGGCGTTATCCTTACAGCAAAGGCCGTTTAACGCTCGATGATAAAAAAGTCATTGATGAGTCATTAGCTTTTTTAAATCTAACTGAATTTCGTCATCGCTATCTAGATGAATTATCGGGTGGGCAACGTCAACGTACCTATGTTGCGATGGTGCTATGCCAAGATACAGAATATGTCATGCTTGATGAGCCACTGAATAATCTTGATATGAAACATGCGGTAATAATGATGAAACTTCTGCGAAAGGCCGCAGATGAATTAGGAAAAACCATTATTATCGTTATTCATGATATCAATTTTGCCTCTGTTTACTCTGACTATATTTTAGCCATGCGTAATGGACAACTGTATTATCACGGCTCACCCAAAGAGATCATGAAAGCAGACATTATCGAAGATATTTTCGACACACCCGTTGACGTTAAAGAGATCGACAATAAGCTAATTGCTATGTATTACTAATTCTATTTAGCCCAATTATCGTCAATAAAAAGCATGTTGTTCTTCTCATTAACAACATGCTTTTTTATTGCCTCTTCCCTTGCTGAAGTAACTCAGAATCAATATCTTCAAAAATGGATTGCCACTCATCGTCACCAATATCCATTAGCCCAAAATAACGCAGTAAAAAAGTACCTTCTGTCGCCAAAAAAGCCAGTCTTGCACGTTTTCCAGCCTCCGTTGTTGTATCTAAACCTGTCAATCGCTGTTGATACCACTCTTTTGTACTTTGTAAATATTCTGGCGTCTGTAGCAATGCCGCCATCAAACTCGCGCCTTTGGCAAAAGAGACCTTATCGTGATGATGTGTTGCACGGATATGTGCAGTAACACGATTATCAGGAGAATTATCCTTTTCAACTATCTTGTTAAATTGGGTTTCATAACTCTCTTCCCAGAAATCAAACATCGCATCAATCATCGCTTCTTTACTACTAAAACAGTATTGAACGCCCCCTTTTGAGATCCCCATTTTTTTTGCAACAGTATCAATCGTTAACGCTGCGGCACCTTGTTCCATCACGATATCGAAGATCGCTTCTAATAATTTTTCTCTATCAATAGTTCTTTGACGTCCCATAAAAAAACCTCTTTTCAATACGGTCGTATGGATTTATATTATAGCCGCTAGTAAAAATAATACACATAAAAATAACTGAGATTTCTATGATAAAAGATTATAAACGTTGGATAGTATTACTTTTGGTATCTAGTATGCTGTTTCTCATCGTTGTTGATGTAACAGTGCTTTATACCGCATTGCCACGTTTAACTCATGATTTAAACGCCACTGCATCAGAAAAATTATGGATAATGAATGCTTACCCGTTAATTGTTGCCGGATTACTCCCTGCAGCGGGTATGCTCACAGACCGGATCGGCCATAAAACACTCTTTATTTGTGGGTTACCGTTATTCGCTCTCGCTTCTTTGTGTGCAGCTTTTTCTCCCACCGCAACGACCTTAATTGCATCTCGTGGTTTTTTAGCGGTAGGTGCAGCAATGAGTATGCCAGCTACCCTGTCGATAGTGCGACAAGTCTTTAGCGACTCACAAGAGCGTGCTATTGCGATTGGTATTTGGTCTGCGGTTGCCTCTGGCGGTGCGGCTTTGGGTCCTTTAATTGGTGGGATGTTGCTTGAACATTTTTGGTGGGGCTCTGTCTTCTTAATTAACGTCCCTATTGTTCTTTTGGTATTACCATTCTCTATTTGGCTTATTCCTAAGTTTGCTGGACATGGTAACCATAAAATTGATTATTTAAGCTCAGCACTGATCCTAGTAGGTTTAATCAGCGCTATTTATGCTTTAAAAGAACTAGGAAAACCTTATACACAGTGGAATGAAGTCACTATTACAGGTGTAATTGCGGTAGTTTTTCTTACGCTATTTTCCTTGCGCCAGCGTAAACAAACTCACCCAATGATTGATTTTGGGTTATTTAAAAACCGCTTTTTTAGTATCGGGATTTTGATGGCTGTACTTTCTATGGTGATCATTGTGGGTATTGAATTGCTACTTAGTCAGCGTTTACAGCTTGTTGCGGGTTTTACCCCTTTAAATGCAGCATTAGTGATCTTACCTATTCCAATTGGCTCTGTATTGGCATCCCCTTTAGCGGGCTATTTTTTAACACGGCTAGGGGAAGTTCGCCTGATCATCAGCGGATTTTTACTCACTTTAGTGGGAAATCTGTGGTTAATTGCCGTTTACCAAACAACATCACCAATGGTGTTAATCGGTAGTCTATTCTTAATCGGCTTTGGTTTAGGTGTTATTTTTACCACCGCGTCGACATCCATTATGTTAAGTGTTGCTGATAAACAAGCGGGAATGGCAGCCTCCATTGAAGACGTGGCTTATGAGCTTGGGAGCGTGATTGGGGTGACATTTATGGGCAGTTTGATGAGTACCGTATACACATTAAAGCTAGTACTACCTGACTCATTAGCTATCAACGATGCTGTCTATGACAGTCTAGACGAAGCCCTAATTGTGGCAGAAAAGTTACCAAATGACGTAGCTTCTCTTGTGATATCTCAGGCAAATTTAGCCTTTGAAAATGCCTTTTTCGTGGTATTAGTTGCTACCGCAATTATTACAGCATTAAGTCTTTTTATATTGCCATTTATATTGCGCAATAAGCGTTTATATTAATTTTAAGCGATACCTTTTCAGGCTGATATATTTTATCGCACTGAAAAGGTATCGCTATGATCTAATTTGAAATATTTAAAACGCGACTAATTTCTCCAGATGCTAATAAGCAATCTAAACTTTGTAAATTTGTCTCAATAACATTATTAATATATTCAATGTTAGATTGATGAATATCTCCCTCAGCGTTCAATACATCAATCAATGGTCTTGTTCCTAAACTTTTGTATTGTAATAAATAAAGATCCCTCGTTTTTTCTGCTGTTTGTATTTTTTCTTTTTGTGAATTCATCATAGATAAATTACCCGTTATTTGAGATAACGCGACATTTAATTGCTGCTTTGTATTAATCGCTATTGTTTCATATTGATATTGGCTAGCGAGTAATTCATTAGCGGCTTGGGACATTTTTGAATATTTACTGCCCCCTTCAAATAAAGGGATATCCACGTTAAGCTTAATCTCTCTTCTATCAGGATCATAATCAACATTATCATTTTTATTGATATTTGTTCGATAGTTACCTTCTAAATAAATTGTTGGGAAATTATCTAATCGCGCATATTCCATATTTTTCTTTGCAAGTTCATGATCATATTTAGCAAGTAACATATCAGTTGATTCTGCTCCATGATCTGCATATTGATAGCAAATATTAGAAAGGTGAGCATCAGTAATTAAAGGGATTTGAGAATAGCTCACCGCATTATTTGTGTAATTTTGTAATAATGCATTCCAGCGCGCTTGCTGTGTTTTATAGCTATAAAGCAATGCTTGTGCTGAAACAAGTTTATTTTTACTTTGTACATAGTCAGCTTGTGTAGAGGCTCCTAATGAAGAACGGCTCATCGCTAATTGCTCTATCTCACTAAAACCTTCCACTTGTAATTGTGCAATATTAACTAAATTATTATAAAGAGAAGTATAGAAGTAAGCTTGTGAGACTTGATAAATCAGATCTTGCTGACTTTTTAAAGAAACTATTTTTTCTCGTGCAAAAGAAATTTCTGCAGAATCTACCTTTGTAGATGTTTTCCCAAAGTCATACACCATTTGTCTAATGGTAAAACGAACATCCGAACCTTTATTATTATTTCCATACCGATCTTTATTTTCATAGAGCTTATTATCCATTCCCACACTGACTTGTGGAAAATAATCTGCCCGCGATCCATCAACCATATCTTGAGCTGCTCTTGTTAAATATTCACTATTTCGTAATGATGGATGCCAATTTAACGCTAATTCCACCACAGAAGACAGCGACTGTTTCTCAATACCTGTTTCCGCTTTTTGCATTGGTTGTAATACATTAGATTGAGCATCAGCAACGCTCATTGATTTTGTCACACCCTGAGATAAAAAACGTTTAGAAGGCTCTACCTCCTTATGGATATCCACAATATCTAGAGTAAAAGAGTTAACTGGTTCAGTTTGTAATGTTGCATTCGCTTGTTGTATACCACTGCCACCTAATGACAAAACTGACCCTATTAGTAAAACAGTATGTTTGATTTTTTTCATTTTATTAACCTATTACCGTTCTCTTAATGCTTCATTAATTTTATTAAATGGCTTAATTAAATACTGTAATACTGTTTTACTGCCTGTTGTTATTTCGACAGATGCAATC
The DNA here is from genome assembly GCF_003144375.1 of Proteus genomosp. 4 str. ATCC 51469. Lineage (NCBI taxonomy): Bacteria > Pseudomonadati > Pseudomonadota > Gammaproteobacteria > Enterobacterales > Morganellaceae > Proteus > Proteus genomosp. 4. The sequence goes on from NZ_PENV01000011.1 coordinate 184,349, forward strand.
ATCCCCGGCGTAATAGAAAATGATTTTCCCGCCTTATTCACTAAATAATCTTTATCAGTTTTGATATATATTTTGTAATACGTCACATCACTTTTAACTTCATCTTTCACCGTATCCGGTGAAATAACACTGACCGTTCCCTCTAATCCACCATAAATAGCATAATCATAAGCCGTTATTTTGACTTTGGCTTCTTGTCCTGGGTGAATAAAAGCAATATCTTTTGGCGATATCTTAGCTTCAATAATTAATGTATCTTCCAAAGGAACAATATCCATCAAAATACCATTTGGAGGAACCACACCACCAATTGTTGAATTTTGAATATTCTTCACAATACCTTTAACTGGCGATGTGATAGTTGTTTTTTGTACAAAATCTTGTCGCCCTTTAATTAAAGGCGCTAAGCTATCTATTTCAGCCATTACTTTCGCGAGTTCTTGTCGCGCAGTAACATAAAAATCCGAAGTGTATTCTTGTGTTTTACTTTCTAAATCAATCAATTCCTTTTCTAATCTTAATACTTCAACGGTACTACTAGCACCTTGGCGAGCAAGTTCTTTATTAATATTTAATTGCTGACGAATAATGTGCTTACTCTTTTGCAAATTAGCGAGTGTTTGAGTAAGTTTTTGTTTGCGAGACAAATAAAGCTTATTTTCATAATTAATTAATTCAGTTTGCGTTTGTAATTCCTCAGGGAAAACCAAATTAACTATTTTATGTTGTTCAACCTCTGCTTTTAATCGAATAGATGTTGCTAAAGCCGTATTATATTTTGCCTGTGATTCCTCTAGGCTTGATGCTGTTTTTGTCGAATCTAATGTCGCTAACGTTTGTCCAACTTGAACAATATCCCCTTCTCTCACAAAAATATTAGTTACAATCCCACCATCTAGAGATTGAATAAGTTGCTCTTTAGAACTTGGGATAATTTTCCCATTCCCTTTTGTCACCTCGGCAACTTCAGCAAAATAAGCCCAAATCACCATAATAAATAAAAAGATAAAGATAGCCATGATAATACGATTTGCTCTACTGGCTTTAGTATCATCAATCAAACCAAATTCAGCAGCATCACCAATACTGTCTTCAATAAGATAGAGATCTTTATCTTTTTTATTCGTAATATAACGATAATCCGCAATAAGATTTTTTATTCGTTTAAAAAATCCCACTTTTTCTTCTTGGGTCTGTTGTATTCCTTGATTGTGTTGTTGATTTAAACTTTCTAATTCTTTTACCAACTTATTCATCTCATCAGGAGATACTGCATTCGATGAGTTATCTTTTTTATTTTTCATCTGTTACTCCTGAAAGCATTTTTAATGCAACTGCTTTGGGTTTATCAAGTACAATTTTGCCACCCGAAACAACAATAATACGATCCACAAGTTCTAATAATTTTTTTCTATGCGTGGTAATAATAAATGTTTTTCCAAGAGACGTTTTTTCAATATTCTTAATGAAATTAGCTTCAGTAATATCATCAAGAGATGCTGTTGGCTCATCCAATAGTAAAGTCGTTGGTTTTTTCAATAACAAACGGCTTAATAATAATGACTGTTTTTGCCCTCCTGATATCCCAATACCGCCTTCTTGAATAATATAATTAATCCCTTCTGGTAATTTATTTATAAATTCAGCAGCACCTGTTTCCTCAAGAACTTGATAAATTTCCTCATCGGTAGCTAATGGATTTCCTAATGTCACATTATCTCGTACAGTACCGTAAAATAACTTAGCATTTTGGCTTAAATAGCCCACATCTCTACGTAAATCTGAAGGATCTAAGGTATTTAATTCAATATTATCTAGTGTTATTGTTCCTTCTTGATATTCCATCTTACCAAAAAGTGCCGAAAGCAAAGAGGATTTACCCGCACCATTGCGACCTATAATCGCAATTTTCTCACCGGGTTTAATTTCTAATTCATTTATATAAATCGCATAATTTGGGCTATTTTGATTAAATTTAAAACCAATATTCTCTAATTTATAATGGCCTTTAATAAAAGGTAAATGGACTTTTTTAATAGACGTAGGATGATCAACTGGTAATTCCATAATAGACGTCAGCCCTTTTATTGATACCTTAGTTTGTTGCCAACGCGTAATAATATTCGCCATTTGAGAAATAGGCCCCATCATTCGGGAACTTAATATAGAAGAAGCGACGAGTGCCCCAGTGGAAAGTTCACCACTGATCACTAAAGGGGTTCCCATACAAATCACCCCCACAAACACACTGTTTTGAATAAAATAGGCCATACTACTTAATTTATGTGTTAGGTGTTTTAGCTTTAAACTGGCTTCAGCACTCGTTTTTGTATAATGGACCCATTGCTGTTGGAAACGATACTCTGCCTGCATAGCTTTGATATCATCAAGCCCTTGAACTGATTCAACAATCATGCCACTACGTAGAGTGCTTTCTCTCATTGCTTCGTTGGCAAGCACAAACAATTTTTTCTGTGCTAATAGCCCAGGCGTTATCATTAAGAAAAAACCAGCTAATGGAATGACACAAATAATTCCGCCAATCATATAAATAATAAAGAGAAAAAAGAGAAAGAAAGGTAAATCTGCAATGGCTGCGACTGTACTAGACGTCATCATTTCTCTAATTTGTTCAAGATCGCGCAACTGAGAAATAAAAGAACCTGTAGAAGGTGGGCGATTACTGTCTTTTATCCTTAAAGAATGCCCATAAACACGATCTGACATGCGTAAATCAGCTTTTTTTCCTAATAAATCAATCACTCCATAACGCAACATTTTAAGAATATAATCAAAAATAAAAGCAATTAATACGCCCACAACCAAAACAAACATCGTTGAATAAGATTGTGATGGAATAATCCTATCATAGGTTTGCATAGAATAAGTGATCCCAGCCAAACCCAAGACATTAATAATAAACGTTGCCATAATGACATATTTATAAGGAGAAACGTCTCTTAATAAAATGCGCCATAGCCAATGTTTTTCTGTCGGTTTAATATATAAATCCACTCTTGGATCAGGTCTATCAACCATTGGTCTAAAAATAGCAATTCTTTTTATATTTTCTTTTAGTGTGTCTATATCAACATCAATAGCTAGACCATGATCGCCGCTGAATAATATTGTCGCGTTATTACCTTTTATATTTTGAACTATTCCCACTCTGCCATCATTACTTTCAACAACAACGGGTAACGACCAAACATTGAATTTAAATTTTTTGCTGTCTATAAATTTAGCAACTAAACAACATTGTCTAGCTAATAATTTAATTACATCATCATAAGAAATATTATTCTCATACCATTTAGCCGTGATATTGATATTTTCTGGTGAAAAATCTAATCGGTAATGATTGGCTATATTTATAATCGCTTCTTTATAATTTTCTAAATAGCAATGAGCGTTATTATTTTCACTATTTTCCATAATAATACCTTAATATGGGAAAAACATCCTCATGCCGTATTGGCACGAGGATGTTAATTATTTATTTTATTTTTATAGATTTAGATATTATGAGTTGTCCCCATATCTTCCTCTGTTATTAGTGTTGCAACCTGATGAGATTCAATATTCCCATCATGTGTCGTTTCACTAACAAAAAGTGGAGACTGAATTGCCTGTTCTGTTTCTTGAGAAGCTGGAACAATATTATCAATATTAATATTGGCCTGACTTGCATCCGTTAACAATTCACTTAATTCAGGTAACTCAACATTATCTGGTTGCTCATTCGATATTGTTTCTGAGGCTTCACCTAACTGAAGTAATGCCGCGATATCAAGATTATTTTCTCCATCAATGCCGGTATCAACATCAGTATCTGTGTCGGTATCAACGTCAGTATCTGTGTCGGTATC